>NZ_CP041091.1:2452756-2783012 GCF_006494815.1 Nocardioides sambongensis
CCTCACAAGGCTCGGAATCCATCATGGTCGTCCCTTCTCGATGGACGTCGGGCCGTGCGTGCGATCACCATCGCCTCCTTCGCCCGGCCCGACCGGCTCAGCATCGACCCCGGAATCACGCGGCCGACCCCCCGGCGGCCCGCGATCACCGATATCGGGGAGCCCCCGCGGCTCCCCGCCCGCTGCGCCGACCGGTCCGGTGACCACTTCTGGGTAACCCCACCCGAACCCGGTCCGCAGGTCCGGACGGCGACCCGACCCTCGTCGCATGCTCAGTCACGACGCCCGCCACGACCTCACCGCCCTGCTCGGGATGATGGTCTGCGCCGCGGTGGCCGCCGGCGGCCTTGCCACCGGACTTGCCTGGGCGCACAGCCGGGTCCCCGAGGTGCACCGCACCGAGCCGGCCTTCGCCGGGCTCACCGACCGTCCACCGCGGGCGGAAGGCACGGCGGGCGAGGCGATGAACATCCTGCTCGTCGGCACCGACCGACGCTCGGACGTGGCGACCACAGGGACCGACGCGCTCGCGGAGTCCTGGCTCCCCGGCGAGCAGCGTGCGGACACGCTGATGGTGGTCCATGTGAGCGCCGACCGGCGCACCGTGCAGGTGGTCTCGATCCCGCGGGACAGCTGGGTGCAGGTCCCGGGCCACGGTCGTGCGAAGGTCAATGCGTCCTACTCGTGGGGCGGGCTGCCGCTGACGGTGGAGACCATCGAAGACCTCACCGGCACCCGCATCGACCACGTCGCACTCGTCGACTGGACCGGGTTCGCCGCGCTCGTCGATCAGGCCGGCGGCATCGACGTGACGGTCCCGGCCACCGTGCGGGACCGGGCCCGCGACCGGGTGTGGCGCGCGGGAGAACACCACCTCGACGGCGAGGATGCGCTGGACTACGTCGGTCAGCGCTACGGCCTGCCCGAGGGCGACCTGGACCGGGTACGTCGCCAACAGGCCGTCGTCCGCACCATGGTCCGGTCGCTGCTCCACACCGAGATGCGGTCCAACCCCGCCATGCTCGGCGAGGTGGTGCAGGACCTGCTCCAGCACGTGTCGGTCGACGAGACCTGGTCGTTGCGCGAGATCGCCTCGTTCGCGCTCTCGCTGCGCGACCTGCGCAGCGCCGACATCACCTTCCTCACCGCACCCGTCACCGGATTCGGGTACGTCCGGGGGCAGAGCGTGGTGCACCTCGACCGGGACCTGGGGCGGGACATGTGGCGCGAGCTGCGCCGGGACCGCGGGCAGCAGTGGCTGGCCGCCCAGCAGCAGCGTGCGACGCCGGAGGTGGTCCGGTGAAGGCGCCGGCGCCCGGCGCCCTGGCGACCCTGCGCGGTTGCCTCAAATGCGGCATGCAAGGCAGCGCGGTGGCCGCCGAAGGTGGAACAACGACCGACGGACCCGGGGGATTGAAGGATGACGACGCCGACGCTGACGTTCCCGTCGAGCAGCGACATGCTGCCTGGCGACGTGACCGGTGACGTCAACGCCGCACTGGGCGGTGCGGCCGGCGAGCTCCTCGTCCCCGGCGCCCGCCGGCACCGCGGCACCACCACCGGCTGGTCGGCCCTGGTCGCCGTCGCCGAGCGCGCTCGTCACCGGCTCCCCGATGCGACCGCGGTCGCCCTGGGTCTGCTGCTGCTGGCTCTCGCCGCCGGCTCGATCGACCCGGTCATGGCGGTCGCCGTCGCGGTCAGCTGGCCCGTCGTGCTGGACCTGACCGGGCGCCGGCGACTGCGCAACGTCCCCGGCACTGCTCGCCTCCAGGCACGCAGCGTGGTCCGCGCCGGTGCCGTCTACGGTCTGGGCTGCTGGGTGCTCCAGGCGCTGCTCGGCAGCCGGGTGGAGTCCCTGCTGGGCCATCCGGTGCAGCCCGCGCTGCTGGTCGCCCTGACCGCGACGCTCACCGCCGTCTCGGCCGTCGGGGCGCTCACCGAGCGCATCCCGCCGCGACCGCAGCGCGTGCTCGTGGCCGGCTCCGCGGCGCAGGTGGCGGCCACGCTCGACGAGCTGGCCCGTGCCCCCCACACGTTCGCCCCGGTCGCGGTGTGCAGCCTCGATCCGCAGCCCCTCGACCCCGCCGGCCTCACCCCCCACCAGGCCGAAGGTCTCGCCGGGCTTCCGGTGCAGCACGGCTGGTCGTCGATCACCGACCTGGCCCGGACGAGCGCCGCGGACGCCGTCCTCGTGGTGCCCGGGACCGGGGCGGACCCGCGCGAGGTGCAGCGCCTGGGCTGGGCACTGGAGCCGTCCGGCACACAGCTCTTCCTGGGCACCGGCCTGCTGGACACGGACCCGGCACGCACCGCCCTGACCCGCGTGGCCGGCCTGCGCCTGCTGCACGTGCGCTCGCTTCCGGAGCGAGGACTGGTCCGGGTCGCCAAGGACCTCGGCGAGCGGGCGCTGGCGACGCTGGCCCTGCTGGCGATGCTGCCGGTGCTGGTCGGACTCGCCGTCGCCGTACGGAGGGACTCGACCGGCCCAGCGCTGTTCCGCCAGGTCCGGGTGGGCCGCAACGGGCGGGAGTTCGTGATGCTGAAGTACCGCACCATGAGCACCACCGCGGAGCGGGAGAAGTCGAGTCTCAGCGACCGCGACGAGGGATCGGGCGTGCTGTTCAAGATGCGCTGCGACCCCCGGGTGACCCGGGTGGGCGCGGTGCTGCGGCGCTACTCGTTGGACGAGCTGCCTCAGCTGATCAACGTGGTCCGTGGCGACATGTCGCTGGTCGGCCCGCGGCCGGCGCTGCCGCAGGAGGTGGCGCAGTACGAGCACGACCCACGCCGGCGGCTCGCGGTCAAGCCCGGGCTGACCGGCCTGTGGCAGGTCTCCGGTCGCTCCGACCTCAGCTGGGAGGAGTCGGTCCGGCTGGACCTGGCCTACGTGGACAACTGGTCGCTGCGCCTCGACGCACGGATCGTGGCGCGCACGGTCGGCGCCGTGCTGAGCCACCGCGGGGCGTACTGATCCCGATCCCTGGCTTCGCCGGGGACGCCCGGATCAGGCTCCGAAGCGGCGCTCGCGCTGGGCGTAGGCGCGGATGGCGCGCAGGAAGTCGACCCGGCGGAAGTCCGGCCAGTACGCCTCGCAGAAGTAGAACTCCGACTTCGCGCTCTGCCAGAGCAGGAACCCGCCGAGCCGCTGCTCGCCGGAGGTGCGGATCACCAGGTCCGGGTCCGGCTGGCCCTTGGTGTAGAGGTGCTCGGAGATCGCCTCCACGTCGATCGATTCGGCCAGCTCGCTCATCGAGGTCCCCTTCGCGGCCGCCTCGTTGATCAGCGAGCGGACCGCGTCCGCGATCTCCCGGCGTCCGCCGTAGCCGACCGCGATGTTGACCAGGATCCCGTCGATCTCGCTGGTCCGGTCCGCGGCGGCCTTGAGCCGCTCGGCGGTGGCGGCCGGCAGCAGGTCGAGCGCACCCACCGGGTGCAGCCGCCAACGCTGCTGGTCGGCGAGGGAATCGACGGCGTCGCCGATGATGTCCAGCAGCGGCTCGAGCTCCGCGGCCGGGCGGTTGAGGTTGTCGGTGGAGAGCAGCCACAGGGTGACCACCTGGATGCCGATCTCGTCGCACCAGGTCAGCAGCGGCTCGATGTTGGCGGCCCCGGCGCGGTGGCCGTGCGCGGTGTCCCGGCCCACGGCCTTGGCCCACCGCCGATTTCCGTCGAGCATCACACCGACGTGCTGCGGCAGACTGTCCGGCAGGCGCCGCACCATGCGCGCCTCGTAGGCGGGATACAGCACCTTGCGGACCCCGCGCTTCCAATCGACCACCCCCCGATCGTAGCGATCCGGTCACCTCCGCACGGGAGACCCGATCACTCGGGTCGGCGCCGGATGCCTTCCGCCCGTGGATTGCTTCCGCCGGTGCTGGGCACCCTGCAACGATGGACAGCGCGCGTCCGCGCACCCCACCCGAGGAAGGTACGACGATGAACCCTGCCGCCTGGCACCCGGACCCGACCGGCCGCCACGAGATGCGCTACTGGGACGGGTCCCAGTGGACCGACCACGTCGCCGACAACGGTGAGGTGAGCGCGGACCCGCTGCTCGGCCCGGGAGCGGGCGCTGAGTCCGGCGGCACCGAGGCTGCGGCCGACACCGGGGCGGCGACCGACGAGTCCTCCTCCGGCGACCTGCTGAGCGACGACGCCCCGACCGACGCCCAGGCCGATGACTCCCCGGGCGACGACGCTCTGGCCGACGACGCCCTGGCCGACGACGCTCCGGCCGAGGAGCCTGCGGACGCGCCCTTCGCTGGGATGACCCAGGTCGCGCACCCGGCCGCGGCCCAGCCCGCCGAGCAGCCCGCCGAGCAGCCCGCCGAGCAGGCCGTGACCCGGGCCTATGTCGCCCAGGCGCCGGCGAGCGCGCAGCCGCCCGCCTACACGCCGCAGCAGGCGGCACCTCCGCAGGCGGCTCCGCAGCACCACCCGGCACAGCCCGGCGCCGCGGTCCCGTCCGCCGAGTTCGGCGGGATCACCGGCGACCTGATCGACGGTCGCTACAGCGAGGTCGGCGGCGAGGGCGCCGTACTGCAGAACAACCGCCTCCTGCGGGTGCGGATCACCGAGCCGTTCATGGCCAAGCAGGGGGCGATGGTCTCCTACCAGGGCGACGTCAACTTCGCCTACCAGGGCGGCGGCGCCGGCAAGTTCCTGAAGAAGGCGTTCACCGGCGAGGGACTCTCCCTGATGCGGGTCGACGGGCGCGGGGACGTGTTCTTCGCCGACAGCGCCAAGCACGTGCACATCCTCCGGCTCACCAACGCCGGGCTCTCCATCAACGGGAAGAGCGTGCTGGCCTTCTCCGCCTCCTTGGACTGGAACGTGGAGCGGGTCAAGGGCGGGTCGATGGCGGCCGGTGGGCTGTTCAACACGACGTTGCGCGGCACCGGCTGGGTCGCGGTCACCACCGACGGCGAGCCGGTGGTGCTCAACGCCGCGGACGCGCCGACCTTCGCCGACGCCAACGCGTTGGTGGCCTGGTCGACCCAGCTGCAGACCTCGATCCGCTCCACCTTCACCGCCGGCTCACTGGTCGGTCGCGGCTCGGGCGAGGCCTTCCAGGTCGCGTTCAGCGGCCACGGCTTCGTGATCGTGCAGCCCGCGGAGGGTGGGGTCGTCGCTCCGCACACCCACTGACGCGAACGCCCGGGCGCACGAGTCGCCGGTCGGCCCCGCCCCAGGAGGCGGGGCCGAGCCCGGCGCGGGCCTCCCCCAGTTCAGGGAACGCTCAGCGTCCGCTCATCGGATGTAACAACACTTCTGTAGCCTGAACACCATGAACCAGGCCTTCCAGAACGCGGGTGACAGCGTTCGTGCTGGCCTCGAACAGATCCACGAGACGATCGCCGAGGTCAAGCCGAAGCTGCGCGGCTGGCTGCACCTGGCAAGCACCCCGCTGGTCCTGGCCGCCGGGATCGTGCTGATCGCGCTCTCCCCGACCGCGGCCACCCGCGTCGGTTCGGCGCTGTACGTCGTCTCCGCGCTGCTGCTGTTCGGAGTCTCGGCGACCTACCACCGGGGGACGTGGTCACCGCGGATGTGGCGGTTGCTGAAGAACTTCGACCACTCCAACATCTTCCTCTTCATCGCCGGCTCCTACACGCCGTTCGCGCTGATCCTGCTCGAGGGCACCTCCCGCGTGGTGATGCTCTCGGTGGTCTGGACCGGCGCCCTGCTCGGCATCGCGTTCAAGCTGTTCTGGCCCGGCGCACCACGGTGGATGTCCGCGCCGATCTACATCGCGCTCGGCTGGGCCGCGATCTTCTTCATCCCCGCGTTCTTCGACGGCGCGCTCGAGCTGGGCCTCGGCATCGGCATCGCGATCTTCGTGCTGATCTGCGTGGGTGGCGCGCTCTACACCGCCGGCGGCGTGGTCTACGGCACCCAGTGGCCCAACCCCTGGCCGCGCACCTTCGGCTTCCACGAGATCTTCCACGGCTTCACCGTGGCCGCCTTCATCGTGCACTACGTCGGCGTCTCGATGGCCACCTACTCGCTGCGGTGAGCGTGGTCGCCGGCTGAGCCCGGCGGCGTCAGCGCCGCCCGAGCAGCACCAGCACCTCCGCGTGCGCGGTCTGCGGGAACATGTCGAACGTCTGTCCCCGGGCCACCCGGTAGGCGCCCATCCGCTCCAGATCCCGACCCAGCGTGACCAGGTTGCAGCTGGAGTAGAGCACCTGCGGCACGCCGGACCCCTCCAGCCAGTCGGCCAGGTCGGACCCCAGCCCGCGTCGCGGCGGGTTGACCACCACCATCTCGGGACGCTGCTCCACCCCGCTCCCGATCGCGTACGACGTCGCGTCGGCCGCGAGGAACCGCAACCGCCCGAGCGGGCGGCCCCGGGCCGCCGCCTCGTCCCTGCTGCGCTCGGCGCCCGCGACGGCGTCGCCGCTGATCTCGACGCCGGTCACGGCGCGGTCCGGGGCCGCGGCGTGCAGGGCGAACCCGCCGACCCCGCAGTAGAGGTCCCAGAGCGTGGCCGGCGCCGCGTCCGCGATCCAGTCCCGGGCCCGGGCGTAGAGCGCGGCGGCGACCGCGGTGTTGGTCTGGAAGAAGCTGCGCGGCCCCAGGTGGAGCGTGTGGTCGCCGAGGCGCATCGGCAGGGTCGCCTGCTCGGTGAGGACGATCTCCCGCTCACCCTCCAGCAGAGCGGCGTGGGCCGGCTGCACGTTCAGGGTGACCACCCGCAGCGCCGGCAGCTGCTCGTGCAGCCCGTCGAGGTGCTTGCGGATCCGGGCCTGCGCCTCGGTCGAACGCAGCACCCACCGCACCATCAGCTCGCCGTCGGGCGACTCGGTGACCAGCACGTGCTTGAGCTCGCCGCGCCGCGTGGCGATGTCGTAGGGCTCGAGCGCCGCCCGGGTGACGAACGCGGCCAGCGCCGGGAGCGCCTCCTGGATCCCGGGCGTGTGCAGCGGACAGTCCTGCAGGTCGACCCCACCGGCGCCCACGGACCGGCTCCCCCCGCGGGGGCCGAGGATCCCGAGCACCGGGTCGGCGACCGTGCCGGTGACCACCATCTTCGCCTTGTTGCGGAACCCGGCGGGCGCGCTGGGCCGGGGTGCCAGCCAGGCGGTCGCGGCGTCGGAGGCTGACGCGACGGCCGTGCGGGCTGCGGTGTCCTTGGCGGCCAGCTGGTCGTCGTACGGGGTGGTGAGCCAGGTGCAGGACCGGCACTCGCCGGCCCGGTGGTGGGCACAGTCGAGGGTGCCCGTGCTGACCCGAGCGTTCAGGACTTGTCCTTGCCGGCACGGCCGTAGAGGGCGCCGACCACCTTCATCAACTGCTGCTCGGACTTCTCCGTGCGCGCGAAGGTGGTCAGCGCCATCGCCGGCTTGAAGCGCTGCCGGGCGATGGCGTGGGGGTAGGTGAACTCACGGAGTCCGTCGGCCCCGTGGATCCTCCCGAAGCCGGAGTCGCCGACGCCGCCGAAGGGCAGGGTCGGGATCCCGGCGAAGGAGATCACCGAGTTGATCGCGGTCATCCCGGCCCGGAGCCGCTCGGCGATCTCCATGCCGCGCTTGGCGGAGAAGACCGTGGAGCCCAGTGCGTAGCGGGTGCCGTTGGCCAGCCGCACCGCCTCGTCCATGTCCCGGACCTTGGCGACGGTCACGGTCGGCCCGAAGGTCTCCTCCTGCTGGGTCGAGGAGTCCTCGGGGACGTCGACCAGCACCGTCGGCTGCACGTAGCGCTCACCGACCGCGTCCGGGCCTCCGACGAGCGCCCGTCCGCCGCCGGCCAGCGCGTCGTCGATGTGGCGGCGGATCACGTCCATCTGCTTCGGCATGGTGATCGGCCCGACCTGCTCCCCCGGTCCGGACCGGAGCTGACGCGCCTGGTCGACGATCTCGGTGAGGAACGCGTCGTAGACCCGCTCGTGCACGTAGACCCGCTCGACGCCGGCGCAGGTCTGGCCGGCGTTGCCGCAGGCACCCCACAGCGCGGCCTCGGCTGCCTCGGTCAGGTCGGCGTCGGAGTCGACCAGCAGCGCGTCCTTCCCGCCGGCCTCGATCACGACCGGGGTGAGCGTCTCCGCGCACGCGGCCATCACCCGCTTGCCGGTCGCGGTCGAGCCGGTGAAGGCCACCTTGTCGACACCTGCGCGGCACAGCGCGGAGCCGGTCTCGCCGTACCCGGTGACGACCTGGAGCACCGGGCGACCGACCGCCTCGAGGAAGGTGTCGGCCAGCCAGCGCCCGACACCGGGGGTGTACTCGCTGGGCTTGAAGACGACCGCGTTGCCGGCGGCGAGCGCGTAGGCGATCGAGCCGAGGGGGGTGAAGACCGGGTAGTTCCAGGGCCCGATCACGCCGATCACGCCGAGCGGGCGGTAGCCGACGCTGGCGGCCTGGTTGACCATCAGGAGGCCAGGCGAGACGCTGCGCCGGCCGAGCACCTTGCCGGCGTGCGCGGCTGCCCAGTGCAGGTGGTCGACGCCCAGGGAGATCTCGAGCAGTGCGTCCCCGGTCGGCTTGCCGGTCTCGGCGGTCGTCAGGTCGGCCAGCTCCGGCATCCGCCGGGCGATCACCCCGCGCCACAGCGCGAGCTGCTTCTTGCGGCCGGTGAACCCGAGGGACTCCCACCAGGTGGCCTCCCGGCGGGCCCGCTCGACGGCGTCACGGACCTCCTGCTCACCCGTGATCGGGTGGGTGCCGACCACCTCACCGGTGGCGGGGTCGAGCGAGTCGAAGCTGGCGTTGGAGGTCGGTGCGGCGGCATCGGTGCTGGTCACCCTCCGAACCTACTCCGACAGCGCGCGTCGCTGAATAGGGTGGGCCGGTGAACTCCGCGCTCGAGCCGTGGCTCTACGGGATCGGCACCGCGCTCCCGCTGCTGATCGGTGCTGCCGTCGGCCTGCGCTACGACCTGCCCCGCTGGCTGCTGGCCGCGCTGATGGCGTTCGGCGCCGGCACCATGCTCGCCGCGGTCTCGACCGAGCTGTTCCAGCCGGCCTTCGACGAGCTCGGCCTGCTCCCCGCCGGCATGGCGCTGATGGCCGGCACCCTGGTGTACGTCGTCGCCGACCGCCTGGTCGAGACCCGGCTCGGTCCCGCGGCCCTCGGACCCGCGCTGATGCTCGGGGCGCTGCTCGACGGGGTCCCGGAGAACATCGCCCTCGGCGTCTCCCTCACCGAGGGTGGGCTGGTGCTGCTGGTCGCCATCGCGGTCGGCAACATGCCCGAGGCGGTCGCCGGCGCGGCCTCGATGCGCGAGGACCACGCGATCGGACCGCGGCGCGGGATGGCGATGTGGACCGCGACCGCGGTGGCCCTGGCGCTGACCGTGCCGGCGGCCGAGGCGTTGTCCACCACGATCTCGACCGGCACCATCGCGGCGACCCAGGCGGTCGCCGGCGGTGCCACCATCGCGGTGCTGGCCGACTCGCTGATGCCGACCGCCTACCGCGACGGCGGCTGGTGGGTCGGGATCGCCACCGCGCTCGGCTTCCTCACCGCGTTCGCGCTGGGTGGCTGAGCATCGGGGCGGCTGAGCGTCTCGACCGCTGGACGACGCTCAGCCGCACCGCCCCGATCCGAGCGCGGCCAGGCCCGCCCGGTCGCCGGCGGCGTAGTCGAGCAGGCGGCCGTTGGAGGGATGCATCAGCTCGTTCACCGAGTCGACGTGGTCGAGGCCGAGCAGGTGACCGATCTCGTGCAGCAGCGTGGCACGCCGCACGGCATCGGGGTCGACGCCGCTGCCCGCGGCCGCGAGGTCGGCGCGGTCGTCGGTGTCCAGGGTGACCGCTCCGGTGACGTAGCGGCTCCACCCGCCGGACTCCTCGATCGAGCCGGCGCCGCCGAGCCCGACGACGTCACCACCCAGCTCGGCCACCTCGTCCTCGTCCGACCAGGCGAACAGCACCGGTTCGGCCCGCCCGAACCCGGGCACGAAGCGGGACTCCCAGACGGGACGGCGGTCGGTCTCGCCGTCGTAGGCGAACTGCAGACCGCTGATCGAGGACGCCTCGTCGAGGGCCTCGGCGACGACCTGGACCGCATCGGCCGGTCCGCCGTCGGGGTTGACCTCGTAGTGGATCTCGCGGCACGGGTCCCAGGCGACCGGCTCGGCGGGGTCGCCGGGCTGGGTGGCGAAGAAGGCGTAGGTGCCCTCGTCGGGGACGTTGGCGGGGATGCCCAGGGGTGCCTGGAGGCCGAGGAGCCGACGTACCGCCGAGAGGTTGCTGCCCGGCGCGAAGAGGACGACGCCGGCGAAGAGCACGACGCTCAGCAGCAGGACCAGGCCGGAGCGCCACCGATCACCCATCGGCCCAACCGCCGTCGGGCAGCTCGTCGGGTGAGGTGACCGGCCGCTCGCAGACCTGTCCCCGGCACACGTACGCCGCCGCCCGCCCGTCGACCGCCGTGCGCCCCTGGAGCAGGCCGATCCCGTCCACCGGGCCTTCCGCGGTGATCACCACCGCGCCGGGCAGCCGCAGCGCCCGCCGCTCCAGGGCGTCCCGGTCGGCCCCGGCGGGGCCGACGATCGCGACCTCGAGCGGTCCGTCGAGCAGCGTGACGGCCGCGGCCAGGCTCCACCCGGCGAACCGCGGCGCCTTCTCGGCGAGCAGCGACGCGGTGGCCAGCGCCCGTTCGGCCGCGTCGCGGAAACGACCCTCGCTGGTCAGCGCATGCGCCTCGACCAGCGCGTGCACCAGGCTGGAGAAGCCGCTGGGCGAGGCGTTGTCGCCGGGGTCGCGCGGGCGGGCCAGCAGCGCCTCGGCGTCGGCGTGGGTGTCGTAGAAGCCGCCGTCCGGTGCCGCGAAGCCGGTCAGCGCGGTGTCCAGCAGCGCGGTCGCGTGCCGCAACCAGCGCGGGTCGCCGGTCGCCGCGGCCAGGGAGAGGAAGCCCGAGGCGACACACCCGTAGTCCTCCAGCACACCGGCGTGCTGACCGGCGGCACCGTCGCGGGAGACGCGCAGCAGCCGCCCTCCCGGCTGCAGGTGCACCCGCTCGAGCAGCTCGGCGGCGGCGAGGGCCGCGTCGACGTACTCCGGTCGCCGGGTGCGCCGACCGACGTCGCACAGGCCGCTGATCGCGAGCCCGTTCCAGGCGGCGACCACCTTGTCGTCGCGGGCGGGCCGGGGCCGCTGCTCGCGCGCGTCGCGGAGTCGGGCACGGACCTCGGCCAGCCGTCGCAGGTCGTCGGCGCCGTTCGGCCGGTGCCGCAGCTGGAGGGTGGACGCACCCTCCTCGAAGGTGCCCTCGTTGGTGACGCCGAACAGCTCGGCCGCCCACCAGCCACGCTCCTCCCCGAGGGCGTCGGTCAGCTGCGACGGCGTCCAGGCGTAGAACGCGCCCTCACGACTCGGACCACCGGCCGAGACCGGACTGTCGGCGTCGAGCGCCGAGGCGAAACCACCCTCCGGGGTGCGCAGCTCCCGGAGCAGGAAGTCGGCCGTCTCGACGGCCACACGCTCGCCGTCCTCGGTGCCGAGGCGGGCGTAGAGCCCGACGAGCTGAGCGTTGTCGTAGAGCATCTTCTCGAAGTGCGGCACCACCCACCCGCGGTCCACCGCGTAACGGGCGAACCCGCCGCCGACCTGGTCGTACATGCCGCTGCCCGCCATCGCCGCGGTGGTGCGGGCGAGCATGTGCGCCGCTTGACGCCGCCGCTCGTCGTCGAGCAGCCCGGGCGTCGCCACCGCGCGCCGCAGGAACTCCAGCACCATCGTGGGTGGGAACTTGGGCGCGTCGCCGAACCCGCCGGCCATCGGGTCGAAGTCGCCGGCCAGCGCCTCCACCGCCGCCCCGATCCGTCCCGCATCGATCGGGTACGACGGCAGGGTCACCTCCCGCGCCAGGTGCTCGGCCACGCGGCCGGCGGTGGCCCGTACGTCCTCGCCGCGCTCCCGCCACGCCTGGGACAACGCAGCCAGGACCTGACGGAAGGCGGGCTGCCCGTGCCGGGGTCGGTCCGGGAAGTAGGTGCCGGCGAAGAACGGCGCGCCGTCGTGGTCGACCACCACGGTCATCGGCCACCCGCCGTTGCCGGTCATCGCGGTGGTCGCCTGCATGTAGAGCGCGTCCACGTCCGGCCGCTCCTCACGGTCCACCTTGATGCACACGTAGTCCGCGTTCATCTGTGCGGCCGTGGCCTCGTCCTCGAACGACTCGTGCGCCATCACGTGGCACCAGTGGCAGGCGGCGTACCCGACGGACAGCAGCACCGGGACGTTGCGCTGGCGCGCCTCGGCGAAGGCGTCCGGCCCCCACTCCCACCAGTCGACGGGGTTGTCCTTGTGCTGGAGGAGGTAGGGGCTGGTCGCTGCGTCGAGCCGGTTGGCCATGGCACCAGCGTGGCACGCCGGCGGGCGTGGGTGACCGGCACCTCCGGCGCCCGCGCGCCGGGTCCCCGTTCGCATCAGCCGACGTCGAGCACCGTCTCGCGCCGTGGCAGCACGACCCCGCGACGCACCAGCTTGAGGCTGTAGATCGTCTCCCCCGAGAGCCGGTGGCTGACGCCCGTGGCGATCACGATCGCGGCCATCAGCGGGAGGATGATCGAGTACTGCCCGGTCAGCTCGAACAGGATGATCACCGCGGTGATCGGGGCGCGGGCGGCGCCAGCGAAGACCGCGCCCATCCCGACCAGGGCGTAGGCGCCGACCGAGCCGGCGACCGAGGGCACCAGCTGGTGCATCACCGCTCCGAAAGCGGCCCCGAGCATCGCCCCGATGAACAGGCTCGGGGCGAAGACGCCCCCGGAGCCGCCGATCCCGATGGTCAACGAGGTGGCCAGCATCTTCCCGACCAGAAGCAGCAGCAGGAAGCCGACGGCGTAGTCCCCCATCGCGGCGTGGTCGAGGACCGGGTAGCCGACGCCGTACATCTCCGGGAGCAGGAGAAGCACCAGGCCCAGGGCCAGTCCGCCCACCGCCGGTCGCGCCCACTCCGGCCCGCGCCAGAGCGCGTCGCAGGCGTCCTCGACGGCGTAGAGGACCTTCGCGAAGACGACGCCGACGACGCCGGCCAGCAGACCGAGCAGCACGAACAGGCCGTACTGGGCCGCGTGGTCGACGCGGAACTCCGGCAGCGAGAGGAACGGCTCGTCGCCCATCAGCGCCCGGCCCAGCGCGGACGCGGTCACCGCGGCGGCGACCACCATCCCGAACGCCTGGGCGACGAAGTCGGCGAGGATCAGCTCGACGGCGAAGAACGCGCCGGCCAGCGGCGCGTTGAACGTGGCCGCGATGCCGCCCGCCGCACCGCAGGCGACCAGCAGCCGCACGCGCGCGACCGGGAGCCGACCGATCCGGGCCAGCGTCGAGCCGGCGGCCGCACCGATCTGCACGATCGGTCCCTCGCGGCCCACCGAGCCGCCCCCACCGATGCACAGCGCCGAGGCCAGTGCCTTGACCGCGACCACCGTCGGCGCGATCCGTCCGCCGCGCCGGGCGACGGCGTCCATCACCTCGGGCACGCCGTGCCCGCGGGCCTCCGGGGCGAAGCGGTGCACCAGCGGCCCGTAGATCAGCCCGGCCAGCACCGGGGCGAGCACCACGAACCACGGGCCGACCGACTCCCAACGGCCGTGACCCTCGCCGGCGACGGCGGCGTAGTCGTCGTAGCCGCTGAACAGCCGGGTGAAGGTGAGGATGAGCCAGCGGAAGACCACTGCGCAGAGAGCGGCGACCGCGCCGACGCCGACAGCCAGCAGGAGCATCCCGACGTCGGAGGAGAGCGTCCGCTGCCATCGCTCGGCGAACCGTGAGGAGCCGGACATCTGGCCGAGCTGCGAATCGGGCTGCGAATCGGGCGGGGGTTCGGGCGGCGCAGCGTCGGACATGCCTTGCATTATGCAATGATTGCTCGATGCAAGCCAAGGCGCCCGACGACGACCGCGAGGATCTCGTCGCTCTGCTGCTGACCGCCTCCCGGGCACTGGTCGGCGTCTCGGCCCGATCGCTGGCCGACGTCGAGGAGTCCGTCTCGCTGGCCCAGTTCCGCACCCTGGTGGTGCTGCGCTCCCAGGGTGCGAGCACCCTGCGTGAGCTGGCCACCCGGCTCGGCGTGAACTCCTCCACCGCGATGCGCTCCGTCGACCGGTTGGCCACCGCCGGCCTCGTCGAACGGCGCGCGAGCGACGAGGACCGGCGCCAGGTCGCGATCACCCTGAGCGGCTCCGGCGCGGAGCTGGTCGACGAGGTCACCCGGCGACGTCGTACGGCGATCGCGACGATCGTGGAGCAGATGCCGACCACACAGCGCCGCCACCTGGTCCGGGCGCTGCTCGCATTCGCCGAGGCGGCGGGCGAACCGCTCGCCGCCGAGGACGCCGGCCGGCTCGGCTGGTGACTGACTCGTCCGGGACGGTCGGACCGATCGGTCTGGTCAGACCGGCCCCGGGCGCGCCACCTGCGCCGCCAGGCGCTCGGGTGCCTGGATGCAGTAGGAGTCGGTGAGGAGCTCGGTCAGCTCGACCCAGTCCGTCTCCTCGTCGAGAACCATCCCGACCGCGTTGCCGCCCACCCGGAAGTAGGGCTCGCCGAGATGGGCGAAGGCCATCACCTCACCGGCCTCGGCCCGGAAGGTGATCCGGAAGAGCTGGTCCTCGCCGCCGAAGACGTGGGCCACGGTCGCGTTGCCGACCCGCCAGCGCACCCCGGTCCATGCGGCCTCCTCCTCGCAGCGCGGCAGCTCCGCAAGGATGCCGCGGAGCCTCTCCACCCAGACCAGCGGTACGTCGGGGCGCTGCACACGTCGAGCCATCCGCGCAGCATCCCAGGAGTCACCGACAACGCGATCCGGCCCACCCGCCGTCCCCAGTGCCGGGCGCTGGGCCGACCCTCCACAGGGCCGTGCGCGATCGCGATCCGAGCGCCGCGGACTTCCTAGCGTCGGCGAGGCCGGAGAGCCCGGCACCGAGTCTCGGGAGGAGACCCCATGACCACCATCAGTCCGACCACCCCGACCACCCCGACCACCCCGATGCGCACCGGCCGGCGCCGCGTCGCCCTGACGCTGCTCGCCGTACTCGGCCCCACGGTCGGCACGCTCGCCGCGCTGACCGTGCCGAGCGTTGCCGAGACCGACACCCGCGCCCCCGCCCGCCTCGCCGGCAAGACCATCGTCGAGGTGTCCGGCAGCGCCGCGAACGGCTTCTCCATCCAGCGCCTGGACGGCACCACCGAATACCCGCCGACCGATTCCGAGGCGATGGCGGAGTGCGGGGAGTATGACAAGCGCTTCCGTCGCGCGCGCTGTCGCGCCGAGGTCAACCAGTGGTACGCCGACCTCGCCGAGATGCGCCGGACCATCAACTACTACCAGCGCCTCTTCGACTGAGCGCGACCCGTCGAGCCGACCTGACCCTGCCGACCTGACCCGGCAGATCCGATCGGGCGGGGAGGCCCGTCCGGCCGTCGTGGGCCTGAGACTACGGTGGGAGGCCCACGACGGAAGGAATGCGCAGATGACCGCGACGGGCGAGGACGCCACCAACACCATCGACGGCGGGCTGGAGAAGGTCGGCGTCGTCGGCGGCGGACTGATGGGATCCGGCATCGCCGAGGTCGCGGCACGCTCCGGCCGCTCGGTCGTCGTTGCCGAAGCCACCCAGTCCGCCGCCGACGCCGCGCGGGCCCGGATCGAGAAGTCGTTGCAGCGCGCCGCCCAGCGCGGCAAGCTCGAGGACCCCGAAGGCGTGCTCGGACGCATCGGGTTCTCGGCCGACCTGGACGCACTCGCCGACCGCGACCTCGTGGTCGAGGCGATCGTGGAGAACGAGGACGCCAAGACCGAGCTGTTCGCGCGACTCGACAAGATCGTGGCCGCCCCGGACGCGATCCTGGCCTCGAACACCTCCTCCATCCCGATCATGAAGCTGGCGGTCGCCACCTCGCGCCCGCAGCAGGTGCTCGGCATCCACTTCTTCAACCCGGTGCCCGTGCTGTCGCTCGTCGAGCTCGTCCCGTCGCTGATGACCGCCGAGGCGACAACCGAGCGCGCCCGCTCCTTCGTCCAGGACGGCCTGGGCAAGCACGCGATCGACTGCCAGGACCGCGCCGGCTTCGTGGTCAACGCGCTGCTGATCCCGTTCATCCTCTCGGCGATCCGGATGTACGAGTCCGGGTTCGCCAGCGCCGAGGACATCGACTCCGGCCTGGTCCGGGGTGCCGCGCACCCGCAGGGCCCGCTGGCGCTGGCCGACCTGATCGGCCTGGACACCACCAAGGCCGTCGCCGAGTCGCTCTACGAGGAGTTCAAGGAGCCCCTCTACGCTCCCCCGCCGCTGCTGGCCCGGATGGTCGACGCCGGCCTCCTCGGCCGCAAGGCCGGGCGCGGCTTCTACACCTACGGCTGACCGCGTCGGTCGGTGAGGCCGCCCGCGCCTCACCGACCCTTCGCCCGCTCCTCGGCGACCCTTCGCCCGCTCCTCGGCGACCCTTCGCCCGCGCCTCACCGACCCTTCGACCCGGCGCGACCGACCTCTCGACCGCACGCCCGCGACCTCTCGACCGGGCGCGACCGACCTCTCAGCGACCGCCGCGCAACTCCCCGAGCCCCTCCGCCTCCCCTGCGAAATAGCTCTCCACCACCTCGCGTCCGCGCCGCTTGCCCCAGGCGCGGAGGCGTCGCTCCCCTCCGGGCAGGCGGGCGACCAGGCGGTAGCGGACGGTGTTGAGCACCCCGATGTAGAGGTGCGCCCACGGCGGGCGCAGCGGCAGCCCGAACTCCCGCATCGACTCCGGCCCGAGGAACACGGTCAGCATGCTGAGCAGCCGCTCGGTCTCGAACCGGCGGCGCCACGGCAGCAGCGCGGCCGGCCACCGCGGGAAGGCCCGCCGTCCCTGGGCGGCCACGATCGCCTGGGTGAGCTGCGGGCCGGCGTCGGACATCCCGGCCTGGGCGAGCAGCACGTGATAGCTGATCCGGTGGCGCTCCCACTCGTCGTCGACGAGGAAGTCCTCGTGCACGCCCATCAGCCATCCGACGTACTTCCACAGGTGCATCAGGGCGCGCGAGTCGCGGCCGTCGACCGGGACGCCGAGCGCGCGGCAGCCGATGATCAGGACCCCGTCGAAGAGGCCCAGGGTCGAGGCCTGGTCGGACATGTTGATCGGGAGACCCCACCGCTCGGTGTCCCACTGCTCGGCGAAGCCGGCGTTCACCAGGGCGTGCATCGCCCGTACGTGCACGGTCAGGCGCCACCCCTCCCCACCGGGCCGCCCGTCGCGCGGCGGTCGCAGGGCTCCGGGGTCGGCCAGGCTGTCGCCCCACTTCTGCGTCTCGGCCAGCCGGCGCCGGGTCATGTCCCCGGTCAACCCTCCCGTCGCCACCAGCAGGTCGATCGGTCCTCCGAACCGGTAGCCGCCGATCAGCGCCAGCTGGAGCAGTACGTCGGCCGCGTTCTGGCCCAGGCGCCGGAAGACCGCGGCACCCTCGTCGACCAGCCCCCAGTCCACCCACGCCGGGACCCGCTCGACCTCCTCGAAGAACTCCACCAGCGCCGGGGCCGGGTCCGGGACCGCCGCGACACCACCCGCCAGAGCCGCGCGGAACTCGTCCATCCGGACCCTCCCGGGCGCCCCGGCTCGCATCCGCATCGCCTCGGCCAGCCCCGCGCCGAGCCGATCGGTCTCGAAGAAGCCACGGCCGATGCGGTCCATCAGCCCCTCGTCGACTCCGGAGTCGTCGATCCGCCCGAAGATCCGCAGGGGTCGTCCGAGTCGGCGGGAGCGCTCCTCGGCCTCGCGGAATCGCGTCGGGTAGCGGGCGGTCGAGCCGGGGACATCTGCGGTCGCGGTCATGCCTCCAGCATGAAACGAGTCTTTGCTCGTCTTCAAGTCGCGTTCCATCCCGGCTCCCCGGATGGAAGACTGACCGGATGCGGAACGAGATGCGGAAGAGCCCCCGGCAGCAACGTTCCCGGCAGACCGTCGAGCGCATCGTCGACGCCGGACGCATGGTGCTCGCCGAGCAGGGCTACGACGCGTTCTCGACCAACCGGGTCGCCGCGGTGGCCGGCGTCAGCCCGGGATCGCTCTACCAGTACTTCCCGGACAAGGACGCCATCCTCACCATCGTCATCGACCGCTACTGGGACGAGGTCGCCGAGCAGGTCGCTGCCTCGCTCAACGATCGGATCGGCCCCGGTGCGATCGGGCCGGACGTGGTGCGCTCCATCATCGACGCGCTGTTCTCGGCGCTGGAGGGCAACCCCGCGCTGCTGCGGGTGCTGACCGAGCAGCTGCCCCAGGTCGCGAACCGGGAGCGCCGTCAGGCCCTCGAGCAGCGGATCCGGGACGTGCTGGTCACCTACCTCACCGCGCGACCGGAGTCCTCACGCCGCCCCGACGTCAACCTGGCCGCCTGGGTGCTGGTGATGGCGGTGCAGAACGTCGCGCTGCGGTGGTCGCTGGACCGTCCCGGCTTCGACCGCGACCGGGTGCTCGACGAGGTGGTCGTGCTGGTCGGCGGCTACCTGCTCGCGTGACCGGTGAAGACCAGACCCACGCCGAGCCCGATCATCGACGTACCGCCCAGCAGGCCGAGGCCTTCGCTACGTCGCGGTGAGCGGA
This sequence comes from Nocardioides sambongensis, assembly GCF_006494815.1. NCBI lineage: Bacteria > Bacillati > Actinomycetota > Actinomycetes > Propionibacteriales > Nocardioidaceae > Nocardioides > Nocardioides sambongensis. Next base: position 2,471,289 of record NZ_CP041091.1, read on the forward strand.
CGAACCAGTCACGCGCGCTGCCGGCGGCCACCGCCCACACGCAGTCGCAGACGAAGCCCAGCACCACGGCGACCAGGCCGAGCACGAACATCTGCGTCGGCACCGACGCCGCCGCCGCGCCGCGGTCCACGAACGGCGGGAGCAGCGCCGCGAAGATCATGAAGCCCTTCGGGTTGGTCACTCCGACCACGAAGCCCTGACGGACCGCCTGCCCGGCTCCCAGCGGACCGCCCGCGGCCGCGCCGACCCGGAGCGCGCGACGGTGCCGGATCGCCTGGATCCCGAGCCACACCAGGTACGCCGCGCCGACCAGCTTGATCACGGTGAACACCACGATCGAGCGCGCCACCACGGCACCGAGCCCGACCGCGACCAGGCTCATCACCACGAAGAGGCCGGCGGTGTTGCCGACCACGGTGGCCAGCGCGACCCGCTGGCCGTAGGTGATCGCCCGGCCCAGGGTGAAGACGACGCTCGGCCCGGGGATCACGATCAGCACCAGGGCGGCGACCCCGAAGCCGAGCAGCTGCTCGGGGCTGACCGGCATCGGCGCCGGGTCAGCGCTCGTCGGCGGCCGAGCCGCCCCGCGCCCTCGCCACCTTCTCGGCGGCCTCGGCGCCGAACACCCCGTCGGCGGCGGCCTTGTCGGTCTTGCGCAGCTGCCTGACCAGGCTCCACCCGAGCACGACCACCGCGAGGATCAGGCCGATGAACACCGCGAAGCCCATCCACCCGGCGACGACGTCGTTCGCGTCAGGCGCCTTCTCGACGAGGGGCGTCAGGAGCGGGGCTATTCCGGCCAACATGCATCCATACTGCCACTGCGCGGCACAGGAGGCCGAGTCGGCGTCGGGTCGGGCGGATTCCGGTCACGCCGGGTCGGCGGTGATCCCCGCGAACAGGTCGTCCTCCGGGAGCTGGCTCTCCACGTGGCTCACCACGAGCTCGTAGTCCTCGGTCGGCCAGACCTTCTCCTGGAGCTCGCGCGGGATGGCGAACCAGAAGCCGTCGGGGTCGATCTGCGTGGCGTGGGCGAGCAGCGCCTGGTCCCGCACACCGAAGTAGTCCGCGCACGGCACCCGGGTGGTGATCCGGGCGTCCCACTCGGGCTCCTTCTCCCACTTCTCCAGCCGCTCGGCCCAGGGCGACTCCAACCCGTGCTCGATCATCGCGTCGTGGATCGCCTGCATCCGCGGCCGGTTGAAGGAGTGGTGGTAGTAGAGCTTGCTGACCTGCCACGGCTCCCCCGCCTCCGGGAACCGCTCGGGATCGGCGGCCGCCTCGAACGCAGCGACGCTCACCTCGTGGCAGCGGATGTGGTCCGGGTGCGGATAGCCGCCGCGCTCGTCGTACGTCGTCATCACCTGCGGGCGGAAGGAGCGCACCAGCCGCACCAGCCGCTCGGTGGCCACCTCCAGCGGCTCCAGGGCGAAGCAGCCCTCGGGCAGCGGGGGCTTCGGGTCACCGTCGGGCCAGCCGGAGTCGACGAACCCGAGCCAGTCCTGGGTGACGCCCAGGATGTCCCGTGCCCGCTCCATCTCCTGGCGCCGGATCTCGGTGATGTTGGCCAGGACGTCGGGCCGGTCCATCTTCGGGTTCAGCACCGAGCCGCGCTCGCCGCCGGTGCAGGTCACCACGTGGACGTCCACGCCCTCGGCGACGTACCGCGCGGTGGAGGCGGCGCCCTTGCTCGACTCGTCGTCGGGGTGGGCGTGCACGTGCATCAGACGGAGGCCGGTGTGAGCGGGTGCACCGGCGGAGCGGTCAGCGGACATGCCGACCATCGTAGGAAGTGGCGCCATGGGATCATGAACCGGTGAGCACGCGCGAGGATTCCCTGAAGGATCGCTACGGCGCGCCCTCGTTGACCGGACGCATCCTGGTCACGGTGATCGGCGGCGCGATCGTGCTCGCCGGGCTCGTCTGGCTCGGCTGGGCCACCGTGTTCAACGCCGACCCGCCGGTCAAGTCGGAGATGATCGCCAACGACGTCCTCGACGACCACACCGCCACCGTCACGGTGCGCCTTCAGTACGGCGACGGGCCGGTCGAGACCTCGTGCCTGGTGCGCGCGATCGCCCACGACAAGGTCGTGGTGGGCGAGGTGACCGTCCACCCCGACCCGGACGAGGGGCCCGACCACACCTTCGAGTTCAACACCGACCGGCTCGCCACCGCGGTGGACTGGGTGGGGTGCACCGCGGAGGGCCAACCGCGTCCCCAGTGACCGCATCGCCCCGGTGACCCCGGTCACCGACTCTGCGCAGTCGCGCCTCGGTTGCTAAGGTGGGCGTTCTGCCGTCCACGACGCGCTCTGAGACCGCTAGCGTGCTCCGCACGCAGGCCGCCACGGAGACGTGGCGCACGTCCAGACCTGATGGCCGATCAGCCAGGCGTCGGACGGCATCACTGCGCCGGAGGGCGCGGAAACCCCGTAGTACGCACACCCCGAAGTACCCCGAACCCGAGTAGCACTCAGGAGTAGCCATGACGCAGACCGAGCAGGCAGGCGGCCAGAACACCGTCTGGTTGACCCAGGATGCCTTCGACAAGCTGCAGTCCGAGCTCGATCACCTCAAGGGCACCCGCCGTCAGGAGATCGTGGCCGAGATCAGCGCTGCCCGCGACGAGGGTGACCTGAAGGAGAACGGCGGATACCACGCCGCTCGCGAGGAGCAGGGCAAGAACGAGGCCCGGATCGCGCAACTCGAGGACATGATCCGCCGCGCCGAGATCGGTGAGACCCCGCCGGACGACGGGGTGGTCGAGCCCGGCATGGTGGTCACCTACAAGTTCGAGGGCGATGACGACGACGAGGCGGAGACCTTCCTGCTGCTCGGCTCGCGCGAGGCCCCCAGCGACGGTCTGACCGTCTACACCCCGGAGGCCCCGCTCGGCGCCGCGATCAACGGCAAGAGCAAGGGCGACACCGTCTCCTACGAGGTGAACGGTCGCACCCAGACCGTCATCATCCTCGACGCGAAGCCCTTCCAGTCCTGACGCCGTCCCGGTCGGTGCCCCGGTCCTCCAGGGCCGAGGTCACCGACCGGTGACGAAGCCGTGCTGCCGCAGCCGTTCCAGAACGGCTGCGGCATGTTCGTCTCCGCGGGTCTCCAGCTGCAGGTGCACCGCGACCTCGTTCAGGTGCAGCCCCGGCGTGGTCCGCTCGTGCACCACCTCCAGCACGTTCGCCCCCGCATCGGCCACCTCGGCGAGCAGGCGCACCAGGCCGCCGGGCAGGTCCGGGATGGTGACCTCCAGCGCCAGGTAGCGGCCGGCCGCGGCGAGTCCGTGCCGGATCACCTTGCCGAGCAGCAGCGGATCGACGTTCCCGCCCGACAGCAGCACCACGACGGGTCCGTCGGGCAGGGCGGCCGGGTCGATCGTCCCGTCGGCCAATGCCGCGGCCGCGGCCGCGCCGGCCGGCTCGACCACCAGCTTCTCCCGCTCGACCAGGGCCAGCAGGGCACGGGAGAGCGACTCCTCGGCGACGGTCACGATCCGGTCCACGTAGGCCTGCACGAGCGCGAGCGTGAGCTCGCCGGGCCGGCCGACCGCGATCCCGTCGGCCATGGTGGCCATCTCGGTCAGCCTGATCGGCCGACCGGCCTCCAGCGAGGCCGGGAACGCCGCCGCGGCGGCTGCCTGGACCCCGATCACCCGGACGTCGTCGCGGGCGTGGCGCACCGCGGCGGCGATGCCGCCCAGCAGCCCTCCCCCGCCGGTCGGTACGACGACGCAGCCGACCTCGGGGCACTGCTCGAGGATCTCCAGCCCGACCGTGCCCTGCCCGGCCACGATGTCGGCGTGGTCGAAGGGGTGGATCAGGGTCGCCCCGGTTTGCGCCGCCCGATCCTCCGCGGCGGCGAGCGCGTCCTCCAGGGTGCGACCGGCGAAGACGACGTCCGCGCCGTAGTTGCGGGTGGCGCGCTCCTTGTTGATCGGCGCACCGTCGGGCATGAACACCGTGCAGTCGATGCCGTGCTGCTGGGCGGCCAGGGCCACCCCCTGGGCGTGGTTGCCGGCCGAGGCAGCGACCACGCCGCGCGCCCGGGCGTCGGGATCGAGGTGGGCGATCCGGACCGCCGACCCGCGGACCTTGAACGAGCCGGTGCGCTGCAGGTTCTCGCACTTCAGCAGCACCGGGCGCCCCAACCGGCCGGTCAGCCAGCGGGACTCGATCAGCGGCGTGGTCACCGCGACCTGGTCCACCAGCGACCGGGCGCCGGCGATCAGCTCCGGGTCGAAGACCTCCGTCGGGTCAGTCACCGCCGGCCTCCTCGATCGCCTCCGCCATCTCCTCCGGCGGCTCCGCCCGGTCGGCCAGGTGCAGCACCACCGCGTTGGTCGCCGCTGCCAGCGGCACCGCGACCAGCGCGCCGACCACGCCGGCGACCAGGACGCCCGCCGCGATCGCGACGATGACGCCGAGCGGGTGCAGGGAGACCCAGCGGCCGAGCAGGAACGGCTGCAGCACGTGGCCCTCGAGCTGCTGGACACCGATCACCACGGCGGCCATCAGCAGCGCGGTGATCGGGCCCTGGTCGACCAGTGCCACCAGGACGGCGACAGTGCCGGCGACGGTGGCACCGATCATCGGCACGAACGCGCCGAGGAAGACCAGGACGCCGATCGCCAGCACGAACGGCACGTTGAGGATCGCGGCGCCCAGCGCGATGCCGATCGCGTCGACCAGCGCCACGATCACGGTGGCCCGGACGAACTGGACCAGCGACAGCCAGGCGACCCGGCCCGAGGAGTCGACCCGCTCCCGCGCCGCACGGGGCGCGATCCGCACCAGCCAGGACCAGATCCGGTCACCGTCCGCGAGGAAGAAGTAGGTCGCGAAGAGGGCGATGAAGAACCCGGCGACCACGTGCGTCACCGCCGAGCCGACCTCGGTGACCTGGGTGATCACCTCCCCGTCCTGGGAGCGGTCCTGGATCATCTGCTGGGCGCTGGCGATGTACTCGTTGATCTGGGAGTCGCTGGCGTTGAGCGGCCCGTCGCGCAGCCAGGACCTGATCTGGCCCAGGCCCTCGACGGTCGAGTCGGCGAGGTCGGAGGCCCCCGTCGCCACCTGCTGCCCGGCGAAGGTGAGCAAGGCGCCGACCAGAGCGAAGCCGCCGATCACCACCAGCAGCGCGCAGAGGCCGCGGGGTAGTCCGAGCCGGGCGAGGCCGCCGACGAACGGCGCGGCGAGGGCACTGATCAGCAGCGCGACCGCCAGCGGCACGGTGACCACCGAGAAGAAGCCGAAGAGCCAGAGCACGCCGTAGCCGGCGGCGCCGATGAGCAGCAGTCGCCAGGCCCACCCGGCGGCCAGGTCCAGGCCCCACGGCACCTGCGCCTGCGCGAAGTTGGACGGGCCGGTGGAGATCGGCGCGGGCTCGGCCCGGCGCTCCTCGCGCACCACGGCCCACTGCTGCGCGAACCGACGCAGCAGGGTCTCCTCGTGCAGGCGTTCGGCACGCTCCTCCGGCGTCTCGTCCTCCGCCCCGGGCCGCCCGTGCGGGCGTGACCGGCGGCGACGCCAGTGACCGGGCCGTGCGGCGGGGCGATCGTCGCCGTCCTCGACGTCCGCCGCCGACGCGGCGTCCGCATCGGGGCGCACCGCGTCGTCATCCGGTCGGTGGTCGTCCGCCGTGCCGTTCGGCTCCTCGCCGACGGGCTCGTCGCGGTCCTCGGGGTTCACTCCCTGGACTCTAGATGGTGCGTCCCGACGCCGAAGCGATCCGGTCGGCGAGCCGACGCGCGACGTCGGGACGGACCTCGGCCAGGAGCCCGATCGCCACCAGCAGGTAGTCGTGGTCGACCACCGTCCGAGCCCGACCCGGCAGCTGCCAGCCGTCGGGGTCGTGCCCGGTCACCAACCCGCCCAGCACCCGCTCGGCGAGGCCGGCCGGACCGTGCCGGAGCACGCCGCCGGACCCCACCAGCAGCCCGACCTCGCGCAGGTCGACCCCGGTCCGCTCGACCACCCGTCCGTCCGGAGCCAGCACCACGGTCGACCGCCCGGCGTGGCGTCGTACGGCGGTGCCGGCCGCACGCCGTGCGATCTCGGCCTCGACCGCCCACTCGCCGTTGCCGTCCGCGGCCGGCGGCACCACCCACCCCGGCTCGGTACGACGCCGCTCGGCGCCGCCCGCCAGCACTGCCTCACCGGGCCCCGTGCCGTCGGGCGGGAGCACCGCTCGGGTGGCGCGGGCGGCGGGGTCGTCGGCCGCCAGCACGCCCGACGCCGAGTGCCGCATGCCCAGGTCGGCCTCGACGGTGCGGGCGGCCGCCGCGGTGGCGACGACCTCGCGCGCCAGCCCGGCGTCCTCGGGGTCGGGCGGGCGCACCGAGTAGACGTCCGTGGTCGAGCCACCGACGTCCACCACCGCCACCTCCCCGACCACCGCTGCGATCATCTCGACGCCGCGCAGCACGATGTCGGGGGTGGCGCCGTGCACGGCGGCGAGCAGGTCCGGGTCTGCCGAGAGTCCCTTGCCGCCGATGACGTGCTCCAGGAACATCGAGCGGATCGCGACCCGGGCGCCGTGCGGGGCGAGCACGCCGATCCGCGGCACCACGTTGTCCACGGCGACGGCGGCGATGCCGGCGGCGCGGGCCAGCGTCTCCAGGGTCCGCTGCCGCGCCTCGACGTTGCCCGCGACGACGACGGGTCCGGACCATCCGGCGTCGACCAGCGTGGTGGCGCCGCGCACCAGCGCGTCGGGGTTGCCACCGTCGGTGCCCCCGGTCAGCAGCACCACGTCCGCGTCGGCCAGGGCGGCGTCGACCCGGTCGACCAGGCCGGCTGCCTCGCCGGTGGCGACGACACCGACCACCCGTCCGCCGCTGGAGAGCGCGACCCGGCGGCCGGCCTCGGCGGTCACCAGCTCCTCGTTGCCGAGGACGGCGATCCCCAGGCCACCGCCGGCGCTGGAGCAGGCCATCACCGGCGCCCGGTCGGCCCGGGGGTCGGCGCCGGCGAGCCGGGCACGGGCCGCGGCGACGGCGTCGGCGACATCGCCGCTGGCCCAGGTCGGGTGGGCGACCGATGCGACCACCTCGGCGGTGTCGAGGTCCACGGCCAGGACCTTGGTGAAGGTCGAGCCGATGTCGACGCAGAGCACCAGCCCGGTCACGGGCGGGTCCGACCCGGGCTCTGCCGAGCGCGCGGGCTCGGCCGAGCGCGCGGGCTCAGCCAAGCGCGCGGGCTCAGCCAAGCGCGCGGGCGAGGTCGGCGACCTGGTCGTCGGAGGTCTCGATCCCGACCGACAGCCGGATCAGGTCCGCGGGCACCTCGAGGTCGGTGCCGGCGACGCTGGCGTGGGTCATCCGGCCCGGGTGCTCGATCAGCGACTCGATGCCGCCGAGGGACTCGGCGAGGGTGAAGACCTCGGTGGCGGCGCAGACCGCGAGCGCCTGCTCCTCACCGCCGGTGACCCGGAACGAGACCATCCCGCCGAACCGCTTCATCTGGCGGCGCGCCACCTCGTGGCCCGGGTGGGACTCCAGGCCGGGGTAGATCACCTCGCTGACCGCGGGATGGCCCGCCAGGAAGTCGACGATCCGCTCCGCGTTGTCGCAGTGCCGGTCCATCCGCAGCGCCAGCGTCTTCAACCCGCGCAGCACCAGCCAGGAGTCGAACGGGCCGGCGACCCCGCCGATCGCGTTCTGGTGGTAGCCGACCTTCTCCGCGAGCCCGGCGTCGTCGACCACGATCGCCCCGCCGACGACGTCGGAGTGGCCGCCGGCGTACTTGGTGGTGGAGTGCACGACCACGTCGGCGCCCAGCGCCAGCGGCTGCTGCAGGTAGGGCGAGGCGAACGTGTTGTCCACGACCAGCAGCGCCCCGGCGGCGTGGGCCACCTCGGCGAGCGCGGCGATGTCGCCGATGGAGAGCAGCGGGTTGGTGGGCGTCTCCACCCAGACCAGCGTGGTCTCGCCCGGGCGGATCGCCGCGGCGACGGCCTGCGGGTCGGCGACCGAGGCCGGGCTGTGGGTCAGCCCCCAGGCCTGCTCGACCTTGTCGAAGAGGCGGAAGGTGCCGCCGTAGGCGTCGTCGGGCAGCACCACGTGGTCGCCCGGCCGGCACAGCGCGCGGACCAGGGTGTCCTCCGCGGCCAGGCCGGAGGCGAAGGCGAACCCGTGGCTGCCGCCCTCGAGCGCGGCCAGCGTGGACTCCAGCGCGGTCCGGGTCGGGTTGCCCGAGCGGCTGTACTCGTAGCCGTTGCGCAACCCGCCGACGCCGTCCTGGGCGTAGGTCGAGGTCGCGTAGATCGGCGGGATCACCGCTCCGGTGGTCGGGTCCGGCGCATACCCGGCGTGGATGGCGCGGGTCTCGAAGCCGGCGTCGTTCAGGTGGCTGCTCAGGTCTGCGTCGCTCACCCTTCGAGACTACTCAGGGCTTGTGTCTGCGGGGAGAATGGAGGCATGTTCGCATCCCGCAAGACCCAGATGGTCGACCCCGCCGCGGCCCTGCCCGGCCGCGAGCAGCCACCCACTCCCCTCCCGGCGCTGCACGAGGTGCTGCACACCCCGCTGGTCACCGACGCCGGCAACATCCCCGACGGGTTCGAGATCGCCGAGTTCGGTCTCGGCTGCTTCTGGGGCGCGGAGGAGATCTTCTGGCAGGTCCCCGGCGTCTGGTCGACGTCGGTCGGGTACGCCGGCGGCTTCACCCCGCACCCGACGTACGAGGAGGTGTGCTCCGGCCGCACCGGGCACACCGAGGCCATCCGCGTGGTCTTCGACCCCAGCCGCGTCTCGTACGCCGACCTGGTCAAGCAGTTCTTCGTGGTGCACGACCCCACCCAGGGGATGCGCCAGGGCAACGACGTCGGCACCCAGTACCGCTCGGCGATCTACGTCCACTCCCCGAGCAGGAGCAGACCGCGCGTGAGCTGACCAAGGTGTACGGCGACGAGATCGCGGCTCGCGGCTACGGCGAGATCACCACCGAGATCGCCCCCGCCGGCGCGTACTACTACGCCGAGCCGCACCACCAGCAGTACCTGCACAAGGTGCCGAACGGCTACCGGTGCCACGCCAACACCGGGATCGCCTTCCCCGCGTGACCTGACGCCCCCGGTTGCACCAACCCGCCACAATGGAGGCATGGCGGACCTCCCCCGCAAGGCGGCAGCGCGGACGGCCAGACTGGCCGCGCTGCCGCTCGGCTATGCCGGCAGGACCGCCCTCGGGTTCGGCAAGCGTCTGGGCGGTGCACCCGCCGAGGCGGTGATGAGCGAGGTCCAGCAGCGGACCGCCGAGCAGCTCTTCCGCACACTCGGCGAGCTGAAGGGCGGCGCGATGAAGTTCGGGCAGGCCCTCTCGGTGCTGGAGTCCGCGCTGCCCGAGGAGCTCGCCGCCCCCTACCGCGCGCAGCTCACCCGCCTGCAGGACTCGGCGCCGCCGATGCCCACCCAGACGGTGCGTGACATCCTCACCGCCGACCTCGGCGCGGACTGGAAGCGACGACTGGTCTGGCTGGACGGCGCACCGACCGCGGCGGCGTCGATCGGGCAGGTCCACGAGGGCCGGTGGCGCGACCCCGACGACCCGAGCGGGACCGAGCGGCGGGTGGCGGTGAAGGTGCAGTATCCGGAGGCCGGCGACGCCCTCCAGTCCGACCTGCGCACGCTGGCCCGTGCCGCCCGGGCGATCGGTCCTCTGGTGCCCGGCCTGGACGTCAAGCCGCTGGTCGAGGAGGTGCAGGCCCGCGCGCGCGAGGAGCTCGACTACGACCTCGAGGCGCAGGCCCAGCGGACGTTCGCCGCCGCGTTCGCCGACGACCCCGACATCGTGGTGCCCGACGTGGTGGCCGTCGGACCGCGGGTGCTGATCACCGAGTGGCTCGACTCCGCCACTTCGCTGGCGACCGTGATCGCCACCGGCAGCCCTGCCGAGCGGGACCACTACGGGCAGCTCTTCGCCCGGTTCCTCTTCTCCGGCCCGGCCCGCACCGGCTTGCTCCACGCCGACCCCCACCCCGGCAACTTCCGGATCATCCCCGCCGAGGACGGGTCGCCCGGGCGGCTCGGCGTGCTCGACTACGGTGCGGTCGCCCGGCTCCCGCAGCACGGTCTGCCGTCGTCGATGGGCCGGCTGATCTCGCTCTGCGCGGACGGGGACGGCGACGCACTGCTCGACGGCCTGCGCGAGGAGGGCTTCCTCAAGGACCGGATCCGGGTCGACCCGCAACTGCTGCGCGACTATCTGGCCCCCTTCGTCGAGCCGACGCTGACCGAGCGGTTCCGGTTCTCCCGGGAGTGGATGCGCGAGCAGTTCCAGCGGCTCAACGACCCCCGCGACCCGGCCTACGCGATCACCGTCAAGCTCAACCTGCCGCCGCAGTACCTGCTCATCCACCGCACCTGGCTCGGCGGCGTCGGCGTGCTCAGCCAGCTCGAGGCCGAGGCGCCGTTCCGAGCCCTGATGACCGAGTTCCTCCCGGGGTTCAGCCCTCCGGAGTGAGGTCCAGGTACATCACGTGCAGGCCCACCCGGCCGTGGCGGCGGGAGTCGAAGGCGCCGGGCACCGTGCCGACGATCTCGAAGCCGAGCCGCTGCCACAGCCGTACGGCGCCGGTGTTGGTCTCCACCACCGCGTTGAACTGGATGCCCGCGAAGCCGTGCGCGCGGTGCCACCCGATCACGTGCTCGCCGAGGCGGCGGCCCACACCCGCGCCGCGGGCGGCCTCGTCGACCATGAACGAGGCGGTGCCGATGTGGGACCCGCGGGCCGGCCGGTTGGGACCCATCCTGGCGCTGCCCAGGATCCGGCCGTCCTCCTCCAGCACCACGACCTCGGTGTCGGGACGGTCGCTGCCGTCGTACCAGAGCGCCCGGGCCTGGTCGCTGCTCAGGTCCTCGGGTAGGCGTAGGTCTCGCCGTCGGTGACGATCCGCTGCCAGAAGGGGTGGATCTGCGCCCAGTCCTGGTGCGTGGCCGGCCGGATCGTGCTCACAGGTCGGTCGCTCCGTCGACGGACTCCCGGATCAGGTCGGCGTGGCCGCAGTGGCGGGCGTACTCCTCGATCATGTGCACCAGGATCCACCGCAGGGTGACCGGGCTGCGCCCGGGGCGGTGCCGGACGGCGACCCGCTCGAGGTCCGGCCGGTCGCCGAGGATCTCCTCGGACCGGGCGATCGCCCCGGCGAGCAGCGTGCGCAGCCCGTCGGGGGTGTCGTGCGCCGCGCTGTGCCAGTCCCAGTCGCCGTCGGCCTCCCAGTCGACGGTGTCCCACGGTGGCGCCGGCTCGTCGCCGAGCAGGGTGACGTTGAACCACCAGTCCTCGACGAACGCGAGGTGCTTGAGCATGCCGCCCAGGGTCATCGTGCTCGGCGGCAGCGACCGGCCGAGCTGCTCGGCGTCGAGGCCCTCCGCCTGACGGAGCAGGGTGGCGCGGTGGTAGTCCAGGAAGGCGCGCAGCATCGTGGTCTCGTCCGCCGCCCGCGGCGGTTCGGTCCGCGGCACGCTCATCGCAGCACTCCGGTCGCCGGGTCGCGGTCGGTGACGCAGTAGACCCGGCCGACCGGGTCCCGCAGCACCGTCCAGACCGGGTGCTCGGCGACCACCTCGGCGCCGAGCGCCCGGTGCCGGGCGACCTCCTCGGCACGGTCGTCGGTGGCCCAGTCCAGGTGTGCACCGGGGACGTCGCCGGCTCCGTCCAGCCGTTGCAGCAGGAAGCGGAGCGGCTGCCCGGACGGTCGCACCAGCGACGTGAACCCCTCCGACACCGGAGAGGCCCGGGTCTGCCACCCGGTGAGCGCCGACCAGAACCCCACCTCCGTCCGGTACGACGCCGGCGGCACGTCCAGGCACACCTGGTCGAGCCGCGAGGTGTGTCCTCCCCACCGCGTCGCCTCGGGACGCTCGGTCGCGGGGTGGCTGACGAAGCAGAAGGGCACCCCCGCCGGGCTGGCCATCACCACGTAGTGCCACTGCGGATGGTCGACCACCTCGGCCGCCCCCAGCGTGATCGCGTGGTCCGCGGCGGCGCGCGGGTCGGCCACGTGCAGGTCCAGGTGGATCCGGCCCGGTCCGGTGCCGAGACGCTGGGCCCGCAGGTAGGCATCGCCGTGGGCGGGGAGCAGCGTGGCGAACTCCTCGCCGGCGCCACGCGGCGCGGAGACCGGATAGCCGGTGAGCACGGACCAGAAGAGGAGACCCTCGGCGTGGTGGTCGGGCGCGAGGTCCAGGAACGCGGACACCCAGAACGGCGCGGTCGGTGAGCTCACTGGTCCAACCTAGGAGACGCCGCGGTGCGCCGCAGGTCGGTTTCCGGCGTCGCCGCCACTCACCACACCCCCAGCAGCCCGCCGCCGATCCTGATGATGAAGCCGCTGACCACCACGATGAAGAACGCCCGGACGAACCCGCTGCCGCGGGCGACGGCGGTGCGGGCGCCGAGGTAGCCGCCGATCAGGTTGCACGCCCCCATCATCAGTCCGACGTCCCAGAGGACGGCACCGGTCGGGATGAAGAGCAGCAGCGCACCGAGGTTGGTGGCGAAGTTCGCCAGCTTGGCCTTGGCCGAGGCCTGGAGGAAGTCGTAGCCGAGCAGCCCGACGAGCGCGAACACGAAGAAGCTGCCGGTGCCGGGGCCGAGCAGGCCGTCGTAGACGCCGATGACGAAGCCGACGGCCATCGCGGCGAACCGGTGCCGGTGGCCGGAGAAGCGCAGCGCGGTCTCCTCGCCCAGGTCGGGCCGGAGCAGCACGTAGGCGCCGACCACGATCAGGACGACCAGGACGATCGGCTCGAACGCCTCCTTGGGCAGGTGGGAGGCGCCCAGCGCGCCGACGAAGGAGCCGACCAGGGCCAGGGCCATCAGCGGCAGGAACGTCGCCGGGTCCGGGCGGATCCGGCGGTAGTAGGTCACCGAGCTGGTGGCCGTGCCGCACATCGAGGCGAGCTTGTTGGTGGCCAGCACCTGGACCGGGCTGGCGCTCGGCAGGCCCAGCAGCAGGGCCGGCAGCTGGATCAGTCCGCCCCCACCGACCACGGCGTCGACGAAGCCGGCCGCCAGGGCGGCCAGCGCCAGCAGCAGCACCACCTCGACGCTGAGGTCACTCACCCGCCATCACGGCGCCATCCTTCCTGGTCGACCCGGTCCGGGTCGAACCGGTCGCGCAGCCGGTGGTGCCGGGAGTCGGTGGGAATCGGTGGGAGTCACCGCACCGCGTCGAGCAGGTCCGCGCCGCGCTCCAGCAACCACCCGGCGACCCCGTCGCGCGCCGACCTCGCCAGCAGCAGCTCGAGGGGAGGTAGGCCCCGCCGGGGTCGCCACGTCGCGGTTGCAAGGACACCGCGGCGTCGTCGTCCACCACGACGCGGGAGATGTTGGCGAGCGCATCATCCTCGAAGTAGGCGCCGTGGTTGTCCAGCAGGTCCTCGAAGCGGGGCGAGCCGTCACCGGTGGCGAAGCGCTGCGCGCCGAAGTCGTCGCTGGCGGGGTCGCGGCCGAGCGCTCCGACCCCACCGCCGTCGTGCTCACCGAGGAGGGTGACCGGATCGTTGTCCATGCTGCCCACCCACACCTCGGCCCCGGTCAGCCCGGCCGCCGTGCCGGACGGCACGCCCGGGCTGCCGAGCAGGACGGCGTCGTCCACGTCGACGCCGTCCTGGAGTGCGTGACCGAGCGTGGTCGAGCCATAGCTGTGACCGATGGCGGTCAGGTGGGACGGGTCGCCGCGGTCCGAGCCGGCGAGCCCGTCGAGGAAGTCGCTGAGTCGCTCCCCGCCCTGCTCGGCCCTGGCGTCGGTCGCGACGCCGAGGTAGTCCAGCGGGTCCGTGGTCGGTCCGCTCGGCGCGTCGTAGTCGGCCCAGTAGACGCACGCCACCGAGCCGCGGTCGTGGTCGACCGCGGCGTCGTAGAGGTCCTCGAGGTGGTCGAGCTGGCCCGGCAGGCTGTCGGTCTCGGTGGTCAGGCCCGGCACGGTGACCGCCACGTGGTCGGCCGTGTCCGGATTGCCGAGACCGACCACGACGCCGCCGTCGCCGTCGTGGTCGGCTGGCCCGTAGCCGATCACCCGGAGCAGCTCCTCCCCGGTCACCGGATCGACCTTGCCCCCGAGGCTCTCGATCGCCTCGTGGACCCGCCGTGCGTTCTCCAGGCGCTGCCGCTCGGTCTCGCTCAGCCGGTCGGGATCGCGGCGGCCGAGTCGATCCAGATCGTGACGGACCGCGGCCCGGTTGGCCTCGTCACGTGCCCGGACCGGCACGCCCCCGGTGCGGCCGACCAGGTCGGGACGCTCGGTGATCAGGCCCTGCCGCTGGGCCCGGGTCAGCGCGGCCCACCAGGCGGCGACCGCGACCGGGTCCCCGGCCAGATCGGTCAACCGGCGCACCGACGCGGTCACGTCGACCCGTCGGGGATCCTCGGCCGCGGCGAGGCCCTCGGTGACCGTGTCGACGCCGCTGAGGGCGGCCACGACGTCGGCCTCGGCGTCGTCGGCCTCCGCTGCCCACTCGCCGATGGCCCCGCGCAGCGCGCTGGCGCGCTGCTCGACACCTCGGGCCCGCTGCTGCAGGTGGGCATCGGCGACGGCCGCCGCGCGGAGCTCGGCGCGGAGCTGTCGGATCTGCTCGTTCAGGTCGGTCCGCTCACGTTCCAGGGTGGTCCGGGCGATCGCCAGCCGGCGCAGCCGGTCGGCGAACCGGTCGGTGGCGACCACCGCTCGCTCCAGCGCCGCCTCGGCGCGGTCCAGCCGCCGGCCGAACCGGGTGCGGGCGTGGTCGTGGGCGTCCCGGGTCCGCCCCGTCCAGCTCGGTGCGCCGCTGCCCGCGGCCCACGCCTGGACGTCCTCGACCCCGACCGCGACCGCACGCAGCTCGTGGGCGAGGGCGGCGGCGCGCGCCGGGGTCGAGCGCAGCTCGGCGAAGGGGCCGACCGGGGCCGGCAGGCCCACCCCGGTCACCGGGTCTCCTCGACCCGCGCGTCGTGGAGCCGCCAGGGCAGCAGCGCCCGGATGGCCTCGGCGCGCACCACGTCGGTGGCCAGCAGCGTGGCCCGATAGACGGCGAGGTCGAGGCCGTGCTCGGTCGCCGTGTCGGCGAGACGCTTGAGCTCCTCGACCCACGACTCCCGGAACCCCTCGACCGCGGTGGCGACGGCCGGCGCGAACCCTTCGGCCGACGCCCCCTCCAGGCGACGCCAGCCGCCACCCAGCTCGGCGCCGGCGTCGCCCCACTCGGCCTCGGCCTGGACCAGCTCGGTGAAGGGGACGTCCAATGTCACGCCCATGTCGCGGCCTCCGCCACCACCCGGGAGAGGTCGCCACCGGCCAGGTGGAGCGGGGCTCCGCGCAGGCGCACCACGGTGGCGCCGAGCCCCGCCTCCGCGCGCAGCTCGATCGGCGGCCGGTCGCACCGGCCCCGGAGCAGGCAGGCGCCGCGACGCTCGGCGGCGGCCAGGTGCCAGCCGACGCGGTCCGCCGCGACCGCGATCTCGCGGAGCAGCCGCGTGCCGCTCCCCCGCCCGACCCCGGGCACGGCCGCCTGCACCACGAAACGGTGGCGGTCACCGGCACCGCGCCACCCGAGGGTCGCCTCGGGACCGGGCAGCAGGGCGGAGACCCGGTCCCAGGCGTCGACGATCGCCGCCATCTGCTCCCGGGCCTCGGCGAGGGTGGCGACCGGGCGCGGGCCGGCGCCGCCGGGGAGCAGGACGAGATCGAGGTCAGGGTGGCGTCGTCGTACCGTCGCCCAGAAGGGGTCGGGGCCGGGCTCTGCTGCTGGGTACGTTGCTGCTGGGTTCGTGGCTGCTGGGTCCATGCAGCGCGGGTGCCCGACGCCCCCGGCGGCGAAACCGGGCCCGCTCCCCCTCCACAGGCGGGGTCAGCCCACCCAGAAACCCCGTCCGCCGAACCAGTCGCCGTAGCTGCCGGGGCCGCCTCCGGCACCTCCGGAGCCACCCGGGCGGCCGCGTCCCCGGGAGCCGAGGTAGGAGCCGACCACGGCGGCGCCGAGGTCGTCGGCCTCCGGCGCGATCACCGATCCGTCGACCCGGCGCGCCATCTGCTCGATGAACCGGGCCAGCCCCGGATCCTCGCCGAGACGGAAGAAGGTGGTCTGTGCCCCGAGCCGCCGCGCGTTGTCGAGCTCGCGGACCGCCAGCGCGATCGTCATCGGGTGCGGCGGGTAGTCGAAGTAGACCTGGCCGTCCGGCTCCAGGTGCGAGGTCGGCTCGCCGTCGGTGACGATCAGCAGCACCGGCTGGGCGTTGGGGTGCTTGCGGAAGTGACGGTTGGCGAGGAGGAGCGCATGGTGCAGGTTCGTGCCCTTGGCCCACCGGGCGTCCAGCGCGGTCAGCTGCTCGATCCGCATCGTCTCCGCATGACGGCCGAAGCCGATCAGCTCCAGGTCGTCGCCCCGGAACCGGCTGCCGATCAGGGTGTGCAGCGCCAGGGCCGTCTGCTTCATCGGCACCCAGCGACCGTCCATCGCCATCGAGAAGCTGGTGTCCACGCAGAGCGCCACCGCCGCCTGGGTGCGCGCCTCGGTCTCGGCGACCTCGATGTCCTCCACCGACAGCCGCGGGCCCGTCGGGTCGCCGGCACGGCGGATCATCCCGTTCACCATGGTGCGCGGGATGTCCCACGGCTCGGTGTCGCCGAACTCCCAGGACCGGGTGGCGCCGGAGAGGTCACCGGCGGCGCCGGCGCGGCGCAGGTCGCGCTGGCCCTGACGGCCCGACATCCGCTCGGCGACGTCGCGCAGCAGCGCCTTGCCGAGCTGGCGCATCGCCTTGGGGGTCAGCCGCAGCTCGCCGTCGAAGCCCCGTTCCATCGCCCCGGACTGCCGCAGCGCCCGCTCCAGCTCCTGCAGCTTGCGGGCGTCGACGGAGGCCTGGTCGCCCAGCTGTCGGGCCAGCTTGTCCAGGTCGACGTCGTCGAGCCGAGCGCCGCCGTAGGACTGGGAGAGCTGGTCGGCGAGCGCGTCCAGGTCGGCGAGGTCCTGCAGCACTCCGGTGCCGTCACCCAGCCCGAGTCCCTGGTCGCCGTCGCCGAACTGCTGGGAACCGTTCCAGTCCTCGCCGGGCCGCAGGCCCATCAGGTTCTGGTCGAGCCGGTCGAGCTGCTCCATCAGCGCCGGCGAGCCGAACGCCTGCGCGGAGAGCTCCATCAGCTCCTGGCGCTGCTCGGGGCTCATCGAGTTGAGCATCCGCTGAGCGGCCGCGGAGCGCTCGGCGAGGGTGTCCAACAACTCGTCCAGGTCGCGGGGGTCCTCGGGGAAGTGCTGGCCGTGCTTGGCCATGAACTCCGCGAAGTCCTCGGGGGTGTCAGTGCCCGCGGCCCGCTTCTCCAGCAGGTCGTTGAGGTCGGAGAGCATCGCGTTGATCGCGGCCCGGTCGCCGTCGGTGGCGTTCTCCAGGGCGTTCTTCATCCCCGCGAAGCGCTGGTCGAGCATCTCCCGTCCGAGCAGGTCCTTGATCTGCTCGAAGGCCTCCCGGGCCTCCGCGGAGGTCCAGTCGTAGTCACCCAGCTCGGTGACGGCCGCCGCCGGGGAGTCCGGGAGGTTCTGCATCCGCATCTCCCGGAACGCACGGTCCCCCTCGTCCATCATCGGGTCGCGGGCGAGCTGCTGGCGCTCGGCGAGCACCGCGCGGTCGAGCAGCTCCTTGACCTCGTTGAGGGTGCCGTCGAGGTTGTGCTGGGCGAGCAGCTCCCGGCGCCGCTCGGCGACCCGGCGGGCGAGGTCGTCCAGACCTGCCTGGTCCTGGCCGCCACGACGCAGGAACTCCTGCATCGCCCGCTCCGGGCTGTAGCCGGCCATCACGTCCTCGCCGATCGCGTCGAGCGCCTCGGCGATGTCGACCGGCGGCGCGAGGGGGTCGCCCCCGTCGTACCGCTTGAAGCGGGTCAGGTCCGCCATCAGCTCACCCGTAGACCGTCTCGGTGCCGCGCTCGCCGGACTGGGTGTCCTTGCCGATCTTGCGGGCCAGGAAGAGTCCCTCGAGGGCGAGCTCGATCGCCGCCGCGCGCTGGCCGTCGTTCTCGCCACCGCCGGGCCCCAGCACCCGCTCGCAGATCTCGTCGTAGAGCTCGGACTCGCCGAGGACCGGCAGACCGGCCAGCACGTCGTGCCCGGTCACGTGCTCCCCGGTCACCACGGTCGCGCCCTCCTCGATCGCCTCCACCAGCAGCGCGAAGTCCAGGCCCCGGAAGGTGCCGCGCACGGTCTCGGCGACCGCGGTGCGCAGCAGGTGGGTCAGGATCTCCGCCTCCCTGCCCTCCTCGCCGGTCTCGAACTCGATCTTGCCGCCCAGCACGTCGACCGCGGTCTCCAGGTCGACCACCCGGGCCACCGCGTGCTCCTCCCGGTGCAGGGTCGCCCGGCGCAGCGCGGCCGCGGCGATGGTCTCCGCCCCGGCGATCGCGAACCGGGCGGAGACACCCGAGCGCTGGTCGACCGAGGAGGACTCCCGCAGGTTGCGGGTGAACCGGGCCAGGATCTCGACCAGGAAGTCCGGCACCTCGACCAGCCCGTCGAGGAGGTCCGCCTCCTGGCGCACCACGGCGACCTCGGCCTCGAGCTCGGTCGGGTAGTGGGTCCGGATCTCCGCCCCGAATCGGTCCTTGAGCGGGGTGATGATCCGGCCGCGGTTGGTGTAGTCCTCGGGGTTGGCGCTGGCCACCACGAGCACGTCCAGCGGCAGCCGCAGGACGTAGCCGCGGATCTGGATGTCGCGCTCCTCCATCACGTTGAGCATCGCGACCTGGATCCGCTCGGCGAGGTCGGGCAGCTCGTTGATCGCCACGATGCCGCGGTGCGACCGCGGGATCAGCCCGAAGTGGATGGTCTCCGGGTCGCCGAGGGAGCGTCCCTCGGCGACCTTCATCGGGTCGACGTCGCCGATCAGGTCGGCGACGCTGGTGTCGGGGGTGGCCAGCTTCTCGGCGTACCGCTCGGAGCGGTGCACCCAGGAGACGCGCAGGTCCTCGCCGTGCTCGGCGACGGCGGCCTTGGACTGCACCGTGATCGGCTCGTAGGGGTGCTCGCCGAGCTCGGAGCCGGAGATCACCGGGGTCCACTCGTCCATCAGCCCGACCAGGGTGCGCAGCAGCCGGGTCTTGCCCTGCCCGCGCTCGCCGAGCAGCACCACGTCGTGGCCGGCGATCAACGCCCGTTCCAGCTGTGGGACGACGGTGTCCTCGAAGCCGTGCAGGCCCGGCCACGGGTCCTCGCCCGCGGCGAGCTTGGCGAGCAGGTTGTCGCGCAGCTCGGCGCGCAACGGCTTGAGGACGTGGCCGGAGGCGCGGAGCTGGCCGAGGGTGGCCAGGTCGGGTGGGGCGGGCGCGGCAGGTGCGACGGTGTGCGGAGAGGTCACCACTCCACGCTACTGCGCGACGCCAGCCCCTGGCGGTGGTGACCAAGGTCCCTGGAGGTCGGCCACGGGTGCGACGACGATGGGGAGCGCAGGCCGGCGACCCCGGTGTCGCCGCCGGAGGAGGAGACCATGACCGGCACCGTCGAGCTGGACCGGGACGAGTGCGCCCGTCGTCTCGGCCTGCGGGCCCATGCCCGGGTCGCGGTCACCACGCCGTCCGGCCCGCACCAGATCCCGGTCACCCACCTGGTCGACGGGACCTCGCTCGCCTTCGCCACCACGCCCTACTCGGTGCTCGGCACCTACGGCCGGGACGCGATGGTGGCGCTGGAGGTCGACGACGTGGACGAGACCACCCGCTCCGGGTGGAGCGTGGTGGTCCGCGGGCGAGCGCACCCGGTCACCGACGCCTCCGCCGTCGCCCGGATCCGGTCCCTGGGCCTGCAGCCGTGGGCCGGCGGCTCCCGCCCCTCTTCCTGCGGCTCCTGCTCGAGGAGTGTGAGCTGACCGGGAGGCTCGTCGGCGTGCGACCCGGTGACGCACACTGACACCCGTGCCCACCGACCCGAGCCGACCGGCGCCACTGCCGGCCTCCACCGGCGCACTGCTGGACGCGATCCTGGCGATCTCGGCGGATCTCGACCTGCCCTCGGTGCTGGAGCGGATCATCCGCTCCGCGGCCGAGCTCACCGGCGCCAGGTACGGCGCGCTCGGGGTCCTCGACGCGCCCCGGCCCGAGGAGGGGCTGATCGAGTTCGTCACCACCGGCCTGACCCCCGAGGAGGCCGCCCGGATCGGCGAGCTGCCGCGTGGTCGCGGGATCCTCGGCCACCTGATCCGGCACCCGACCGCCCTCCGGCTGCCCGACCTCTCCCGGCACCCGGACTCGGTCGGGTTCCCGCCCGGCCATCCGCCGATGACCAGCTTCCTCGGAGTGCCGGTGCGGGTCCGCGGGTCCGTCTTCGGCAACCTCTACCTGACCGAGAAGGCCGGCGGCCGGGCGTTCGACGCCGACGACGAGACCCTGGTGACCGCCCTGGCCGACGTCGCCGGTTTCGTGATCGAGCACGCGCACGCCTACGGACGCAGCGAGCAGCGCCGCCGCTGGCTGGAGGCATCGGCCCGGGTCACCGCGGTGGTCGACCCGGACGGTACGACGAGCGCCGCCGTGCAGGAGATCGCCGCCGCCGCGCAGGCCGGCGCACGCGCCCGGGCCGCCGCGCTCCGCCCCGCCCCGGCGGGCGCACCCGCACCGGCACCGACGGCGGCCGTCCCCACCGTGGCCGCCCCCGAGGCCGACCGCGCGTGGGTGGAGCGCCTGCTGGGCGTCGTACCACCGGTGCCGGATGCGGACGGGACCGAGCTGGTCGAGCACGAGGTGCAGGGACACCTCGTGGTGCAGCTGGCGCTGCGACCGCACCTGGCCGACGGCGGCACGCTCGTGGTGATCGACCCGCAGATCGAGCCGGGCGACCACGAGTGGCGCGACCTGCTGCTCTCCTTCGCCGACCACGCCGCCCTGACCCTGGACCGGCTGCGCGCGCTCGCCGACCGCGCCGAGCTGGCCGTGCTCTCGGACCGGGAGCGGATCGCGCGCGACCTGCACGACCTGGTGATCCAACGGCTCTTCGCGACCGGACTGCAGCTGCAGGGCACCGCGATCGCCGCGCCGACGCAGGTGGCGGCCCAGCTGGAGCAGGCGGTCGATGCCCTGGACCAGACCATCCGCGACATCCGCGGCACCATCTTCGAGCTGCGGCGCCCGCCCGCACAGTCCCTGCAGGCGGCCGTCCGGGCGCTGGTGCGCGAGCTCGAGCCGACCCTGGGCCTGGTGCCCGAGCTCACCGTGAGCGGGCCGGTCGACACCCTGGTCGAGGACGACCTCGCCGAGCCGGTGCTCGCGGTGTTGCGCGAGGCGCTGACCAACGTGGCCCGGCACGCCGGGGCGACCCGGGTGCGGGTCTCGGTCGACGTGGATGCCGACCGGCTGGTGGCGCAGGTGACGGACGACGGGGTCGGGCTCCCCCCGGGACCCCGGTGCGAGAGCGGGCTGGCCAATGCCCGCAGACGGGCCGACGCGCTGGCCGGTGCCTGCACCGTCGGCCCGGCCGACGGCGGCGGCACCGTGCTGCGCTGGTGGGTGCCGCTGCGGTGAGGTGGTGCCGCCCGCCCGGCCTCAGTGGCCGGGGCCGAGCAGCCTGGTGGCGAGCACCGCGGCCTGGGTGCGCCGCTCCAGCCCGAGCTTGGCCAGCAGCACCGAGACGTAGTTCTTGACGGTCTTCTCCGCCAGGAACATCCGCTCCCCGATCTGCCGGTTGGTCAGGCCCTCGGCGATCAGGCCGAGCAGGGTCAGCTCCTGCTCGGTCAGGGCGGCGAGCTCGGGGGCGCGGCTCGTCGGGTTGCGCACCCGGTCGAGCACCCGGGCGGTCAGCGCCGGGTCGATCAGGGAATGACCGGCGGCGACCTGGCGGATCGCGTTCACCAGGTCGTTGCCCTTGATCTCCTTGAGCACGTAGCCCGCGGCGCCGGCCATGATCGCGGCGAAGAGCGCCTCGTCGTCGTCGTAGGAGGTCAGGATGAGCGCCTGGATCCCCGGATCGACCGCGCGCACCGCGCGGCAGACCTCCACGCCCGAGCCGTCCGGGAGCCGACCGTCGAGCACCGCCACGTCCGGCCGCAGCGCCGGGATCCGGGCGCGTGCCTCGGCCGCGGTGCCGGCCTCCCCCACCACCTCGATGTCGCCGCCCGCCTCGAGCAGGAACCGGAGTCCCTGGCGGACCACCTCGTGGTCGTCGAGCAGGAAGACCGTGATCGGCGTGCTCATCTCCCCACCCTCTCACCGGCGCCGGCCAGGGCCCCGCGCCGGGGCCGAGGTCCACCACCCGGTCCACCCGGTCGAGCCCGACCGGGTCGTGGGTGATCCACAGCACGGCGCGCTCCGCCGGCCCGGTGAGCACCTCGGCCGCGATCTGCTCGGCGGTGGCGTGGTCGAGGTGGGCCACCGGCTCGTCGAGCACCAGCACCGGCTGCTCGGCCAACAGGCACCGGGCGATGGCCAGTCGTGCCCGCTCCCCGCCGGAGACGTCGGCATGACCGTCGCCGACCCAGGTGTGCAGGCTCTCGGGGAGGGCGTCCAACCAGTCGCCGAGCCGGGCCGAGCGCAGCGCGCCGGCGACCTCCTCGTCGGTGGCGGAAGGTCGTGCCAGGCGGACGTTCTCGACCACGGTGCTGGCGAAGACGTGCGGATCGTCGTCGACCAGCCCCACCCGCTCCCGTACGACGTCCCCCGGCAGCCGTACCAGGTCGACCCCGCCGAGCCTGAGCGTGCCCTGCTCCGGCAGCAGGTAGCGCATCGCCGCCGCGGCAACCGTGCTCTTCCCCGACCCGGAGCGACCGACCAGGGCGACCCGCTCGCCCGGCGCCAGGGTGAGGTCCAGGCCGACCACGGCCGGTCGCTCCCCCCACCCGACGGCGACGTCCTCGAGGTCGAGCCGGCTGCCGTCCGGCGCCGGCGACGGCTCGGCGGGCTCGGTGACCCGCGGTGGGGTCTGCTCGATCGCGGCCAGCCGCTCCCGGGCGGCGGCGCAGCGGGCGGCCAGCGCACCGGCCTCGGGCAGCCCGGCGGCCACCTCGCCCAGAGCCAACGGCAGCAGCACCAGCAACCCGACCAGGGGTCCGCTCAGCGTGCCCTCGGCGTGGGCGTCGCCGGCGATCAACGCGACGCCGGCCACCGCGGCGCCGGTGCCGAGCAGCACCAGCGCCCGGCCCACCGCCAGGCCGCGCGTCGCCGACCGGACCGCAGCCGCCCAGGCGTCCCCGGCCCGGGCGACGGCGCGCACACCGAGGTCGGTGCGCTGCCACATCTCCAGCTCGCTCGCCGTCTCCAGCAGGGTCACCCCGGCCTCGGAGACGCGGGCGCGCGCGGCGACCGCGTCCCGCTCGGCGCGGGCCGAGGCCGCCCGGGCCAGCAGGTAGGCGGCCGCGGGCGGGACCGTGGCCCCCACCGCCACCACGACGGCCGCCGCGGGCAGCACCCACCCGGCGAAGGCGATCGCGACGGCCACCGTGATCAGGTAGCCGCGGACCGGGATCCGCACCCGGATCTCCTCGTCCACCACCACGTCGACGTCGTCGACCACCCCGGCCAGCAGGTCGCCGCGGCGTCGGCCGAGCGCGCCGGGGGTGAGCGGCACGAGGGCGTCGTACATCTCCACCCGGCGGCGGGCCAGCAGCCGCAGCGCGGCGTCGTGGGACCAGAGCCGCTCGACGTAGCGCAGGACCGGCCGGCCGATGCCGAACGCGCGGACGCTGACCACGGCGACCAGCAGGGTGAGCACCGGCGGGTGGGTGGACGCCTGCACGATCAGCCAGCCGGCGGTCGCGGTCAGCGCGACGCCGCAGACCGAGGCCAGCCCGCCCAGCACGGTCGCGCCCCACAGGCCGCGGCGCGGATCGGTGCTGTCCGGCTCGTCCGGGTCCTGCGCGGTGCGCGCCCGCTCCGGCGCCGCCACCGGAACCGGAGCGGCGGCACCGGCCGCACCGGCCGGCAGGGGCGCGTGCGGGCTCAGCTCCAGGACGTGGTCGGCACGGTCGACCAGCTCGGGCCGGTGAGCCACGACGACCACCGCACGGTCCTCGGCCAGCCCGGTGACCACCTCGGCGATCACCGCGGAGGTCTCCTCGTCCAGGTGCGCGGTGGGCTCGTCGAGCAGCACCCACGGGCGGTCGGCGAGCACGATCCGGGCCAGCGCCAGCCGGGCGCGCTCCCCCGCGGACAGGTCGGCACCGTCCTCCCCCAGGGGTGCGTCCAGGCCGGCGGGCAGCGCCCGGATCCGGTCGGCGAGGGCGACCCTCCCCAGCACCTGCCAGAGCCGCTCGTCCGTCGCGTCGGGCTCCGCCACCCGCAGGTTCGCGCCGATGCTGCCCGGGAGGAAGACCGGTCGCTGCGGGAGGAGGGCGATGTCGCGGCGCCAGGCCTCGCCGCCGACGGGGGTGCCGTCGCGCAGCAGCCGTCCGCCGGTCGGCTCGAGCAGTCCGGCGATCACGGTGAGCAGGGTCGACTTGCCGCACCCCGACGGACCCACCAGGGCGGTGAGCCCGCGGGCCGGCACCACCGCGTGCACGCCGTCGAGCGCGGCCACGGACCGTCCCGGGCGCAGCACGGACACCCCGTCGACCGCCAGCGGGGCGGTGGGATCCCCCGATCCCCGACGGCACCGCCGGTGCCGGTCACCGCTGCCGCCCGCTCCTCCAGGTCGCCGATCGCCGCGAACGTCTCGGCACCCTCGGCGCTGGCGTGGAACTCGGCGCCGACCCGGCGCAGCGGCCAGTAGGCCTCCGGGGCGAGCAGCAGCACCACCAGAGCCGTGGAGAGTTCCAACCCGCCACCGGCGAGCCGGACGCCGACGGTGACGGCGACCAGCGCCACCGACAGCGTGGCGACCAGCTCGAGCACCGCCGAGGAGGCGAAGGCGGTGCGCAAGGTGCCCAGCGAGGCCACCCGGTAGCGGTCGGTCAGGGCGCCGATCCTGGGCGACTGGGCGCGGGCGCGGCGGAAGCCGACCAGCGTCGGCAGACCCCGTACGACGTCCACGAAGTGCCCCGACAGCGACTCCATCGCGCGCCACTGCGCTGCGGCACGGTCCCGGGTGGCCAGTCCGACCAGGGCCGCGAAGACCGGGACCAGCGGCAGGGTGAGCACCACGATCAACGCGCTGAGCAGGTCCTGGGTGGCGATCGCGACCACGGTGAGGGCCGGCACCACCCCGGCCAGCACCAGCGCCGGGAGGTAGCGGGTGAGGTAGGGCTCGGCGGCGGCCACGCCGCGGCCGAGCAGGGTCGCGGCGGCACCGGTGCTGCCGACGTCGGCGCCGTGCGCGCGCAGCCTGGCCAGCGCCGACCCGCCGCGGCGGCGCAGGTCACCGGAGACGGCGGCGGCCGCACGGGCCGCAGCGGTGTCGGTCAGTGCTCCGGCACCGGCCCGCAGGGCCAGCAGCGCCACCACCGCCAGCGCCCAGCCGCCGACGGTCCCGGTCGCGGTCGCGTCGTCGAGGGCAGCGACGATCAGGCCGGTGATCACCCAGGCCTGGACGATGACCAGGACCCCGGAGACCACCGCCGACCCGAGCAGCGCGACCAGCGCCCCGCGGGCGCTGCGCAGCTGGCGCAGCACCCGCGGGTCGGTGGGACGCACGGCGCCGCTGGACGACCTCGTGCTGTCGGCCACGCCTCAGCCGTCGGCCGGGCCGGCGGCCAGGGTGGCCTGCGGGATGTGGTGCACCGCGATCCGCTTGCGGAAGACCCAGTAGGTCCAGCCCTGGTACAGCAGCACCAGCGGCGTGAAGACCACCGCGACCCAGGTCATGATCTTCAGCGTGTAGGCGGTCGCCGCGGCGTTGGTGGTGGTCAGCGAGGTGCCGTCGGCCAGCGTCGTCGGCATCACGTCCGGGAAGAGCGCCACGAAGAGGCCCGCGACGGCCATCCCGATCGCCAGGAAGGTGCCCAGGAAGCCCCAGCCCTCCCTGCCCTGCGCCGCGGCGAGCAGTCCGCCCACCAGCGCCAGGGCGGCCAGCACGAAGAGCACCGCCGATCCGGCGCTGCCGCTGTCCACCTGGGTCCAGACCAGGAACGCGACGGCCAGCACCGCGGCCACCGCACCCAGGCGCAACGCCAGGCGTCGCGCCTCGAGCCGGATCGGTCCGTCGGTCTTGAGGCCCACGAACAGCGCGCCGTGCACCAGGAAGAGGCTGAGCGTGGTCAGTCCGCCGAGCAGCGCGTAGGGGTTCAGCAGCTCCCAGAAGCCGCCGACGTACTCCAGGTCCGCGTCGATCTTCACGCCGTGCACGATGTTGGCGAAGGCCACGCCCCACAGGAACGCAGGGACCACGGAGCCGAAGAAGATCGCGATGTCCCAGCGCTTGCGCCAGGTCGGGTCGTCGCGCTTGGCGCGGTACTCGAAGGCCAGGCCGCGCACGATCAGGGCCACCAGGATGAGCAGCAGCGGCAGGTAGAAGCCGCTGAAGAGCGTGGCGTACCACTCCGGGAAGGCCGCGAAGGTCGCGCCGCCGGCGACCAGCAGCCAGACCTCGTTGCCGTCCCAGATCGGGCCGATGGTGTTGATCATGACCCGGCGCTCGGGCGCTTCCGAGCTCTTGCCGCCGAGCACCGGCAGCAGCATGCCGACGCCGAAGTCGAAGCCCTCCAGGCAGAAGTAGCCGATCCAGAAGAAGGCGATGACGATGAACCAGACAGTGGTGAGTTCCATGGTGATTTTCTCCGTTCCGTCGGCTCAGTAGGCGAAGGCCAGCGGCCGGTCGGGATCACTGTCGTCGTCGCGTCGTTCGGGTTCGGCGAACGGCTCCGCGCCCTTGCGGATGTAGGTGAACAGCAGCTTCAGCTCGACGACCGCGAGGGCGCCGTAGAGCAGGGTGAAGACGATCAGCGAGGTGAGCACCTCGGCGGTCGTGGTGCCCGGCGAGACGGCGTGCTCGGTGGTCATCAGGCCGAACACCGCCCACGGCTGGCGCCCGGTCTCGGTGAAGATCCAGCCCATCGAGTTGGCGAAGAGCGGCATCAGCGGGAGCGCGACCGCCACCGGCAGCCAGAACCTGCCCTTCGGGGTCCGGCCCTTGCGGGTCACCCAGAGGATCGCCGCCGCACCGAGGGCTCCGGCGACGCCGAGGCCGATCATCCAGCGGAACGTCCAGTAGGTCAGCGGGATGTAGGGGGTGTAGTCACCCGGCGAGTAGTAGGTGGCCCCGGGATCCTGCCCGTAGGTCTCCATGTACTGCTCGCGCAGGTCGTTGATCCCCTCGACCTCGCCGTCCCAGGTGCCGGTGGCCAGGAAGGAGAGCAGGTGCGGCGAGGTGATCGCCCACTTCTCCTCGCTGCCGTCCGGCGTACCGACGGTCAGCCAGGAGAACGAGGCCGGCTGCTCGGTCTCGTAGAGCGCCTCGGCGGCCGCCATCTTCATCGGCTGCACCTCGGTCATCACCTTGCCCTGGAAGTCGCCGCTGACCGCGACGCCCAGCCCGGCGATCAGCACCACCCAGGCACCGCTGCGCAGCGCCTTGCGATACATCGGGCCGTCCTCGTCGAGGGTGGCCGGGGCCTCGGCACCGCGCTTGCGGATCAGCTGCCAGAAGGCGACCGCGACCACGAACGCCCCGGCGGTCATGTAGGCGGCGAAGAGGGTGTGCGGGAAGGTCACCATCTGCACCTTGTTGGTGAGCACGGCGACGATGTCGGTCAGCTCGGCGCGCCCGGTCTCGGGGTTGAACGCGTAGCCGACCGGGTGCTGCATCCAGGAGTTGGCCGCCAGGATGAAGTACGCCGACATCAGCGTGCCGATGTGGACGATCCACATGCAGGCGGCGTGGAGCTTGCCGGGGAGCCGGTCCCACCCGAAGATCCACAGGCCCAGGAAGGTGGACTCCAGGAAGAAGGCGAGCAGGCCCTCGATGGCCAGCGGTGCCCCGAAGACGTCACCGACGAAGCGGGAGTAGTCGCTCCAGTTCATCCCGAACTGGAACTCCTGCACGATCCCGGTCACCACGCCGATCGCGAAGTTGATCAGGAACAGCTTGCCGAAGAACTTGGTCAGGCGGAGGTACTCCTGCTTGCGCGTGCGGAGCCATGCCGTCTCGTAGGCCGCCACCATCGCCGAGAGCCCGATCGTGATCGGGACGAAGAGGAAGTGGTAGACGGTCGTGATCGCGAACTGCCAACGTGCGATGTCCAAGGGATCCACCTTTGTGAATCTATTCTCAAAGTCTGCTTGTGCATAAGTCCGCAGGACCTGTGGTCGTGTGACCTTGGTCCCTCAGGGACTCTTGCAGCAGTCCCTCGGGACTCTTCGCCACGCATCAACGTCAGCGATGATGCCACCACCACACCGGACGAGGGAGAGCATCGATGGGCGTTTCCGAGGAGGCCGGGCGACTCGGCCGGCAGGCAGACCGCAGCGACTGGACCGATCGCGCCGCCCGGGCGGGGCTGGTCGCCTACGGCGTCGTCCACCTGGTGATCGGCGTGCTGGCGGTGCAGCTGGCGTTCGGCGACCGCTCCGGCTCCTCCGACGCCACCGGCGCGTTGCAGGCGCTGGCCGAGCAGCCCTTCGGGAAGCTGATCCTGTGGATCGTCGTCGTCGGGCTGTTCCTGCTCGTGCTCTGGCAGGCGCTGGAGGCCGCTGTCGGCTTCCGCGACGAGGACGGCCTGGAGCGCGTCCGGCACCGCGTGGCGGCCGCGGGGAAGGCGCTGGTCTACGGGTTCCTCGGCGTCACCGGGGTGCAGATCGCGTCCGGCTCCGGAGGGGGTGGTGGCGGCGGCACCGACTCGATGACCGCGAAGCTGATGGACGCCCCCGGCGGCCAGCTGATGGTCGGGGCGGTCGGCGTCGCGATCATCGGGTTCGGCGGCTACCTGGTCTGGCGGGGATGGTCCGACAAGGTGCCCGAGGACCTCTCCGCGTCCGGCACCCGCACCGCGGGGCGGATCGCGGTCGGCCTGGGCCGGGTCGGCCACACCGCCAAGGGTGTCGCCTTCGGGATCGTCGGGGTGCTCTTCGTCAACGCGGCGGTGCAGCACCAGCCGAAGGAGTCCGGCGGACTGGACCAGGCGCTGCGCGAGGTGCTCGACCAGCCGTTCGGCCCGGCCCTGCTGTGCCTGATCGCCGCCGGGATCGGCTCCTACGGTCTCTTCGCGCTGGCCCAGGCGCGCTACTTCACGCGGTAGCGCGCCCGGGCTCCAGCTCGCCTCAGCGCGCCAGGAGCACGGCCGAGCCGTGCCCGAAGAGGCCCTGGTTGGCGGTGATGCCGACCTTGGCCCCCTCCACCTGACGGCCCGTCGCCTGCCCGCGCAGCTGCCAGGTGAGCTCGCAGACCTGCGCGATCGCCTGGGCGGGCACCGCTTCGCCGAAGCAGGCCAGGCCACCCGAGGGGTTGATCGGGATCCGGCCACCGATGGTGGTCTCGCCGGCGCGCAGCAGAGCCTCGGCCTCGCCGCGCCCGCACAGCCCGAGATCCTCGATCCAGTCCAGCTCGAGGGCGGTGGAGAGGTCGTAGACCTCCGCCACGTCCACGTCCGTCGGCCCGATCCCGGCCTCCTCGTAGGCGGCCCGGGCGATCGACTCCTTGAAGGTGAGGTCGTTCGCGCCGGTGACCGCCGAGCAGTCGGTGGACAGCAACGGCATGTCGATCACCGTGTTCGGGAACGTCGGGGTGACGGTGGAGACCGCCTCCACCCGCACCGGGTCCACCAGACCGTGCTTCTCGGCGTAGTCCAGGCTGGTCAGCACCACCGCGGCCGCGCCGTCGGAGGTAGCGCAGATGTCGAGCAGGTGCAGCGGGTCGGAGACCACCGGCGAGGCGAGGACGTCCTCGACCGACGACTCCTTGCGGAAGCGCGCGTTCGGGTTCTCCAGGCCGTGGCGCGCGTTCTTCACCTTCACCTGGGCGAAGTCCTCGCTGGTCGCGCCGTAGAGGTCCATCCGGCGGCGCGCGTAGAGCGCGAAGTACGCCGGGTTGGTCATCCCGAGCAGCCGGAACCGCAGCCAGTCCGGGTCGTTCCACCGCTCACCGGCGTTCGGCGCCAGGAAGCCCTTGGGCGTGGTGTCCGCCCCGACCACCAGCGCGACGTCGCTCAGCCCGGCCAGGATCCGGGTGCGGGCGGTGTCGATGGCCTGCGCACCCGTCGCGCAGGCCGCGTACGACGTCGCGATCCGCGCGCCGTTCCAGCCCAGTGCCTGCGCGAAGGTCGAGCCCGCGACGTAGCCCGCGTAGCCGTTGCGGACGGTCTCCCCGCCGACCACGAAGTCGACGTCGGACCAGGCCACGCCGGCATCGCTCAACGCCGCGCGGGCGGCGTGCACGCCGTACTCGACGAAGTTGCGGCCCCACTTGCCCCACGGGTGCATGCCCGCGCCGGCCACGGCGATCGCGTTGCTCATCAGGCCACCTCCGCCTGCTCGTCCGAGACCGGCTTCCAGCGCCAGATGCTGCGCTCGCCGGTCTCGTCGGTGTTCAGGGTCTCCACGACCACCTCGACCTCGTCGCCGACCTTCAGGTCGGCCACGCCGAAGCCGTCGGCGACCTGGCCGAGGACGACGAGGCCCTCGGGCAGCTCGACCGCGGCCAGCGCGAAGGGCTGGAACGGATCGGTGGCCGGGACGAACGGCGCCGGCGGCTGGTACTGGGCGTCGGTGTAGGACCACACCACGCCCCGGCGGGAGAGCGGGACGGTCTCGTTCTCGGTCCCCGAGCAGGCCGGGTTCCGGCAGAAGCTCGCGGCGTCGGAGGACACCGGCGGAAACACCAGGTTGGCGCAGTCGGTGCAGCGGGACGCGAGGAGCGTGGGCTCCTCCCCCGTGGTGAACCAGCCGTCGACGGCGGGCGTGGCGGTCATCTCTCTCCCTGACTCTCCCGGACTAGAACTCGTTGCACCGTAGATCCAATCCGCGCCGCTGTGGGCGGATGTCCTGCCCAGCGGACACGGACCGCACCACGCTCAGCAGGCCGGCCGGAACGCCTTCGCCGCCGGTCCGCGTCGGGTCAGCGCGCCGAGGGTGAGGGCGATCGTCACCCGGTCGGTCGGGATCAGCAGGTGCTCGGAGAACGCCGCGGGGCACTTGTCCTGGATGGTGACGTTGGTGGTCCGCGGGCCGGGCTTCAGATAGCCGGAGGTGTGCGGAACGACGACCTCGTCGTAGCGCGTGGTGATCTGGGTGTAGCTGACCCGCCCGGGCGTCTCGTCCCCGGCGTTGAGCCGCTCCAGGAACGCCGAGCCCGCCGTCTGCTGCTGGCAGGAGACGCAGATCAGGCCGATCAGCCGGTCGGTGAGCGCCTGGGTCGGCGCGAGCAGTGCGGTGCCGTGGTTGGACGGGGCGATGCCGACCAGGTCGTCGACGTACCGGGTGCCGCCGAGGAACTTCAGGTAGTAGCGCGGCATCATCCCGCCCTGGGAGTGGCCGACCAAGGAGACCTTCGCGGCCCCGGTTGCCCGGCGGACGCGGGCGACGTACCGCTTCAGCTGGCGGGCGGAGGCGACCACGTCGTCGGTGCCCCGGTTGCCGTAGTCGAGCGAGAAGACGCAGAAGCCCTTCGCCAGCAGGGCGGCCGACAACGGCTCCAGCAGGTGCCGCCGGTCGCCGAACGTGCCGTGCACCAGCACCACCGGCGTCGGGCGCCGGGCGGTCGGGGCGCACGTCCAGTCGTTGACGCCGGCGACGTCACCCTCGGGGGCCGTCGGCAGCTCGGGCAGGACGGTCTCACCGGCCGCCGCCGGCGACGCCGGGGCCAGGGAGAGCAGGACGGCGAGCGAGGCGAGGACGGCGAGCGGCCAGGCGATCACGGGGCGCATGCCCTGCCCAACGGCCGAGCATGACCGCGGTCACGCGTGGTCGTGCTCAGCCGTTGTCGGCGCCGCCGTTGCCGCCGCGGTTGTTGCGGTTGTTGCCGCCGGCCGGCTTCGGCTGCTCGCAGACCACCGAGTCGGACGCGGTGTAGGCGGTGTGGAACTTCTCGGTGTGGTGGACGTCGTCCTGACCGGGCTCGCGGAAGACCCGGGTCACGTCGATGTCGAAGCCGGACCACCCGGTGTGCGGCTCGCAGTCCGGGCTGGTGAGCGTCCGGGTCGCCGGGGACCGGTAGTTGTAGCGGTCGGACTGGCGCGACTCGATGTCCCACACCTTGGTGGAGTACATCTCGACCAGCACGACGCCCTGGGAGGAGTAGGTGCTCGGGGTGACCTTGGCGTGGATCAGGACGCCGTGGTCGGTGTCGTTCTTGAACCGCAGGTCGACCGTCGGCCAGGCAACCGTCGCCTCGCGGCCGACCGGGTAGCGGTCGATGTAGAACGAGTGCGGCTTGTGCTCGACGTCCTCCAGCCCGGCGAAGAACATCGCGTTGAACAGCGTCGTCGCCATCTGCGAGACGCCGCCGCCGAGGTCCTGCTTGAGGATGCCGTCGGAGATGATGTAGCCGCTGGTGAACCCGTTCTCGACGGTGCGCTCCCCCACGGTGTCGTTGAGGGAGAAGGTCTCGCCCGGCTTGAGCAGGGTGCCGTCGACGATCTCGGCGGCGCGCCCGATGTTCACGTTGCGGTAGTCCGCGTGCGGGTAGTAGGTGGTGAACGAGGAGACCTTGCGCCGCACGCCGAGGTCGCGGGCGTCGGCCGTGGTGAAGTCGGCCTCGACCACGGTCGCGGCGACCTTGCCCGAGCGCTGCCCCTCGGGAGCGGCGACCAGCTCCAGGAAGACCTCGCTCACGTCGTCGGGGTCGAACTCGACGCCCGGCTTCGCCGGGACCACCTTCGGCTTGCCGTTGACCAGCTCGACCGTCGCGTCCACCGGCTCCCCGCGGGTGGTGGCGCCACGGACCAGCTTGGCGAGCTTCTTCTGGTCGACCTGCCCGACCAGCTCACCGTCCTCGGGCACCATCGAGAGCGCCGGACCGTACTGCCGGGGCTGCAGGCGGACGTCGGACCTGCCGAAGCGCAGGGTGACCGCGGCGCTCATCGCCGGGTTGGCGAACGAGTCGAGCCCTTCCTGGAGGTCGGCGTCGTCGATCTCCGGCTCCGCCTCGACCACGGTCAGCTCCGCGGTCTCCTCCTCGCCCAGGAACGCCGCCTCGATCGCGTCCAGCGCGGCGTCCGGGTCGATCGCCTCCCCGGCGACCGGGTCGGTGGTCTCGACGCCGCTGCGGGTGAACCGCACCGCGCCGTCGACCGGCGGGGTGCCGAGACCGTCGGAGAGCTCGGTCAGCGTGTCGTCGAGGGCGGCCTCGTCGTACTCGACCACCGCGTCGACCTCGCCGCCGCCGGTGAAGTAGTCCCACTGGCGCGCCGGGCTCCAGCTCTGCTCCGCGCCCGCCTCGTCGACCGTCGCCGCGTAGTCGACGGCCAGGCCGAGGTCGGCCGGCTCCACCGTCACCGTGCGGTCGTCGGGGTCCCCGTCGGCACGGCCCACGGAGAGCTCGATCGGCTCCTCGGCCCGCGGCTCGAACTCGTCCTGCAGCGCCTCGGTCGCCTCGTCCGGCGTCATCGCGCCGATCTCCACCCCGGAGACCGTGGTGCCGCGGGGCACCTTGTCCCCGCGAGCGCGTAGGCACCGACGTAGGCGCCGGCCAGCAGCAGGACGAGCAGGACCACGAGCACGACGACGAGACGACCGCCGGGTCGTTCGCGCGTGGACTCGGTTGCGTCCTGCTGCCAGAAGCTCACGTCCGGCATCCTAGGAAACCGGGGCCCCCGACCCTGAATCGTGAACGCGACGGTCGCCGGCGACCGGGTCCGGGTCGGGGCGGTGCCGAAGCCCCACCAGGCCCCCACGAAGACCAGCGGGACCGCGATCAGCAGCCCGTAGCCGACCAGGTCGCCGGCGACCAGGTAGTCCCCCTCGGTGCGCGACGCCGACAGCACGAGGACCGCCGCGCTCCACCCGGTCGCGAAGGCGAACCGGCGCCACCAGCCTCCACCGAGGGCCACCAGGGTGGCCGCTGTGGCGGCCAGGCCGAGCACCAGGCCCCAGCCGGTGGCGTGCACGCCGACGGTGCAGATGCCCACCCCGACGCCGAGGAGGGCGGTCAGGCAGGCGATCACCGCCCGCCCCAGTAGCCGACCGGCCACGTCCGTGCCCGCCCTCAGGACGGCGCGATGCCGGCGAAGAGGTCGTCCTCCCAGCCGTTCGGGCCCGTCGGCCCGGCGGCCCCCTTGACCAGGGTGAACTGCTCGAGACCGAACGCCTCCGCGCCGACGTTGTTGGAGAGCGCGAAGAACGGGCCGTCCGTGGTGATCTGGGTGGGGTAGGCGCGCAGCGCGTCCATCTTGGCGTCCAGGTGGGCGCAGGCGTCCACCTCGGCGGTGATGTCCTCGTCCGACCGGAACATCGGCGGCAGGTCGCCGTCGGGGTCCATCCCCTCGAAGCTGGTGGTGTCGCCGGCCTCGCGCAGCTTGCGCAGCCCGTCGCGGATCCGGGTCTCGGAGATGGCACCCCAGTAGATCTTCGCGATCTCCCAGGCCTCCCCCAGGTCCCTCCGGTACGACGGCGCGGCGGCCAGCTGCGCGGCGTACATCGCCACCCGGTGGGCCTGGATGTGGTCGGGGTGGCCGTAGCCGCCGAACTCGTCGTAGGTGACCAGCACCTGCGGCCGCACCTCGCGGATCACCGCGACCAGGTGCGACGCGGCCTCGGTCAGGTCGGCGTTCCAGAAGGCGTTCGGGTGCTTCGCGATGACCTCCGGGTCGCCGACCGCGTGCCCGTCGGCGTGCCAGGCCATCCCGGAGTCGCGGTAGGTGCCGAGGCCGCCGAGGAAGCGGTGGTCGGTGACCCCGAGCGCGGCCATCGCGTTGGCGATCTCCCCGGCCCGGTGCTCGCCGAGCTTGTCGTCGCGGTCGGCGGCGAGGTGCACCAGCTCGGGCACCAGGATCTCGCCCATCTCCCCGGCGGTGCAGGTGACCAGGGTGACGCCGCGCCCCTCGGCGACGTACTTGGCCATCGTGGCGCCCTGCCCGATGGACTCGTCGTCGGGGTGGGCGTGCACGAGGAGCAGCCGGTGCCCCGGCGTGGAAGTCATGGGCCTCAGCCTAGTGACCCGCCCCGGGACGCTTGATCCGCTTCGGCTGCTCGGGCAGCGGCATCGGTGCGGGCGGCAGCTCGACGTGGGTGGCGTCCGGCTCCTCGAGGTCCAGCCAGCCGTCGTAGGACTCGACGAGGAGCTCGAGGACGACCTGCGGGGCGTCGGTGACGACCGCCCAGGGGTGGCCCTCCTCGTCGTCCTCCCCGGCGAGACGCTCGCGGGCGACCTCGGCGGCGAACCCGCCGCGGACCAGGGAGAGCGCCGCCATCCGTGCCTCGTCCTCGTCGAAGAAGATCCCGCGCATGGCTCCATCATCGCGCACGGCCCTCGGCTACGGTGACCGCCGTGGTCGGCCTGCACCTGAGGAGAACCGCCGAGGACGGCGCCGCGATCGACGCGCTCGCCGCGGCCCTGGCCGCCGACGGCGGGGGCCGGGTCGGCGTCGACGCGGTGATGGACGACCTCACCTGCGAGCTGCGCCGCACCCGGGCGCCGCACCCGCGGCTGCTCGGCCTGAAGGTCGACCGCGCCTACACCTGGGAGGCCGCGGACCGGCGCGACCCCGAGTGGTGGCCGCAGGGCATCACCACCTCGGCGATGACCGGCTTCGCCGACCGCCACGGCCACGACGTGCTGGCGACCTCCTGGTACGCCAGGTCCGGCGCCGGCTCCCGGATCAGCGTCGTCGACCTGGTGCGGCAGCGCTACGCGCACGTCCTGCTGGTCACGCCGACCCTCCGCGACGGCGTCCCCGGGCTGGAGCCGTTGCGGGTGCACGCGGGCGGGATCGTCTGGCACGGTGACTTCCTGCACGTGGCCGCCACCGGCCGCGGCTTCGCCACCTGCCGCACCGACGACGTGCTGCGGGTGCCGGCCGGGTCGGAGCTCGAGACGTTCGGTCACCGGTACGTGCTGCCGGTCCGGTTCGCGTACCGGGGCGCCGGCGACGAGGGCGTGGAGCGGCTCCGGTTCTCCTTCTTCACCCTCGACCGCTCCGGACCGGAGCCGGCGCTGCTCGTCGGCGAGTACGCCGCCCCCGGCCAGACCCGGCGGATCGCGCGGCTCGCGATCGACGCCGCGACCGGTCTGCCCAGCGGCGACGAGCAGGGCCGGGCGGTCCCCGAGGTCGACGAGCGCGGCGAGGACCGGATGCAGGGGGTCGCCGTGGTGGACGGCACCTACTACATCTCCTCCTCGCGCAGCGCCCGCCGGCCCGGCGCGGTCTTCGTCGGCCGGCCCGGTGACCTGACCGAGCACCGGTTCGCCACCCCGATCGGACCCGAGGACCTGGTCTGGTGGCCGGAGACCGGGTCGCTGTGGTCGGTCAGCGAGCACCCGCGGCGCCGGTGGATCTTCTCGATGCGGCCGAGCTCGTTCCGCGCCTGACCCACCCCTCCCGCGGGACCTGAACCGTGTCCGGGACGAAACCTGGCTGACTCATCCCGTTCCTAGGCTGCGCCGCGTGATCCTGCAGTCCGCGACCGGTCCGATCCGGTCGAAGCACTACCTCACCGCCGAGACCGACCACCTGCTGTGGGGCCGGCTCCCCAGCGCCGCCGACGAGCCGGTGCTGACCGTGGACCCGGGGACCGAGGTCACCTTCGACACGATCAGCCACGAGGGCGTCCTGGAGGACCAGGGTCGCGACCCGCGCGCCTTCTTCGCCCGCCACGGGGTGGAGGCCGAGGAGGTGCTCGACGACGCCGTCGCACTCGCCGCCTCGGCAACGCCGCACGTCTTCGGCGTCGACGGCCCGCACGTGGTCTCCCGGCCGGTGCACGTGAGCGGCGCCCGTCCCGGCGACCTGCTCGCGATGACGGTGCTGGAGACGCTGCCCCGGGTCCCCTACGGCGTGATCTCGAACCGGCACGGCAAGGGCGCACTGCCGGGCGAGTACCCGGCCGGCGAGCACACGGTCTCGGTCTTCTCCCGGCTCACCGCGGACGGCCGCCACGCCACCCTGCCGCTGGTCGAGGGGGGCGAGCAGGTGGTGCGCTATCCGATCGCGCCGTTCCTCGGCGTGATGGGCGTGGCGACCGCCGCCCGGGAGCGGCCGCACTCGGTGCCGCCCGGCGCGCACGGCGGCAACCTCGACATCAACCTGCTGACCGTCGGCGCCACCCTCTACCTGCCGGTGCAGGTGGCCGGCGCCCTTGCCTACGTCGGCGATCCGCACTTCGCCCAGGGCGGCGGCGAGGTGTCGCTCACCGCGCTCGAGGCCCCGCTGCGGGCCACCGTCCGGCTCGACGTGGTCGGCCGCGAGGAGGCGGTACGCCGCTTCGGCGAGCTGGCCGGTCCGCTCGCCGAGACCGCCGAGCACCTGGTGCCCACCGGGCTCGACCCCGACCTCGACGTCGCGATGCAGAACTGTGTGCGCGCCGCCATCGCGCTGCTCGGGGCGCGCTACGGGATGGCACCGCACCTGGCCTACGCGTATCTCAGCGCCGCCACCGACTTCGACATCTCGCAGGTGGTCGACGTGGTCAAGGGCGTGCACGCGCGGATCCGGACCAGCGACCTGCCCGCGCCGCGATGACCGTCACCACCGGCCTCGCCGACCCCCGGATCTGGCGCACCTGGGGCGAGCCGCTGGTCGCGCCCGGACCCCGGGCCCGCACGCCCGCCTGCTCGGCGAGAGCACCGCCGTCAAGGACCTCTACGACGTCGCCGGCTTCCCGGTCGGCGCCGGCAACCCGGAGCTGCTGGACGAGGCGGTCCCCGCCGCCCGGCACGCCTGGGCGGTGGCCCGGCTGGTCGCGGCGGGCTCGTCGGTGCAGGGCATCGCCCACACCGACGAGCTGGCCTACTCACTGGCCGGGACCAACCACCACTACGGCACTCCGCCGAACCGGGCGGCGCCGGACCGGATCCCCGGCGGCTCGTCCTCCGGCTCGGCGAGCGCGGTGGCCCACGGGACCGCGACGATCGGGCTGGGCACCGACACCGGCGGGTCGATCCGGGTCCCGGCCGCCTACCAGGGGCTGTTCGGCATCCGCACCACCCACGACCTGGTGCCGCGCGACGGCCTGGTGCCGCTGGCGCCCACCTTCGACACCGTCGGCTGGCTGACCCGGGACCCCGACCTGCTCGCGCGGGTCGGTGACGTGCTGCTGCCCGCGGACGCGGACCGGCCGGCGCTGGGGCGGGAGTCGGTGTTCGTCGTACCGGAGCTGGTGGGGATGGCGGATCCGGACGTGGCCGCCGCGATCGCCGGCTGGCTGCCGGCCGAGCACGACCTGGTGGACCGGCGACTGCCCGACCTGCCGCACTGGCGGGAGGCGTTCGTCGTACTGCAGGCGTGGGAGGCCTGGCAGGAGCACGGCCTGCGCCTGCGCCAGCGACTCGACATCCTGGGCCCGGACGTCCGGGCCCGGTTCGAACGGGCGCGCACGATCACCACCGAGGACGCCGACCACGCGCGGGCCCTGCTGCAGGACGCGCGCGAGCAGATCCGCGACCTGGTCGGCGGCGAGGTGCTGGCGCTCCCGGCCGCCCCGGCGGTGCCCCCGCGCCTCGGCCCCGGCCTGGCCGCACGGCTCCAGGCGACCCGCGAGGCGACGCTGACCCTGACCTGCCTCGCCGGCATCGGCGGTCTGCCGGCGATCACCCTCCCGCTGCGCACCGCGGACGGCCTGCCCTGCGGTGTCTGCCTGGTCGCCGCCCCCGGACACGACCGGGCACTGCTCGACCTGGCGACAAAGCTCTGCTGCGGAGATTAATGTCCTTGAAACAGCAGTTCCGGTCCTCCGTTACACCCGGCACCTAGGTTTCAGGCACCGGGACAGTCGACCGGTGCCGGCAACCGGAGGAGGGAGGCGTCGTCCATGTCGATCGAGGAGTTCGACGCACTCGCCGAGGCCGAGGCCGCCGCCGCCCTGCGCGCCTGCGTCGACATCGACTCCTGGGTGGCCGCCCTCCTCGCCGGCCGCCCGTACGGCGACGCCGACGCCCTGCGCGCCGCCGCACGCGGCGAGTCCCGCACCTGGTCGGCCGCGGAGGTCGACGACGCGCTGGCCGGTCATCCGCGGATCGGCGAGCGTGCGGACCGGGGTCAGGCCGGCGCCGCGCACTCCGCGCGCGAGCAGGCGGGTCTGGACCCGGCCGACGCCGACCTGGCCGCCCGGCTGCGGGCCGGCAACGAGCGCTACGAGGAGCGCTTCGGGCGGATCTACCTGGTGCGCGCCAAGGGTCGCAGCGGCCCGGAGCTGCTGCGGCTGCTCGAGGAGCGGCTCTCGCACGACCCCGCCACCGAGCAGCGGGTCACCCACGAGCAGCTGGCCGAGATCGCCCTGCTGCGGCTGGAGGACCTGCTCACCGCCCCCGCACCCGATCCGGCCACCGCGCCGCAGGAGCCCCGATGAGCACGCTGTCCACCCACGTCCTCGACGCCGAGCGGGGCCGCCCCGCGGCCGGCATCGCGGTCGCCTTCGAGCTGCCCGACGGCAGCACCACGACCGGAGCCACCGACGTCGACGGCCGCCTGCGCCTGGAGTCGGCGGTCGGGGTCGGCACCGGTGCGATCAGCTTCCGGACCGGGCCGTGGTTCGCCGACCGGGGCCGGGCCACCTTCTATCCCGAGATCCGGGTCGCCTTCGCGATCGACGCCGACGACGAGCACTACCACGTCGCACTCCTGCTGAGCCCTTCTCCTACACCACCTACCGAGGTAGCTGAATGACGCAGACGCCGTACGTCCTCTCCGGCCTCGAGCACGGGAAGGCCGAGTGCCGCCTGGTGAAGGTGGACCGCGACGGACCCGAGCACGTGCTGCACGACCTGACGGTGAGCACCCGGCTGCGCGGCGACTTCGCCGCGGCCTACACCGACGGCGACAACGGCCACGTGCACGCCACCGACACCCAGAAGAACACCGTGTTCGCGCTCGCCCGGGAGCACGGCGTCGCCACGCCGGAGGCGTTCCTGCTGCGGTTGGCCGCACACTGGCGCGAGCAGCCGTGGGTGACCGGCACCTGGTTCAGCGCCGAGCAGCACGGGTGGCAGCGGATCGGCGCCGACGGCCACGCGTTCTCCCGGAGCGGTCCGGAGACCCGGACCTGTTGGGTGCAGACCGACGGACCTCGCACGTTCGTGCTGGCCGGGTTGACCGACCTGGTCGTGCTGAAGTCCACCGGCAGCGAGTTCCACGGGTTCCCCCGGGACCGCTACACCACGCTGGCCGAGACCGACGACCGGATCCTGGCGACCAGCGTCACCGCCACCTGGCGGTATGCGACCGGCTCCGAGGAGCGGGCCGGCACGGACGGGGACGCCCTGCACGCCGCCGCCCGGGCGGCGATGGTGGAGGCGTTCGCCGTCACCCACAGCCTCGCGCTGCAGCAGACCATCCAGGCGATGGCCACCGCCGCGCTGGACGCGGTGCCGGAGATGGCGGAGATCCGGATCAGCTGCCCCAACAAGCACCACTTCCTGGTCGATCTCGAGCCGTTCGGCCTGGACAACCCCGGCGAGGTCTTCGTCGCCGCCGACCGTCCCTACGGCCTGATCTCGGCCACCGTGTCGCGGGACGCGGCGGAGCCGGCCGCCTGGGTGGGGATCGGGTGAGCACCGTGTCGTCGACGCCGCGCGCCGCGACGTCGACACCCAGCGCCGTCCGCGCCCGCCGGGTGCTGGTCGACGGCGCCTTCACCCCGGCGACGCTGCGCATCAGCGAGGGCCGGATCACCGCGATCGACCCGTACCGGCCCGACCAGCAGGTGCCCACGCTCGACCTCCTCGACCTCCCCGACACCGCGCACCTGGTGCCCGGGGTGGTGGACACCCACGTCCATGTCAACGAGCCGGGACGCACCGAGTGGGAGGGGTTCGCCACGGCCACCGCCGCGGCCGCACTGGGCGGGGTCACCACGCTGATCGACATGCCGCTCAACTCGGTGCCGGCGACCACCACCGTCGCCGCGCTGCAGGCCAAGCAGCGGGCGGCCGCCGGCAAGCTCGCCGTGGACGTCGGCTTCTGGGGCGGGGCGGTGCCGGAGAGCCTGGGCTCGCTGGAGGCGTTGTGGCTGGCCGGCGTCTACGGCTTCAAGTGCTTCCTGGCACCGTCCGGCGTGGCGGAGTTCGGTCACCTCGACGGTCCGCAGCTGCGGTCCGCGATGGCCGAGATCGCCGGGTTCGACGGCCTGCTGATCGTGCACGCGGAGGACGCCGCGGTGCTGGAGGCGGCGCCGCACCCGCCGAGCCGGGCCTACGCCGACTTCCTGCTCAGCCGCCCCGCCGAGGCGGAGAGCGCAGCCATCCGGTCCGTGCTCGACGGCGCCCAGGAGACCGGGTGCCGGGTGCACGTGCTGCACCTCTCCAGCGCCCGGCCGCTGGAGGCGCTGGCCGCGGCCCGGGCCGAGGGGCTGCCGGTCACCGTGGAGACCTGCCCGCACTACCTCTGCCTCGACGCCGGGGACGTGCCCGACGCGGCACCGGAGTTCAAGTGCTGTCCTCCGATCCGCGACGCCGGCAACCGCGACGCGCTCTGGGACGGCCTGCGCGACGGCGTCATCGACGTGGTCGTCTCCGACCACTCCCCGGCGACCGCGGAGATGAAGCAGGCCGGCGACGGCGACCTGCAGCAGGCCTGGGGCGGCATCGCCGGGCTGCAGGTCGGCTTCACCGCGGTCGCCGCCGAGGCCGCCGCGCGCGGCATCGGCCTGGACGCCGTGAGCGACTGGATGTCGCGTCGCACCGCGGACCTCGTCGGCCTCACGGCCAAGGGCCGGATCGAGGTCGGGGCGGACGCGGACCTCGCCGTCTACGACACGGCGGCGGCCTGGAGCGTCGACGCTCGGGCGCTCGCCCACCGCAACCCGATCTCGGCCTACCAGGGCCGCCACTACCCCGGCAGCGTCACGCACACCCTGGTGCGCGGCCGCCTGGTCGACACCGCCGCGCCCGACCCCACCTGGGGCCGGATGCTGGAGAGGAGCGCGCCGTGACCACGCCGAACCCCGGGCCGGTCGCGCCCCCGCCGCGGCTGTTGATGGGCCCTGGCCCGATCACCGTCGACCCGCGGGTGCTGCAGGCGATGTCCACCCAGCTGGTCGGCCAGTTCGACCCGTGGATGACGGCGACCATGAACGAGGTGATGGACCTCTACCGCGGCGTCTTCGCGACCACGAACGATCAGACGTTCCTGGTCGACGGCACCTCCCGCGCCGGCATCGAGGCAGCCCTGGTCTCCCTGATCGAGCCCGGCGACCGGGTGCTGGTCCCGGTCTTCGGCCGCTTCGGACACCTGCTCGCCGAGATCGCCGGCCGGTGCGGCGCCCAGGTGCACACCCTCGAGGTGCCGTGGGGCGAGGTCGTCGAGCCGGACCGCGTCGCCGACGCCATCCGCACGGTGCGGCCCCGGGTGCTGGCCGTGGTCCAGGGCGACACCTCCACCACGATGTGCCAGCCGCTGGCCGACCTGGGCGCGCTCTGCGCCGAGCACGACGTCCTCTTCTACTGCGACGCCACCGCCTCGCTGGGCGGCAACGCCTTCCGCACCGACGAGTGGGGCCTGGACGCCGTCACCGCCGGCCTGCAGAAGTGCCTGGGCGGGCCGTCGGGCAGCGCCCCGGTGACGCTCTCGCCGAAGGCGGTCGCGGTCATCGACGCCCGGCGCCACGTCGAGGCCGGCATCCGCGAGGCCGGCGACGAGCCGCGTGGGCGGATCATCGCGAGCAACTACTTCGACCTCGCCATGGTGATGGACTACTGGGGACCGCGGCGGCTCAACCACCACACCGAGGCCACCTCCATGCTGTACGCCGCCCGCGAGTGCGCCCGGCTGCTGCTCGCCGAGGGGCTGGACGCCGTCGTGGCCCGGCACACCCTGCACGGGCAGGCCATGCTCGAGGGCGTGCGCGGTCTCGGCCTCGGCGTCTTCGGCGACGTGGCGCACAAGATGACCAACGTGGTGGCCGTCGAGATCCCCGCGGCGCTCGGGGCGGCCGGCGGGGACGCGGTCCGGGGTCGCATGCTGACCGACTTCGGGATCGAGATCGGCACCTCGTTCGGCCCTCTGCACGGCCGGGTCTGGCGGATCGGCACGATGGGCTACAACGCCCGCCGGGACGCGGTCCTCGGCACGCTCGCGGCCCTCGAGCAGTGTCTGCGCACCACCGGGGTCCCGGTGCCCGCCGGCGGCGGCGTCGAGGCGGCGCTCGGCGTCTACCCGGAGGAGGAGCGGTGAACGGCCCTGCGAACGGGACGCCGGCGCGGTCCAGTGCCGCGGAGGTGCTCGCCCGGTGCGCCGAGCTCGACCGGTTCAGCTCCCACCCGGTGCACCTGGAGCGGATCTACCTGACCCGGGAGCACGCGGGCGCCAACGAGCGGGCCGCCGAGTGGATGCAGGCGGCCGGGATGCGGACCTGGCAGGACGCCGCCGGCAACATCTGCGGCCGCCGCGAGGGGCGCGAGCCGGGGCTGCCCGCGCTGCTCCTCGGCTCCCACCTGGACACCGTGCCCGACGCCGGCAGCTTCGACGGGATGCTCGGTGTGATGATGGCGATCGCCGTCGTGGAGCGGATCGGCGACCGGGTGCGGGATCTCCCCTTCGCCCTCGAGGTGATCGGCTTCAGCGACGAGGAGGGCGCCCGGTTCGGCAAGGCGCTGCTCGGCAGCCAGGCCGCGGCCGGCACTTGGGACCCCGACTGGTGGGACCTGCGCGACCGCGACGGCACCACGCTCCACGGGCCTTCACCGCGTTCGGGCTCGACCCCACCCGGGTCGGCGACGCCGCGCGTCGTCCCGAGGACCTGGTCGGCTACCTGGAGGCACACATCGAGCAGGGCCCCTACCTGGAGGCGGCCGACGCGTCGCTGGGCTACGTGACCACCATCGCCGGCGCACGACGGTTCCGGATCACCTTCACCGGGGAGGCGCGGCACGCCGGCGGGACGCCGTACGAGAGGCGTCGGGACGCGCTGGTCGGCGCCAGCGCGGCCGTCGTCGCCATCGAGACCCTGGCGAAGGCCGACGGCACCATCGCCACCGTCGGCCGGATCGAGGCGAGGCCGGGCGCGGTCAACGTGATCGCCGGGCGGGTGGACATCAGCCTGGACCTGCGGGCGGCCACCGACCTCGAGCG
This sequence comes from Nocardioides sambongensis, assembly GCF_006494815.1. Lineage (NCBI taxonomy): Bacteria > Bacillati > Actinomycetota > Actinomycetes > Propionibacteriales > Nocardioidaceae > Nocardioides > Nocardioides sambongensis. The sequence continues at coordinate 2,515,263 of NZ_CP041091.1, forward strand.
CGATGACACCTGGCGCAGCATCCGCACCGAGCTGGCCGCCATCTGCGACGCCCGACAGCTGCGCCTGGACGTGGTGGAGAACCACACCGCGCCGGCCGCGCCGTGCGCGCCGTGGCTGCAGCAGGCGGTGATCGACGGGATCGTGGCGACCGGCGACCCGGCGCCGATGGGGTTGTGGAGCCGCGCCGGGCACGACGCGATGGCGATCGCCGCGGTGACCGACATCGGGATGCTCTTCCTCCGCTGCCACGACGGCATCAGCCACCACCCGGACGAGAACGTCCGGGAGATCGACGTGGCGCGCGGACTGGACGCCTTCGAGCAGGCGGTGCTCGCGGTGGCCCGCACCGTCGAGTCCGGTACGACGACGGCGACCGCGGCGCGATGACGACCGACGGCGTCGAGGTCGGTGACCGGATCGACGAGCGGATCGCCGCCCGGCACGACCGGCTGACGCCCCAGGAGCAGCGCGCCGCGGCGACGCTGCTGGAGCACCTGGACGACCTGGCCACCTACCGGGCCGCGGAGCTGGCCGAGCTGGCCGGCGTCTCCAAGGCGACGATGAGCCGACTCTTCCGCAGCCTCGGGTTCGAGGACTTCGACCAGGTGCGCGAGCACCTGCGCGGGCTGCGGTCGACCGGGGAGCCGCGCCGGGCGGACGGCGCCGTCGACCCGGCGGCGATCGCGTGCGTGGAGCAGGCCGCCGTGCAACGTGCCGTCGAGCACCCGCGGACGGAGGAGGCGATCACGCTGATCGCCGAGGCACGGCGGGTGGTGGTGGTCGGCTGGCGCAACAGCTATCCGGTCGCGCTGCACCTGCGCGAGCAGCTCGCCCAGGCGCGGGACGAGGTGCGGATCGCGCCCGCGCCCGGCCAGACCCTCGGTGAGGAGCTGACCGGCCTCGGACGCCAGGACCTGGTGGTGGTGATCGGGTTCCGCCGCCGCCCCGCCGGCTTCGCCGCGTTCCTGGCCGAGGCCCGGTCGTGCGCGGCGACCGTGCTGCTGGTGGGCGACCCGTCCGCGGTCTCCCACGCCGCGCACGTCGACCTGTGGCTGGAGTGCCCGCTGACCAGCGCCCTGGCCTTCGACAGCTATGCCGCGCCGATGGCGCTGGTCAGCGTGCTGGCCGACGGCGTGCTGGCCCGTCTCGGGAGGGCCGGCAGCAACCGGGTGCGGAGCATCACCGCGGCCTACGAACGACTGGACGAGACGGAGTGACCCCGAGGATGACCATCGACGACAACATCTGGCTCGAGCGAGCGGTGGCACTGGCCACCGCCAACGTGGCCGACGACGGCGGACCGTTCGGCGCGGTCGTCGTACGCGGGGAGGAGCTGATCTCCTGCGGCCAGAACCGGGTCACCCGCGACCACGACCCCACGGCGCACGCCGAGGTGGTCGCCATCCGCGCCGCGTGCCGGGCGCTCGGCGACTTCACCCTGGCCGGGTGCACGCTCTACACCTCGTGCGAGCCCTGCCCGCTCTGCCTCTCCGCGGTGCTGTGGTCGCGGCTGGACCGGGTGGTCTTCGCCGCCGACCGGCACGACGCGGCGCGCGGTGGCTTCGACGACCGGGCGTTCTACGACCTGATGCAGCAGCCGCGGTCCGCGTGGCCGGTACGGATCAACGAGCAGCGTACGGCGAGCGCGACGGCCCCGTTCGACGCCTGGCTGGCGCACGAGCGGCGGACGGCGTACTGAGTCGGCCGGGCTGCGGTCGGGGTGCCGGGGCGGCCGTGGGTCGGTGACCCGGCGCAGCGGTACCGTCGAGCCATGAGCGCGCCCGGCCGAGACCTCGACGTGCCGGCCGGCCCCGGGCTGCCGGCGGGCGCCACCATCCCGGCGGGCGAGCTGGTCGAGCGCTTCTCGCGCTCCCCCGGCCCCGGCGGCCAGTCGGTGAACACCAGCGACACGCGGGTGGAGCTGCTCTTCGCTCCCGGCACCTCGCTCGCGTTCACGCCCGCCCAGCGTGACCGCCTGGTCCGCAATCTGGGTGAGGTCCTCGTCCAGGGCCAGGTCAGCGTCGTGGCCTCCGAGCACCGGTCCCAGCTGCGCAACCGCACCGCCGCCCGCCGGCGACTGGTCGATCTGCTGCGGGCGGCCGTGGCTCCGCCTCCCCCGCCGCGGCGCGCGACGCGACCGAGTCGGGCATCGCAACGCCGACGCGTGGAGGCGAAGAAGCAGGTGGGGCGGACCAAGGCGCTGCGCGGGCGGGTGCGCGAGGAGTAGGAGTCGACCTCGCCTCCTGGCGCCGCGGTCCCTCGCGGCACGCATTTCTGTCGGGGGTGACTCCTGACGTCGGGGTATGTCGTCCGGCATCCCACTCACCGCTCAGGAGGCCACCGCGTTCACAGCGCGCCTCCGCGAGGGCCGACTGCCCTGCGGTGCCGGCGACCTGATCGACCTCATCACCGAGCTCGAGACCCTGAAGAACGTCGCCTGCGGCATCCAGGCCGACGCCTCCAGCGCCTACGACGCTGCGCGGCGCAGCGACCAGGCGGCCGCCGGCGTTCCCGCCGCCCGGCAAGGACGCGGCGTCGCTGCTGAGGTCGCAGCCGACTGATCGACGAGGAACTCTGCGCGACCCCCGGCCTCGTGCAGGGTCTCGGCACCCGCCGGCTGATCGGCCGGGCCCGCCGCCTGGTGGCCGAGCTCGACCCCGCCGGGGCCGTGCGGCGAGCGAGCAGTGCGGCTCAGGACCGCCATGTCTCCATCCGACCCGCCCCGACACGATGACCTGGGTGAGCGCGCTCCTCCCCGTCGCTCAGGGGGTCGCCCTGCACGCCTCGCTGACGCGTGCCGCCAACGCTGCCCGCGCCGTCGGGGACTCCCGGACGAAGGGCCAACTGATGGCCGACACCCTCGTCCACCGGGTCATCCGCGCCGAGTCGGAGCGGGTCGAAGGTTCGGCCGTGCCGGACCGAGGGCCGAGGGTGCCGGTCGGCGTCACCATCACGATCCCCGTCACCACCCTCGCCGGCGGCCTCGATCCCGCCGAGCTCCACGCAGACGGCGTCCCGCCCGAGGTCCTCCCGGCCGAGATGGCCCGCCACCTGATCGCAGCCGGCCTCGATGACCCGGCCAGTGCGGCCCACTGCTGGTTCCGCAGGCTCTTCGTCGACCCCGGTGGTCGGCTGATCGCGATGACCACCCGGTCCCGCGATTTCCCGGCCGGACTCGCTGGCTTCCTCGCCCAGCGGGGTGGCGGGATCTGCGCCACCCCGTGGTGCGACGCCCCGGTCCGCCACACCGACCACATCGTCCCCGCCGACGACGGCGGCACGACCGACGCCCGCAATGGTCAGGGTCTCTGCGAGGCCTGCAACCACGCGAAGCAGGCGCCGGGCTGGCATCAGCGGCAACGACCGGATCGGGCCGTCGAGACCGTCACCCCGACCGGGCACCGCTACAGATCACGAGCACCTGCGCCACCCGGCTGGCACGAACCCCGCTACCTCCTGACCCGACCGGGCGTCTACACCCTCACCGCGTGACCGAGCAGCTCGAGGGCGACCGAGAGCGCGATCGTGGCGGGTTCCTTCCCGGTGACCGCGGGGTCCCCGATCGGGGTCCGCACCCGGGCGATGGCCGCCTCGTCGTGGCCGAGCTCCGCGAGGCGCCCACGGAACCGGGCCCACTTCGCGCTGGAGCCGATCAGGCCGATGCTGCCCGGCGTCCCCGAGCGCAGCAGCGCATCGAGCAGCGCCAGGTCCTCGGCGTGATCGTGGGTCAGCACCAGGCAGTCGACACCGGCCGGCAGCGCGGCGATCGCCAGCTCGGGGAGGACCGGCTCCCGGTGCACCCGGACCAGCGACGGACCGCTCTCCAGCAGCTCCAGTCGGGACGGCTCCAACTGGTCGTCCCGGGAGTCGACCAGGTGCAGCTCCACCTCGTGCCGGCTCAGCAACAGCGCGATCTCGAGTCCGACGTGCCCCATCCCGAAGACGGCGTAGGCGGGCCGGACCGGGACCGGCTCCAGCAGCAGGGTCACCTCGCCGCCGCAGCACTGCACGCCGTGCTCCCCGACCACCCGGTCGGTCAGTGCGGTGGTCTCCAGCGACGGCGCGGCCGCCGCATCGGTCAGCAGCGCGCGGGCGCGGGCGATCGCCGCCTCCTCGAGGTTGCCGCCACCGACGCTTCCCCAGGCCGCCGCGGCGGTCACCACCAGCTTCGCGCCGGCGTCCCGCGGCGCGTGCCCGCGGACCGAGGCGACGGTGACCAGCACCGCCGGCTCGCGCTGTTCGCGGCAACGGGTCAGCGCGGTGAGCCAGTCCATCAGGACCCGCCCCTGGCCCGCTGCAACGCCCACCAGACCGCCTCGGGCGTCGCCGGGGAGTCCAGCTGCACGGCGGCCCCGCCGGGACCGAAGGCGGCGACCGCGTCCCGCAGCGCCTCCCGCACGCAGAACGCGAGCATCAGCGGCGGCTCGCCGACCGCCTTCGACCCGTAGACGACGCCGTCCTCGCCGGCCCGCTCCAGCAGCGAGACCCGGAAGTCCGCGGGCATCTCCGAGAGGCTCGGCAGCTTGTACGTCGACGCCCCCGCGGTCGCGAGCCGGCCACGGCCCGGTCCGTCGGAGGTGTCCCAGCGCAGGTCCTCGAGGGTGAGCCAACCCAGGCCCTGCACGAAGCCGCCCTCGATCTGCCCGAGGTCGACCAGCGGGGAGAGGCTGTCGCCCACGTCGTGGACGATGTCGACCCGGTCGACGGTGTAGGCGCCGGTGAAGCCGTCGACGGTGACCTCGGCCGCGGCGACACCGTAGGCGAAGTACTTGAACGGCTCGCCGGTCATCGTGGTGGGGTCCCAGCTGAGCCCCTCGGTCCGGTAGAAGCCGGCCGCCCACAGCTGGACCCGGTCCAGGTAGGCGGCCTTGACCACCTCGTCCCAGGTGGCGTTCCCACCCAGGCGCGTCCGCACCGGCGCCAGCCGCGCCAGGATCTGCTCGCAGGCGTCCTTGACCGCGGCGCCGTTGAGGTCGGCGCCCGAGCTGGCGGCGGTCGCCGAGGTGTTGGGCACCTTGTCGGTGCGCGTCGGTGCCAGCCGCACCCGCGGCAACGGCACCCCGAGCGCCGTCGCGGCGACCTGCAGCATCTTGGTGTGCAGCCCCTGACCCATCTCGGTGCCGCCGTGGTTGATCAGCACCGAGCCGTCCTTGTAGACGTGGACCAGCGCGCCGGCCTGGTTGAAGGCGGTGAAGTTGAACGAGATACCGAACTTCACCGGGGTGATCGCCAGCCCGCGCTTGGCGTGCGGGGTCTCGGCGTTGCTCGCCGCGATCCGGTCCCTGCGCGCGGCCAGGTCGCCGCCCTCGACCACCTGCCGCCACGCCCGGTCGAGCCGCGACGCGTGGCGCACCGGCTGACCGTAGGGCGTGGGCTGGTCGTCGGCGTAGAAGTTGCGCCGCCGCAGCTCGGCCGGGTCGATGCCGAGCTCGGGAGCACACCGCCCGAGCAGGTCCTCGATCACCAGCATCCCCTGCGGTCCGCCGAAGCCGCGGAACGCCGTCTGCGAGGTCTTGTTGGTCCGCGCGACGCGACCGTCCACCCGCACGTGCGGCAGGTAGTAGGCGTTGTCGATGTGGCACAGCGCCCGGGAGAGCACCGGTTCGGAGAGGTCGAGGCTCCACCCGCCGTCCGAGATGAGCGTCGCGTCCAGCGCGGTGATCCGGCCGTCGCGGTCGAAGCCGACCCGCCAGCCGGCGTGGAAACCGTGACGCTTGCCGGTCAGCGCCATGTCCTGGGCGCGGGTGAGCCGGACCCGGACCGGTCGTCCGGTCAGCGTGGCGCCGAGCGCGGCGACCGCCGCGAACCCGTGCGGCTGCATCTCCTTGCCGCCGAAGCCGCCACCCATCCGCAGGCACTGGACGGTCACCTGGTGACTGTCCAGGCCGAGCACGTGGGCGACGATCTCCTGGGTCTCCGTGGGGTGCTGCGTCGAGCACTGGACGAAGACCTGACCGTCGTCGTCGACGCTGGCCAGCGAGGCGTGCGTCTCCAGGTAGAAGTGCTCCTGGCCGGCGATCTCGGTGACGCCGCTGAAGGTGTGCGCGGCCTCGGCGAGTCCGACCGCGACGTCCCCACGCTCCAGGTGCAGGTGCGCACCCTGGTAGGCGCCCTGCTCGATCGCCTCGGCCACGGTGAGCACCGCGGGCAGCAGCTCCACGTCCACCTCGACGGCGCTCGCTCCGAGCCGCGCCGACTCCAGGTCCTCGGCCAGCACCCAGGCGACCGCATGCCCGTGGAACATCACCTCGGTCGGGAAGAGCGGCTCGTCGTGCCGGGTGCCGGCGTCGTTCACCCCGGGCACGTCGTCCCCGGTGAGCACCCGCACCACCCCCGGTACGTCGAGTGCCGGCTTGGTGTCCAACCGGGTGACCAACCCGTGCGGGGTGCTCGTGGTGACCGGGTGCGCGTGCAGCACCCCGTGGGTGCGCTGGGCCACGTCGTCGGTGTAGAGCGCCCGGCCGGTCACGTGCAGCGCCGCCGACTCGTGGGCCCGGCCGGTGCCGACCTCGGCCCCGTCGGGACGGTGGAACAGCGGGGTGCTCATGCCGCCCCCTGCCCCCGCGGCCCGGCGCCGGGCCCGGCGGCCCGGGTCGCGTGCTGCAGTCGCAGCAGCGACTGACCGAGCATCGCGCTGCGGTAGGCGGCACTGGCCCGGTGGTCGTCCATCGGGGTGCCCTCGGCGGCGAGCACGGCGGCCACCGGGGCGAGCGCGTCCGGCTCCCAGGCCCGGCCCAGCAGTGCCTCCTCGGTGGCCCGGGCCCGCAGCGGGGTGGCGGCGACGCCGCCGAGCCCGATCGCGGCGCGGGTGACCACGCCGTCGGCCACCTCCAGCGACCACGCCACCGCGACCGAGGAGATGTCGTCGAAGCGACGCTTGGCGATCTTGTGGAAGGCGGTGACCGTGCCGGCGCCGGCCGGGACCCGCGGGAGCCGGATCCGGACGACGAGCTCACCGGGTCGTCGTACGGTCTCGCGGTAGCCGGTGAAGTAGTCGACCAGCGGCACCTCGCGCTCGACGACGGTCCCGGCGTCCGCGGAGGCCAGCACGAGCACCGCGTCGAGGGCGAGCAGCGCCGGCGGCAGGTCCCCGATCGGTGAGGCGGTGCCGATGTTGCCGCCGATGGTGGCGGCGTTGCGGATCAGCCGGGAGGCGAACTGGGCGAACACCTCGTCGAGCAGCGGCAGCCGCCCGGCGAGCCTGCGCTCCACCTCGGTGAGGGTGAGCCCGGCGCCGATCTCGACCTCGGCGTCACCGACGTCGAGGGTGCGCAGTTCGGCGAGCCGGTCGATCGCGACGAGCAGGTCCGAGCGGGCGCCGCCCAGGTTGGACTCCACCCCCAGGTCGGTGGCTCCGGCGACCGCCCGGGCGCCCGGCTCGGCGAGCGCCGCCAGCGCCTCGGCGAGGTCGTCCGGACGGAGGAAGCCCCGTGCCCGGCCGGTGGTCGGTGCCGGCGGGGGCGCGCCGCAGCGTCGGGCGAGCGGGTCCTCGGCCGCCGGCGCCGTCAGCGCCTCGGCGGCCTCCAGGATCGGTCGGTAGCCGGTGCAGCGGCACAGGTTGCCGCTCAGCGCGTGCGGGTCGAACCCGGCACGCCCGGGGCGGTAGTACTCGGCCGCCATCGAGCAGACGAAGCCCGGCGTGCAGTAGCCGCACTGGGAGCCGCCGCGCTCGGCCAGCTCGCGCTGCACCGGGTGCAGGTCGGTCGGCGTGCCCAGTCCCTCGGCGGTGCGGACCTCCTGGCCGGCGAGCGCCGCGGCCGGGAGCAGGCAGGCATTGGTCGCGGTCCACTCGGTGGTCCCGGTCTCTTCGCCGCCACCCTCGCCGTCCGCGGCCGGCCGGGCGAGCAGCACCGAGCAGGCGCCGCACTCCCCCTCCGCACACCCCTCCTTGGCACCGGTCAGACCGGTGCCGCGCAGCCAGTCCAGCGCGGTGAGCGGCGGCGCCGCACCCGTCAGCGGGCGCGCGACACCGTTGAGGGTGACGAGGGGCTCTTCCACTCATTCACCGTACGCCCGGCCGATCGCCCCGGACGGTCGAAACCGACTCCCTGGCACGCGATTTCACGAGACTGCAACAGGCCGAAACAAGCGTTTCACGCCCCGGCCCCGCCGGCACCGGATTTAACGCCCGCGACACCGACAGCGCGGCACCGTGAAACGCCGCTCTCCTAGCGTCCCCGCTCAGCAACAGCAGTTGCACTCGGGGACCCACGGATTCGAACCAGGAGACTTCATGACCCACTCGCCTGCCCGTCCTCGCACGCCCCGCGCCCTGCGGAACGCCGGCGCCGCCGCTCTCGCCGGCGCCCTCGTCCTCGGCCTGGCGGCGTGCGGCTCGGACGACTCCGAGGCCGCGTCGGGCGAGGACGGCGACCACGGCTCGATCTCGGTCCAGTACTCCTGGATCAAGAACGAGGAGTTCGCCGGCGAGTTCTACGCCTACGACAAGGGCTACTACGACGAGGCCGGCTTCAGCGACGTCAACGGGATCTCCGGCCCCGACACCGGCGTCGCCAAGCTGCTCTCCGACGAGGTCCAGGTGGCGCTCAGCGACGCCGCCTCGGTGGGTGCAGCGGTGGCCAACGAGGACGCCCCGCTGAAGATCGTCGGCGCCACGTTCCAGAAGAACCCGTTCACCATCCTCTCCCTCGCCGACGGTGCGGACATCGCGACGCCGCAGGACCTGGTCGGCAAGAAGATCGGCGTCCAGGACTCCAACGCCAGCGTCTTCGAGGCGATCCTCAACGCCAACGGCATCGACAAGGACCAGGTCGAGGTCGTTCCCGTCGACTTCGACCCGACCCCGCTGATGAAGGGCGAGGTCGACGGCTTCATGGCGTACCTGACCAACGAGGCGATCACCGTCGAGCAGCAGGGCTACGAGGTCACCAACCTGCCCTACGCGGAGAACGGCGTCCCCTACGTGGCCGAGACGTTCACCGTCACCGACCAGTACCTGGCCGAGAACGCCGACGCGATCGAGGACTTCCTGATCGCCGAGATCAAGGGCTGGAGCCACACCTTCACCGAGGACGTCCAGACCACGGTCGACCTGGTCACCAAGCACTACAACGAGGCGGCCTCGGACAACGCCGAGGGCCTGGAAGCGGTCTTCGGAGCGCTCGACCCGAAGAAGACCAAGCTCGGCCTGGAGGCGCAGGCCCAGCTGATCTCCACCCCCGACACCGAGGCCAACGGCCTCTTCACGATCACCGACGAGCTGCAGCAGCAGACCGTCGACTCCCTGGCCGCCGCCGGGTGGGACGTCGCGGTCGAGGACCTCTTCGACACCTCGATCATCGACAAGATCTACGAGGAGAACCCGGACCTCGTCGACTACCTCTCCTGAGGGGCCGGCGCGGACCGCACCCTGTGATGAGCACTGCAACCAGCACCGGCACCAGCACCGGCACCGGCATCGGGATCACCGGACTGACCAAGACGTTCCCGGTGGGCCGCGGCCGCACGGTGACCGCACTGCAGGACACCGAGCTGCACACCGAGAAGGGCTCGTTCCTGGCCCTGCTCGGCCCCTCGGGGTGCGGCAAGTCCACGATCCTGCGGATCCTGGCCGACCTGGAGCGTCCCAGCTCCGGTGAGGTGTACGTCGACGGCCACACGCCGCACGAGCTGCGCCGGGCCAGCGAGCTCGGGATCGCCTTCCAGGACCACGCGCTGCTGCCCTGGCGCACCGTCCGCAAGAACATCCGGCTGCCCTTCGAGGTGGCCGGCCGGAAGGTGGACGAGGCCTATGTCGACGAGCTGATCGAGCTGGTCGGGCTGAGCGGTTTCGAGAGGTCCCGGCCGGCGCAGCTCTCCGGCGGGATGCGGCAGCGCGTCTCGATCGCCCGTGCGCTGGCGCTGAAGCCCTCGGTGCTGCTGCTCGACGAGCCGTTCGGTGCGCTGGACGACATGACCCGGCAGAACCTGAACCTGGAGCTGCTGCGGATCTGGACCGAGAAGCCGGCGACCACGCTGCTGGTCACCCACGGGATCGCCGAGGCGATCTTCCTCTCCGACCAGGTCGCGGTGATGTCGCCGCGGCCGGGTCGGGTGAAGGCGGTCATCGACGTCGACCTGCCCCGCCCGCGGACCCCGGAGATGATGCGCACGCCCGAGTTCCACGCGCTGGTCGACCGGGCCTCGGACCTGCTCTTCGGCAGCGACGGGCGCGCCGAGGCCGAGTCGTGAGGGGACCCGCAGGGACGGGCGGGCGGCGGCTGCCCGGCTGGGCCGCCAGCCTGCTCGGCGCGGTGGTCCTGGTCGCCGCGTGGTGGGTCTTCTCGGTGGTGGCGTTCCGCCCCGACCCCGGGACGACGTACGACCCGGTCCCCTCGCCGTGGGCGGTCTTCTCGCAGATCCTGGACGACGGGCTGGCCGCCTACTGGGAGTTCTTCTCGGTCACCGTGCACGAGGCGCTGCTCGGCTTCGCCTGGGGCAACGGGCTGGCGCTGCTGCTGGCCGCGACCGTGCTGCTGGTGCCGCGCATCGAGCCGATCGTGGTCCAGGTCGCGGTGGTCACCTACTGCCTGCCGCTGGTCGCCGTCGGCGGCATCGCGATCGTCGCGATCGGTGGGGCGGAGTCGCCGGGCGAGCCCAGCAAGACGGCGATCTTCCTGGCCGCCCTGTCGGTCTTCTTCACCACCGTGGTCGGGGCGCTGCTCGGCTTCAAGGCGGCGGACCGGGCCTCGCTCGACGTGGTCCGGGTCTACGGCGGCTCGCGGCTCACCCAGCTGCGCAAGGTACGCCTGGTCGCTGCGTTGCCCGCGATCCTGAACGCCCTGCAGATCGCGGTGCCCACCGCGCTGCTCGGCGCCGTGCTCGGTGAGTACATGGGCGCCACCGACCGCAGCGTCGGCATCACCCTGATCCGACTGCAGGGCCAGCTCGACTCGACCCGCGTGTGGGCAGTCTTCCTGCTCTGCGCCGTGGTCGCACTGATCGGGTACGCCGTCGTCGGGCTGCTCTCCCGCCTCGTGACGCCGTGGGTGTCGGGCCGGGGGCGGACCGCATGAGCGTGCTGCGGGCACTGGCCCGGTCCCTGGTCAACGCGGCGCTGACGGTGCTGATCGTGCTCGGACTCTGGCAGGCGGTGGTCAGCTTCAGCGGGGTCTCGCCGTACGTCGCGAAGGGCCCGGCCGACGTCTACCGCTACCTCTTCGTCGACGAGCCCGGCGCGAGCGAGGGCAACCTGGCCGCCGACCACCGCGCCGAGCTCCTCCCGCTCGTCACCCAGACCCTGCAGGACGCCGCGCTCGGCTTCGTGGTCGGGATGAGCGTGGCGGTGCTGCTCGCCGTGCTGTTCAGCCTCTCCAAGACGGTGGAGGCCGGCGTGATGCCGCTGGCGCTGCTGCTGCGCAGCGTGCCGCTGGTCTCGATCGCGCCGGTGATCATCTTGATGACCGGCCGCGGCACCACCGCCTCGGTGGCGGTGATCGGCTCCATCGTGGTGCTCTTCCCGGCGCTGGCCTCGGCACTCTTCGGGCTCAGCAGGGCCAGCCACGAGAGCCTGGACCTGGTCCGGGTCTACGGCGGCGGCAACCTGACCGCGCTGCGCAAGGTCGCCGTCCCCGGCGCGATGCCGTCGCTGCTGGCGGCCGCCCGGGTCTCGGTGCCCGGAGCGGTCACCGGAGCCCTGCTCGCCGAGTGGCTCTCCACCGGCGAGGGGATCGGCGGGATGGTGGTGAAGTTCAGCGCGGCGGCGAAGTTCAACGACCTGTGGGCGTCGGTGGCGGTGATCACCGTGCTCACCCTGCTCCTCTACAACCTGGTCCAGCTGGTCGAGAACGTGGTGCTGGCCCGGTCCGGGATGACGCCCGCGGAGTGAGGTCTGACATCCTGGGGAGGGTGGGTCCCGAGGTCTGGTACGTCAGCTACGGCTCGAACCTGTGCCGTGACCGGCTCGCCGCCTACCTGCTCGGGGGCCGTCCGCCGGGCGCCCGACGGTCCTACGTCGGCGCGCGGCGCAAGGCGATGCCGGTCGAGGACGCCGCGGTGGACCTGCCCGGACGGCTCTACTTCGCCGGGGCCTCCTCGGTGTGGGGCGGTGGCGTGGCCTTCTACGACCACGACACCCCCGGCCCCACCGCGGCCCGGGCCTACCGGATCACCGTGGAGCAGTTCGCCGACGTGGCGGCCCAGGAGATGTTCCGGGTCCCCGAGCCGGGCGACCCGATCGAGGAGGTGCTGCTCGCCGGCCTCGTCGACGGACTCGTGGACGGCCGCCACGAGGTCGGGCCCGGGCACTACGAGACCCTGATCGAGGTCGGCCGGCGCGACGGCCTGCCGATGCTGACCTTCACCGCGCCGCACGGCTACGACGCCGTCGCGCACACGCCACCGGCGCCGGCGTACCGGGCGATGCTGGCGCAGGGACTGCGGGAGTCGCGGCAGTGGAGCGAGCAGCGGATCGCGTCGTACCTCGACGAACGCCAGCCGGCCCACTGATCAATGCGGCAGTGGCATCCCGGTCGCCCCGACCACGTAGTCGACCAGCCGCCGCACCTCGCGCTCGTCCGGGCCGCCCCGGCCCGACCAGGTCACCGGGCGCAGCGCACGGTCGTGCCAGAAGTGCCCGGGCCCGCTCTCGGGCCGGGTGGCGATCAGCCAGACGGCGGTGTCGACGCCGTCGGCGGCGCTGCGCAGCAGCGGGCGGGTGAGCCGCTCGAACCGCGGGAGGTTCTGCTGCACCCCGGGGGTGCCGGCCCACCCGGGGTGCATGCTCTCCACCCGGATGCCGTCGTCGGCGACCGCGCCCGCCCACTGCTGGGCCATCACCACCTGCATCCGCTTCGTGCGAGCGTAGGCCTGCACGCCGTCATAGCTGCCGTTGCGGTACTCGATGTCGTCGGCGTCATCGGCGTGCAGCCGGGCGCCGTACATCCCGCCGGAGCTCATCCACACCACGCTGGCGCCGCCCTCGGCCCCGGCGGCGCGGAGACGGTCCAGCAGCAGCCCGGTCATCAGGTGCGGACCGAGCACGTGGACCGCGAGGGTGAGCTCGTGGTCCTGGGCGGTGGTGACCCGCTCGTCGCCGGTCATCGTGCCGGCGTTGTGCAGCACGCCGTGCAGCGCCGGCACCCGTCCGGCGAAGTCGGCCGCCCAGCGTCGTACGTCGTCGAGGTCGCCGACGTCGCAGATCTCGCCGACGACCTTGGCACCGGGCGAGGCGGCGACCGCCTCCCCCACCGTGCGGTCGACCTTGGCCGGGTCCCGGCCCAGCACGAAGACCTGGGCGCCCAGCTCCAGCAGGCCGTGGACGGCCGCGGTGCCGAGCCCGGACGTGGCGCCGGTGACCAGGATCCGCTTTCCGGCCAGCGCCATCGGCGGTGGGTCGGCCGGCCACCAGCGCGACCGCACCGCACTCCCGATGCGGGTGTATCCGAGCACCACGCTGCGATCCAGCGCTCCATCGACAGCCCGAGCGAACCGGCCGGCCTCTCCCATGGCCTCAGGCTAGCCCTGCGCTCCTACGTCGGCTGGTGATTCGCCAGCTGGAAGCTCATCAGCCGGGTGCAGAGGTGCTCAGGCAGCTCGGCGTCGTAGGGCAGCTTGATGAAGCCCTCCCCCGCCTCGTAGCCCGCGGCGAGCACCTCGTCGCGCAGCGGCGCGAACTCCTCGGGCGTGGTACGCAGCGAGCAGTGCGCCTTGAAGGACTGCATCATCCACAGCCGTACGCCGTCCTTGGCGTAGGCGGGGTTGTTCCAGGCCAGCTTCTCCTCGATGCCGGGATCCGCGGCCAGGCTCAGCTCGCGCAGCCGCTCCATGTGCGGCCGGGCGACCTCGGCGAGGCGGTCGTAGTAGTCGTCGACGTCGACGCGCTTGGGCATGGGCATGCCCCGAGCCTAGAGAAGCCGCGCTCCTAGCGGCGGACGTGCGGTGAGATCAGGGCCGTGCGCACCGAGATCCCGATCTCCCGGTTCCGCAGGGTGGCGATCCGCCGGCCCGGCTGGACGGCGTCCTTGACCGGTCCGAGCGCGTCGCCGAGGCGGGCCGCCGCAGCGTCGATGTCGGCGACGACGTGGGTCACGCCCCACAGCCGCGACGGCTCGTCGGAGGTCCCACCGGGCGGGCCGACCACCTCGAGGATCACCTCACTCAACCGGTAGAACACCTGCCGGACCGGCTCCCCACTGAGCATGCCGTCACGTTCGCGCCGCGCCTCGAGTCCGATCGTGCGCAGCGCCGCCGCGGTGCGGGCGAGGTCGGGGGTGGTCAGCACCAGGTGGTCGATGTGGGTGACGCCGTTGGGGTGGGTGGCCGGTGTCGCGGGCGCCGCCGCCGACGTACCGGTCGCGATGCCGTCGAGCACGCCATCGAGCACGCCATCGAGCAGGCCATCGAGCTCGCGACCCAGTACGCCGTCGGGCGTGCCGCGCAGCGACCAGCCGACGATCCCGCGGCCGGCGTCGGGACCGACCAGACGGATCCGCACCGTGCCGACCCGGCACACGCCGTCGTCGTCGACGGCGAACCCGGCGCCCCGCCACGCCTCCGGGTTGTCGGCGACCTGCAACTCGTCGATGGTGATGCCCACCCGGGCACTGTAGAGAGTGCCGGTGGAACGCCGACCGGGGCCTCCGTCAGGACCCGGTGGGTGTTGTCTCGGTGCGTGGTTCCTTGATGAGCAGCGCGCAGACTGCTCCGGCTACGAGCACCACCGGCATGATCCATAGGGCTGAGCGATAGTCGGCGAGATCTGGTGACGCGGGCAGCAGCTTGCCGGGGACCGCCTCGAGCACGCCTCCGATGATGAAGCAGATGCCGTTCACGATGGCTGAGGCCGAACCGATCATCGCGGGGGTCACGGACTCGCCGGCGATCGTGAAGCCCAGCATGTGGGTGCCGGCGAAGAGCCCGACGGCGAGCATCACCACCGCACTGGCTCCGACGCCGTTGGCTGGGCCGTAGATGAACAGCGCCACCGCCACCGCCTGCAGGAGGATGCCCACTACGGCGGGCCACTTGCGGCTGTGCCAGCGATCCGAGACCACGTTGACCAGGGGTGCCCCGAAGGCGAGCCCGAGCCAGGCCAGGGCGGAGAGGGTGGCGGCGAAGCCCGCGGTGGCGCCGCGCGCCTCCTGGACCCGCGGACCCCACAGGACACCGACCGCGAGCATGGTTCCGAACGAGGCGCCGGCGAAGAGTGCGGACAGGACGACCTGGCGGTTGCCGAAGCACGCGCCGAGGTCGTGGAAGATCTCGACGAACACGTTCTTGCCCTCGTGGGCAGCCTTGACAGCCGCCGCCTCCTCCGGCGTCGCGACAGGGTTTCGCACGACCAGCACGAAGGCGATCGTGAGCAGCACGCCGAACGCACCGAACCCGGCCAGCAACTGCTCCCAGGACATGTGCTTCAACATGGCCGAGATCGCCGGTTGACTGACTGCGGAGCCGAGCGAGGCGAACATCTGCACGAGCCCGAACATCAACCCGTA
This sequence comes from Nocardioides sambongensis, assembly GCF_006494815.1. NCBI lineage: Bacteria > Bacillati > Actinomycetota > Actinomycetes > Propionibacteriales > Nocardioidaceae > Nocardioides > Nocardioides sambongensis. Next base: position 2,530,701 of record NZ_CP041091.1, read on the forward strand.
CTTGGCCCCGTCGAACCACTTGCCGCCGATGTAGCCGGCGCCGACGAAGCCGAACGAGGACCCGACCGCCAGGACGATCTGTGCCAGCACCAGCGTCGTGAAGCTGGTGGTGCCGGCGTAGAGGAACGCGCCGGCCGTGACCAGAGCGACGGCGATCGCCATCAGTGGGCGGGTGCCATACCGGTCGAGGAGGGATCCGGAGAAGAACTGCACCAAGGCGAACGCCCAGGTGTAGATGCTCGCGGCCAGGCTGACCTGGGTGAGGGTCAGGTTCGCGTCGTGCTGGATGTCGGGCGACACGATGCCGTAGCCGGTCTGGATGGCGAAGAGCCAGACGACGAAGATCGTCGCCAGGAGCCAGATCGTCCATGCCTCCGGACCGCCGAGGTGCGAGCGCTCCTTCTCCCCGCCGCTCCTGCGGTGGAACATCCCAGTGGTGGCGTGGTGGTATGCCGCGTGTCCGCTGGACATCACATGGCTCCGTTCTGTGCGGATGGCCGCAGGTATGCCGGCTTGCCGGCGACGTAGGTAGCTGCGACCGCGCGGTCGTCGGCCATGATGGAGAGGACGAACATCAGTTCCTCGGTGCTCTCGGCGCGTTCACTTCGGTACGCCAGCAGCGGGGTCGCCTTCGGGTCGAGGACCACGAAGTCGGCCTCCTTGCCCACCTCGAGCGACCCGATCTTGTCGGCGAGGTCGAGAGCCTCGGCACCGCCGAGGGTGGCGAGGTAGAACGTCTTGATCGAGTTCATCGGATACACGTTGAGCTCGGCGACCTTGTACGCCTCGTTCATCGTCTGAAGGATCGAGAAACTGGTGCCGGCACCGATGTCGGTGCCCAGCCCCACGTGCATCGGTCGCTTCGGATCCTTGGCGTCGTGGATGTGGAACAGTCCGCTCCCGAGGAACAGGTTCGACGTCGGACAGTGGGAGACCGCGGAACCGGTCTCGTGGACACGGCCGCGCTCCCTTGCGGTGAGGTGCACGCCGTGGGCCAGGACCGAGCGCCGGCCGAGCAGGCCGAAGTGGTCATAGACGTCCAGGTAGCCGGCACGCTCGGGGAACAGCGACTTGACCCAGGCGATCTCGCCGGTGTTCTCCGAGACGTGGGTGTGCACGAAGGTCCCCGGGCTCTCCTTCCACAGCACTCCCGCGGCTTCGAGCTGTTCAGGAGTGCTGGTCGGTGCGAATCGAGGAGTGATGGCGTACTGGTTGCGACCGCGGTCGTGCCACTTCGCGATCAACGCCTTGGAGTCCTCGTACGACGAGGTGGCGGTGTCGAGCAGGGCGTCGGGAGCGTTGCGATCCATCATCACCTTGCCGCCGACCATGCGGGTGCCGCGTCGCTCTGACTCCTCGAAGAAGGCGTCGACGGACGAGGGATACATCGCACAGAAGGTGACCGCGGTCGTGGTGCCGTTCGCCAACAGCTGGTCGAAGTAGATCTTGGCGACCGCATCGGCGTGCGCCTTGTCGGCGAACCGCTGCTCTTCGATGAACGTGTAGTGGTTCAGCCAGTCGATCAGCTGCGAACCGAACGCGCCGATGATGCCGGTCTGGACGTAGTGGATGTGAGTGTCGATGAAACCCGCGCAGATCAACGCGTCCGGGTGGTGCGTGACCTCGACCCCGTCCGGGAGTTGGCCCTTGACCTCGTCGTATGGCCCGAAGGCAGTGATCACTCCGCCTTCGCTGATGATCAGCGCATCCTCGACATCGACGAATGCATCGTCATCGAAGAACGGGTCACCCCGATAGCTGATCGCATGCCCGCGCACCGCACTCATTTCGCCAGCCATCGTGACCCTTTCGTTATGTCGACGCGAGCACGCTAGCGGACAAACCGCCCCTACCCGCCCGACTCGCCATCAGCTGAGCAGACCGCCGATTCCCTGGCCGAGGCTCGAGAGCGCGAGGACGCCGAGCAGGACGGTCATGATCGCGCTGTTGTGGTCCTGCATGAAGGTCTTGAGCGCGTTGAGCGGGGCTGCCATCGCCTGCCCGCCCACGAGGAACGCGATCACGGGACCGGCGACGAGTGCGCTGGCGATGACGACGAAGACGACGACACAGGTGATCGTCTGGGCCGAGCCCAGCTCGTTGGAGGCGATGGCCACCGCACCGGAGACCGCGAGCGCTAGGTTCTTCGGGTTGAGCCCGGACAGGGCCGCACCCAGGCCCAACGCGACGAGGGGTGAGACCTTGTCCAGGGTCGCCATCCACTTCGGGGCTCGACCGGTTGGCCCGGTCGTGGCCGCTTGCGCCAGGTGTTGATCGCCAGCACCAGGAAGAGGGCGCCGAGGACGAGCTTGATCCAGTACGCCACGTCGGAGCCACTGGTCGTGTCGACGCCGTCAGGTCCGGCGATCGCGAGCACGACCAGCAGGACCGCGAGGATGCCGAGGATCCACCCTGCAGCGAATGCGGGCGCGGTCCGGCGGGCCCGTTGCGACAGCAGCATGAGCACGGTGGCGATGATCGGGATCGGGCTGATCGCCACCCCGAAGGCGGCCGGCAGCACGTCGCCGAGTGCAGCCGAGAGGTCGGAGGTCATGCCGTCGGCGTCGGCGCCAAGGGGCAGCGCGCTCGGGTCGACGAACTGGGACGCGGCAGTGGGCTGCGGGGGGCGGCGAGGGGGTCGTAGGGGTGCAGCGGGTCGGCTGCTGGGGTGCGTAGAACATGGGGCGTCGCTCCCTCCGCCGACCGCCGAGCGCGGGCCGGGCGGTCGAACGCTATCGCCTGGAAACGTGCGGCGGTAGAGGTGGGCGTCACAGCCGCGAGTGATGTACCAGCGACTCCTCACATGGGTGGCAGTGGCGGTTCGGCGCGGGGAGCACCTCCACGGCCCGGGAACCCCCGCATGGCCGGATCGATGACGGAGATCGCGGCCGCCTGGGAGGACGGAGCGGTACGTTGTGCAGGTGACCGTGCCCGCTTGCACCCGTAGCAGTCAGGCCGGCTGCGGCCGGGCGTGGGTGCGATGCCTACCCTGACGATCGCCGCCGGCACCGGGCTGGCTGCGGCCGGCCTGGTCCTTGCCGTCTACGGGTCGGGCGTCGGACAAGGTGCGTCTGAACAGAGGATCGTCACCGGCATCAACCCGGTCACGCAGCCTGTGCGCCTGGGCGGGGACCTGCACCCCGCGAACGTCGGGTTCCTCGTGTTCTCCGAGGGCGACGTCGTGCTCGGGGCGAACGAGACCGAAGGAAGCATCGCCACGGGCGGCAACCTGGTCATCCGTGCCACCAACTATCAGGTCGCCGCCGGTTCGCCGCCACCGCCGACGTTCAAAGGCGATGGCGACACGGGCTACACCTACCTGTTCGCCCGCGGCGGCGTCACCTGGGAGAACCCGGGCTCGCTGGTCCGGGTCGAGAACCAGGGGTTCACCAAGATCGGCGACACCTCCACGTACGACGCGTTCAACCGTGACTCGAACAACGCCACCCAGCCATACCGCATCGTGAAGAAGGGAGCACCCTACGAGAATCAGCCGCTGATCGAGGGCCGCTCCCGCGCCCAGACCCCGGAGTCCATCGGCGCCCCGGTGGACCGAAGCGTCCTGGACTTCGGAGTCGCGTTCGCCGCCTACCGACAGACCTCGAACGGGCTCGGCCAGTGCGAGAACACCGTCACCCTGCGCAACGCGAACGGCGACGACCTGGCCCGGCCCGTGACCGGCGGGCAGTCCTACATCACTCTCGAGTCGGGCCGGACGAACGTCTTGAACCTAGCCGCTGCTGAGTTGGCCGGGTTGGCTGAGATCACCTTCCGGACCAAGCCCACGTCCTCCACGCCCTTGGTCGTGAATGTCTCTGGCGCCAGTTTCGTCGGACGGATCCCGAACATGGCCGGCGTCGGTGGTAGCGACGCGCCGTACATCCTGTGGAACTTCCCGGACGCAACGACCGTGCGCATCACCAGCGGCGCGACGCTGGAAGGCACCCTCTTCGCCCCCAACGCCGCCGTGGCGTGGGAGGCGGACCAGAACATCGAAGGCAATGTCATCGCAGCCAGCTTCACCCACGTCGGCGGTGGAGGCTCGGAGGTCCACGGGTTCCCGTTCGACACCGAGGTCAGCTGTGCGCCCCCAGTCGACACCTCACCGATCGACGAACCATCACCGACTGATCCGGCGACGACCGACGAACCGACGCCGGACACCACCAGCCCCACCGACGAACCCACGCCGGACACCACCAGCCCCACCGACGAACCGACGCCGGACACCACCAGCCCCACCGACCAGCCCACGCCGGACACCACCAGCCCCACCGACCAGCCCACGCCGGACACCACCAGCCCCACCGACCAGCCCACGCCGGACACCACCAGCCCCACCGACCAGCCCACGCCGGACACCACCAGCCCCACCGACCAGCCCACGCCGGACACCACCAGCCCCACCGACCAGCCCACGCCGGACACCACCAGCCCCACCGGGGAGACCTCCCCGACCGGGACGACGACCGCGACGGCGCCGGCCCCCACGGTCGCAACCTCCTCGACCGCGGCCGGCGGGACGGCGGCGTCCGTCGGTCCCGGCGCCGAACCGACCGGGGTGGCCGCAGGGGCTCCTTCGTCGGGTCTGCCGAACACCGGCGGGACTCATGTGCGGACCCTCCTCGCTGGGGTCGCCCTGCTGTTGGCCGGGGCCGGAGCCCTCGGTTGGGAGTGGTGGTCGCGGCGCCGCGGCGCCACGAAGCCCCCCGCCGACAGCTGAGACCAGCCCGTCGGCTCGGCGCGGACACCTCGGCCGGAGACGGTCGCGCTTGACTCACCGTTTTCCTAGAGATCGGGGGGCCGCACCCCACTACACTCCGAAGCGACCATCGGCTCGACTCGAGGAGTGACCAGACAGTGGGCATTGCGAACAACATCCAGCGCGGCGCGCTTCCCATCCCCGATCTGGCCTACACGGGCACGGTGACCTACGACGCGACCGACCCGGACACGTCGTTCCCGAAGATCGAGCGTCTGCTTCCGCCCGACGGCGCCCCGAACGTTCTCGTCGTCCTGATCGACGACGTCGGTTTCGGCGCATCGAGCGCCTTCGGCGGCCCGGTGCAGACCCCGAACTTCGAGCGGGTTGCCGCTGCGGGACTGAAGTACACCCGCTTCCACACCACCGCGCTGTGCTCGCCGACGCGCGCCGCCCTGCTCTCGGGGCGCAACCACCACACGGTCGGGATGGGCGGCATCACCGAGATCGCGACCAGCGCCCCGGGCTACAGCTCGCTGCGACCCAACAGTTGCGCACCGCTGGCCGAGACGCTCAAGCTCAACGGCTACAGCACCGCACAGTTCGGCAAGTGCCACGAGGTCCCGGTGTGGCAGGCCAGCTCTGTCGGACCGTTCGACGGCTGGCCGAGCCCCGGCAACGGCTTCGAGTACTTCTACGGCTTCATCGGCGGTGAGACCAACCAGTGGTACCCGGCGATCTACGAGAACACGGTGCCGGTCGAGCCCTGGGGAACGCCCGAAGAGGGCTACCACTTCATGGACGACATGACGGACAAGGCGATCGGCTGGACCCGCCAGCAGAAGAGCATCGCTCCCGACAAGCCGTTCTTCACCTACTTCGCCCCCGGCGCCACGCACGCTCCGCACCACGTGCCGACCGAGTGGGCCGACAAGTACGCCGGTCAGTTCGACCAGGGGTGGGACGAGCTCCGCAAGGAGACTTTCGCCCGTCAGAAGGAGCTCGGGGTCATTCCGTCCGACGCTGTGCTCACCGAACGGAGCCCAGGCATCCCGGCTTGGGATGAGATGAGCGAGGCCCTGAAGCCGGCGCTGAGCCGCCAGATGGAGGTGTATGCCGGCTTCCTGGCCTACGCCGACCACCACGTCGGTCGGCTCCTCGACTCCATCGAGGAGCTCGGCGCTCTCGACAACACGCTGGTCTACGTGATCATCGGCGACAACGGCGCCAGCGCCGAGGGCTCGATGCACGGGACCACCAACGAGGGCTTCACGATCAACCACATGAACGAGATCGAGGACGAGGCGTACGTCGCGTCGCACATCGACGACCTCGGCACTCCCTCGTCGTACAACCACTACGCCGTGGGTTGGGCGCACGCGATGGACACGCCGTACCAGTGGACCAAGCAGGTCGCGTCGCACTGGGGTGGCACCCGCAACGGCACCATCGTCAGCTGGCCGGCGGGGATCGAGGCCAGGGGTGAGATCCGCAACCAGTTCGCGCACGTCATCGACGTGGCGCCGACCGTGCTCGAAGCGGCAGGCATCCCCGAGCCGACCACCGTCCACGGTGTCACCCAGCGCCCCTACGAGGGCACGGCGATGAACTACTCGTTCAACGACGCGGCCGCCGACGAGCAGCACGTCACGCAGTACTTCGAGATGGTCGGGAACCGAGCGATCTACCACAAGGGCTGGACCGCGGTCGCCAAGCACAAGGACCCCTGGCTGGGCTCATCGCACGGCCTCGACGAAGACGTGTGGGAGCTCTACAACATCGAGGAGGACTGGACCCAGTCCCACGACCTCGCCGCCCAGGAACCGGAGCGGCTCGCGCACCTTCAACAGCTGTTCCTCATCCAGGCGGCCCGCTTCAACGTCCTGCCGCTGGACATCCGCACCGCCGAGCGCTTCAACCCCGACATGGCCGGCCGTCCCGCCCTGATCACCGCGGACACGCAGACGTTCTACCCGGGCATGCGGCGACTGAGCGAGAACTCCACGATCAACATCAAGAACAAGTCGTGGACGGTCGCGGCATCGGCGGGGGTCCCGGACGGCGACCCGCTCTCCGGAGTGGTGATCGCCCAGGGCGGCGCGTATGGCGGCTGGAGCTTCTATGCGCACGAGGGCAGGCTGAAGTTCGCCTACAACCTGCTGGGCATCGACGTCGACATCGTCTCCTCCGACAGCCCCGTGCCGGCCGGGGAGCACGAGCTGCGAGCGCACTTCGCCTACGACGGCGGCGGCGTCGGGAAGGGCGGCATCGTGAGTCTCTTCGTCGACGACGACAAGATCGGTGAGGGCCGCATCGACAAGACCATCCCGTTCCAGTTCACCTTCGACGAGACCGTCGATGTCGGTTGCGACCTCGCCTCACCGGTCTCGCCCGACTACGGCCCGAAGGGCAACGAGTTCAGCGGTGAGCTGAAGAAGGTCCTCATCTCGCTCGGAGACGACGACCACAGCCACCTGATCGACCCGGAGCACCACTACCAGGTCGCGATGCTCAAGCAGTAGGAGCGGGATCTCCCTGTGCCGACGTGGTTGTGTCCGACGCTGACGCCGTACCGTCGTGAGTGGCTGAAGTACGACGTCGTGGCGGGTGTCGCAGCTGGCACCGTGGTGGTGCCGCAGGCGATGGCCTACGCGTCGATCGCCGGCCTGCCGGTCGAGGTCGGCCTCTACACGTGCATGCTTCCGGTCCTCGTCTACGCCCTGCTCGGTGGTTCGCGGACGCTGAGTCTCTCGACGACCTCGACGATCGCGATCCTGACGGCGACCACCCTCGGTGGGCTGTCCCCCGGACGGACGCTCGACGACACGATGAGGGCGGCCTTCACGCTGACTCTGCTGGTCGGGGCAGCACTGTTGTTGATGCGGCTGTTCCGCCTCGGCTCGCTGGTCGAGCAGATCAGTCCGGCCACGATGACCGGGGTGAAGACCGGTGTGGGACTGACGGTTGCGGTGACCCAGCTGCCGACGCTCCTGGGCGTCTCCGGCGACTCCGACGGCGATGGGTTCCTGGGCGCGCTCGGCGACACTCTCTCGAAGCTCGGAGACGTCAGCCTCGTCACCGCGGTGGTGTCCGCGGCCGCCATCACGGCACTCCTGGTCCTGCGTCGTGTCGCCCCGCGACTCCCAGCTCCGCTCATCGTGGTGGGAGCGGGTATCGGTCTCGTCGCACTGACCGGGGTGGAAGACAGGGGGTTGGCGCTGATCGACCCTGTGCCGAGCGGTCTCCCCACACCGACCCTGCCGCTCTGGCATGACGTCACCACGCTCATGCCGGCCGCCGTTGCGATCGCCCTGATGGCCTTCATGGAGACCGTGCTCGTCGCTCGCGCACAGCGTCAGCGTTCCGAACCGCCCATCGACGCCGACCAGGAGCTTCTCGCCAACGGCATCGCCGCCCTCGCCGGTGGACTCTCGCAATGCCTTCCGCCGGCCGGCGGATTCTCGCAGAGCGCGGTCAACCAGCGCTCCGGCGCACGCACCCAGGTCGCCGGTGCAACAACGGCCGTGCTCGCCGTCCTGGTTGCCCTCTTGCTGGCACCGATCCTCGACGACCTGCCCCAGGCGATCCTCGCTGCGATGGTCATGGTCGCAGTCCTGGGACTGATCACCCCGTCGGAGTTCGTGCGACTGCTCCGCGTGGACAGGGCAGAGTTCTGGGTCGCAGTCGTGACCGCGGTGATCGGCCTGACCGCCGGCCTGCTCCTCGCTGTCGCAGTCGGCGTACTGCTGACGCTCGTCCTGGTGCTTCGAGCCTTCAGCGAGAGCCGGGTGCGGCCGCTCTACCCGCGCACCGGCGGCGGGTGGTCGACCAACCCACCCGAGATCATCGACGACCACGAGGCGATGGATGATCTCGTCCTGCTCCACTTGGACGGCTCGCTCTACACCGGCAGCGCGCGCCCCACCCAGGACGCCGTCCTCGCGGCCGCCTTCACCGAACCGCGCCCACGCGCCCTGATTCTCGAGTGCTCCGCGGCGCGGCGCACCTCCATACCCTTCCTCGACGTCCTGGAAGGACTCGACGCAGACCTCGGCCAGGAAGGAATCACAATGTTCGTCACCTCCATGCCCCACTCGGCGCTCGAGGTCGCGCGACGCTCAGAGTGGTTCGCCGACTTCGAGGCACGCGGTCACGTGCTCGCCACCGTGGACGGCGCCATCGCAGCCGCCGACGCCGCGTCGCCGAGCGGCTCACCTCCTCAATAGACCCACCGCGCGACACTGCTGGCCTGGGCCTTCATTCGCAGATCGGCGCCCCACCACCTCGCCGCGGCGCACAACGCGGGCCATCGAACCAGCCGGTTGCAGAGACTGACGTCATGAAGATCGAGCGCATCGTGCCGAGCTGTCCAGGATGTCGCGAATGACCTCTGGGTTGACTCGGAAGTACTCGTGGACAACTGTCGTCGCGAGCATCAGCGGTCGGCGCGGTCATGACGACCAGTGTCGTGAGAAGTCGGGGCAGTCCCGCCCGTGATGCTCCGACCTGCGCAGACGCAACGATTCACACGTCGAAGCGGAACGATCACGCAGGGTATCGGTGGTTGTTGGCCAACGCCGGTGGCAGATGGAACCGCTTGAGCAGCATCCGACGGTAGGGCTCGAACAAGAAGGCGCCCGACTCGGGGAACATCCCGATGCGCTCGATCTGTTTCGTCGAGTCGCACTTCGAATCTGCCGGGCAGCGCCGGATCGAACTGTTCGTAGTGGTCGTAGATGGCCGCGATGTCATCTTCCACCGCAGGGTGGAAGACCAGAGAGCGGCGGATCACGCCCTACGCGCAGCCAGTCGAGCCTTGAGTTCGTCCCAGGTCAGCCCGATCGATGGGTCCGCCCGCAGCTCGGCCGCCCGCGACCGGATCATCGTCCTCTGCTCCTCGGTGACCTCGATGGGCACCGACTCCACCGTGCTCTCGATGTACGCCACGAGCTCCAAGCGCTCATCGAGGCTCATGGCCTCGATGGCTGACTGCAGAGCGGGGTTCACCATGGATTCAGGGTACCCGGCAACTGCGACATCATCGCCGCCATCGGCCCCAGGCCATGCAATCACTGCCTGCTCCGCTTCGTCGATTCTCGCCCAGCCGCCGACGAGGGCCCTGCACACTTGTCCAGCACTGGGTAGTAGCGACGCATACGGGGGTGAACGGATGGGGCTCAAGGATCGACTGGCGCCGGCTCTCGAGGCTGGTGACGTGGTCGCGGGCTGGGAAGTCCTTCACGATCTGCACGGGCACGAGCGTCGCGAGGCGAAGGCTGCGTACGAGCCGCCTGAGCCGTGGGCGGACTTCATGGACGACTCCACCTTCGGGTACGACCAGCCGGCGCCAGGCCAACCGCACGACAATGACGCGTATGAGGCTGCATTGAAGCGCCGCTACCGGGCGCACTTGATCCTCGCGCTCGCCGCAGTCGAACTGTGTGGACCGGTGACGGCAGCGCAGCGCGTGCAAGCCGAGTGGTGGGGTCTGGCCGACGACCACAGCGAACTCATCTATGCCCTATGGGAGAAGGACCGTGCGTGGGCCCAGGCCTTCGTCGACGAGGCGTCGAAGAGTGGCGGGTCGGGCGAGATGATCCGTTCGGTCGTGGCGCATCACGGCTTTGCCTGCCCGTCTGGCGAGGCGTTCCTCGAGGTGTGGACCGTCGGCGCACCGATCACGTTCCACGGCTGCTGGCCGAAGGCCGTACCTGATGCCGACGAGTGGCTCCACGCGGACCCTCTGCTTCCCGACCTCGCCTACCACCTGCTGAACTCGGACCACTGCGGCAGCTGGGGGTGGTTACCTGAGGTGTTGTGCCGTGGGGTGGAGCTCGACGTGCTCGACCGCTCCCGGTTGCTCGAGGTCGTTCTCACCGCGCTTACGACCCAGCATCGCCCGTCGGCTCAGGCCGTGATGGCCGAGACGCTCCAGGTTCTGCGCGTGCGTGTCGAGGAGGTGCCGGGCGGGTTCGACTACATGATGGGCGTGCTAGCGACGACCAAGTCCTCCGTGCTGAAGCTCCTGCTCCCGCTGGCGCTGGAGATGGTGTCTGGTCAGGACGATCTGCGCGACCTGACGATGCTGGTGGCCGGTCGCGAGAAGGTGCACAAGACGAGGCTGCTGAAAGCGCTCGAGGACGCGGGGCTGGAGGCAAGGGTCGGCGGTGGGGGCGTGGTTGAGGCGTTGGAGCTGCTCGCTGCCGACGACGACATCCGCTTCGTCGCGGCGGTCGTGCGGTCGCTCGAGAGACACGGTGCAGCCCCACCGTCGCAGCCCGTCGTCGACGAACCTCTCGGACTCTGGGGCCTGCGGCCGCGACCGATTGCGCCCGACAAGCCGTGGCCGGATTGGCTCGACCTCACCATCACCTGGGGCGATGCACTCGCCAAGGGGTCCAACGAGCACCCGGTCGAACTGCAGCGGGCCACATTCAACCTACTGACCGCGATGGCCGCCGACCAGGATTGGCGTGCCCCGCTGCTCACCACCCTGCAGATGCGCGTGACAGATGGGCAGCTGAACGTGGCCCGCACAGCCGACGCCTTCGCCGACGTGTTCCTCGCCGGCGGACTCCGCGATGCCTACCCGGTCGCGCTGGCCGTCGCGGACACCGGAGCAGGTGTCGGACGCAAGCCGGCGCGGCTTCACCTGTTGTTGCGGATGCTGGCGCGGTACGCCGCCGAGATCCCGCCCGAAGCGGCGATCGCGCTGCCGTCGAATATCGCGGAACTGGCCCTATCCAACGGCCGCACGAGCGCGCAGGAGGAAGCGCGGCGACTCGGTGCCGCCCTCGCGCACGCCGAGGACGCCGGCGCCTGGCTGTCCGACCTCCGTGCGGATCGGGGGTCGACAGGGCCTCGGAAAGCCCGTGGGCTCTGGACCGACCCGGTCCTGCGACCCCTGCCTGGAGGGGTCCGCCTTGCGGACGATCGCGGCAATCGGGCTCGCGACCTCGCGCACCTGCGAACAGTGGTCGCCGACCCGAGCTTTGTACCCGCCGCCACCCACGTGCAGTGCTTCTCCGAGGCGTGGGTCACGGCACAGCGTGCATACTTCGTCCCGGTGCCGGCCCCGGTAGACGAGCTCCTGCAGCTTGCGGTGATCACGGCTGCTGCGTCCCACGGCTCCGACGCCGTGCGCCGCGAGATGCGCCGACCGGTGACCAAGGCAGCCGGCCAAGACTTCCCACACGAGTTCAATGGCGGCCGCAGGGCTGTCCAAGAGTGGGCCAATTCCGACTTCACGATCGACGACTATTGGCGGACGGCGTTGCGCTCAGTTCCCGCGTGGACCGTCGTGAGGCAGTTCCCTCACCAGGACCGCGAGCAGCGCCATCATGTCGAGGTGTGGGGCCGCAGCGTCCGTCACCAGGACTTCGACATCGCCCGCGACGACCACGACGTCCTCCGCCAGGTGCCGCGGGTCGCCGAACTGCTGGCCGCGGACTCGCCGCTCGGCCGACCCACCGGCAACCCGCGGGTTGATGCCCAGCCCCTGATCGCTGTGTTTGCGGCGCCGGGCGAGTTGGAGGCGATTGCCCGGTTCAGACTGCTCGAGGGACTCTTGAACGTCGAGCACAACGACGTCGTCCTCGCCGCGCCGACCTGGGCCGACTTCACCCTCGACTTCGACGACCTGCTCGGCCGCCTCGTCGCGTGCGAGGGCCGCGCCGTCGGGCCCCTCGATCTGATCCAGGCATTGCACCGGCTGCGCCCGGTGGACCCGGCGCGGCTGACCGAGCTCGACGGGCTCGACGTCCGGACGACGCCAGAGCTCACCTCTCCTGACGGCGATGAGTCGTGGGACGCGGTCGAACTCGTCCGATCCTGGGTATCGAGCGGAGGCCTCCCGCCTGTCAACGCGGTCGCCGTCGACGGCAAGTGGACATCCACGGCAACGGCGCCCGTGCCGTTCACGATGTGCCGGGTGCTCGAACGCTTCTCCTCGATCGAAGAGGATCACTACGTCACCGCAGCGGACCTGGCGCGCGTCTTCCCCACCTGGGCCGATCGAGCTGTGAGGAAGGCGTTCGTCCAAGGGAGCCGCCAAGGCACGACAACGGCCGACTTCCCGGCCCACGCGACCGGAAGCTTCGGCGTGCCGCTGCACGACCTTTTCCTGCACGACCTCACCCGCGCCACCGTCGGCGCGGACCGCAACGCCGACAGGCTCCTCGGAGCTCGCTGCGCCCTCGGGCACCAACGGTTCGATGCCGCACTGTTCGCGGAAGCGGGCCTACAGCGACATCGGGCAGGCACCCTCGACCTACCTCACCTCCTCGAAACCACCCAGGCGCTCGGTGAGCAGCGACTGGTCAAGCAGTTGTGGCCACTGCTCACGGCCCTGGCATCGAGCCTCGCTTCCGAAGCCAAGCGGCCGCCGGCGCTGGCCGGCATGTTCCGTCAATTGTCGGGGTGGGTCGTCGAGATCCCCGTGCGAGTCGAGCTACCGGACGGGATCCGCAACCTCGCCGCCGCCCGCGGGTCCACCAAAGCCCACGAGGCGGCCCGGACGTTGGTTGCGGCAGTGGAGCAGGCGTGAGCGGCGGCTACACGACTGCCTCGACACTGAGGGAGCACGCGGGGACGTCCAGGCTTGCACTCGCCACCGCGCTCGGGGTCACCCCCGACGGAGTGGTCAACAATCCGATGTTCTTCAGCGGCTTCCCAGACCGTCCCGACGTCCTCGCCGCCGGCCTGCTCGCCGTCGCCGACGTCGCCGGATCGCGCTACGCCGACGTCGGCCTCTCCCAGCGAGTCGCCAGTCTCGATCCCGTCGTCACCGCCGGCGGCGACATCCTCCGCTTCGAGTCGTTCTCAACCTGCAACGGCGTCCACGCACGACTCGACGTCCTCGCAGAAGGGCTCGCTACCAGCACCGTCGGGTTCGGCACCACCAACGTGGACATCAACCCGCCATTGCGCGCGGCACTGGCACGGACGTCACGCACCGAGGCGCTGCACCTCAGCGTCGGGCACGGTGGCCTCACCGCGTCGACACCTGGGGCCAGCCATGTCGAGCGAAAGGTCTCCCTGCCCGACCGGTGGGTTCGAGGACTCGCCGAGGTCCCCACGATCAGCGCCTCGATGTCGCACCGCGGCACCGTACGCGGACCCGCCATCCGCAAGCTGCTCGGCGCCCTCCCACGCGTCGCCCCACCAGGCCCTTTCCTCCACCTCGTGCCGGCGCCAGGTTCTTGGCGTATCGCCACCCATGGGTCCGAACGCTCCATCCCACTGCCCGGCGCCACCCGGCTTCGCGGCTCCGAACGAGTGACGCGGTATGCACGACAGCTCGACGTCTACTCCTCCCCGACCGGCACCACTGCATGGGTCTTCGAGCTCCCCAGCAGCCGGCTGACATTGGTCCTGAGCCCCGAGCCGTACCGGGCGTTCTCCGGCGAGGGCGGGCTCCTCATGTGGCTCAAGGACCCGTCCGCCGAGACCTGCGGCCTCGAACTCCTGCCTCACCTCGGCTGGGGACACATCATCGACCCTGGCCGGCTCGCCGACGTCAGCGGAATGAGTCCGTCCGAGGTCACGACCAGCCTCGCATGGCTCGCCGCGTCCGGACGTCTCGGCTACGACCTCAGCGCGAACGCCTGGTTCCACCGCGCATTGCCCGTCGACGTAGCCGCAGTGCTCCGGCGCAACCCGCGACTGCTCTCCGCGCAGCGGCTGCTCGAGCAGGACAAGGTCAGCCAGATCGAGCCGGGAACGTGGCTCGTGGCTCGTAGTAGCAATGCCACCTATCAGGTCCGCGCCGACCGAGCGGCTGGCAAGCCCAGCGAGGCACTCGAGTTCAGCCGGCCCACGTTGGTCTGTCGGTGTCCCTGGGAGGAGAAGCACCACGGGACACGAGGCCCGTGCAAGCACGTGCTGGCTGTCGCGATGAGTCTGCGCGGCGTAGCCGCTGAGTAGCGGAGATCTACGATCCGCGTCATCAGCGCTGCCCGTTGAAGCAGACCGAGAACGCCGCGTTCCGGTGGGTGTTGGCCACTCCCGATTGACGCCGAAAAGCACGCTCTGAACGCTGCAACGCGACCCCGGGACCGATGGACGTCGTCGACGACGAATAGGGCTCAATCGGACTTCTCGCGGCCCACCTTGCGGACCGCTGGGTCATCGCGGCAGCCCTCGGGCGAGTGCGGCGTCGAGCAGCGTCCGGGCGACCTGCTCGGCCTTCTCGGTTGCCGCGGCCCCGACCGGCTTCGCCTCGTTGCCTGCTGGTCGCGAGTGAGCAGAGTCAACGCCATGGCAACTCCCCGACGACAGCGACTGTGGGACCGATGCGCACGTCGTCCAGGAACCCGGAGGGCTCGGCGAACTCCGCCGGGGTGAGGATCGTCGGGTCACGGGAGGGTGCACCGCGGCCTCGATGCGACCGAACTCGTCGGCCAGCATCACCACCGGGCCCGTCACGACCCGGAGGATCTCGCGCAGGGGGCGCACGATCGGGCTCTCTTCCTTGGCCCGAATCAGCCTCGCCATGTCAGTCGGGCAGTCCCGCCCGTGATGCTCCCTGCGCCGATCCTGTGTGCCGATCCGTGTCCCGCCGAGAGCCATCTCGGTCCGCCAGGCTGTGTGTCTTGCGGACTCTGATTGCAAACCGAGAGCGGCTACCCCACCTACCTGCGCAGACGCGACGACTCACACGTTGAAGCGGAACGAGAACCGGGGTTTTCGGGTATTGGCGGTCACCGTTGGTTGAGGCCGGAAAACGCGGTCTGACCTGCGAAAACGCGTTCGTGGGACCGTTGGACGTCGTTGGCGAGGATCGGTCTCGGCCGGACTTCTTGCGGACTGTTTGCGGACCGCTGGACGGTCGGAGACCCTGAGGTTGTTCGTCGCGGACTCACCGACATGACGTCAGGCTAGTCCGGGCCCCGACCTAGACCTTCGATCTTCGCGGATCGTGCGGACAAGTCGCGGATGCTCTGCCAGACGGCTGCTCGGGGCGCGTCGATCTTGAGTGCTCGGATGCATTCGTCGAGACGCTGCGGGCGATCTCGGAGGTAGGTGACTGCCTTGTCGAGGCTCTCGCCGACCGTCTTGCCGTATGCATCGACCGCCTTGCGCGCGCCGGCCTTCAGGGCGGCGGTGTCGGGCTTCATCATGGCCAGGTCGATGACGTCGCGGCTGAACGTCGACGTGTCTGCCCAGCGGTCGTCATTGGCGAGCAGCTTGGTTGCGACCTGGTCGGTTCGCGTCAGGATCCGCAAGCCACAGATCTCATCGCCCGGGGTGGGAGTGTCGAGGTCGATGCGACCTTCATGGATGATCTCGAACTTGATCGCAATCCCCGCAACGAGCACCGAGGTCCTGATGCCGTAACCGTCAACAGAGGGTGCTCGACCCACGTCCAGCTCGCGCGTGGCCAGGGCATCGAGCCCGTGATCCCTGACCATCTGGCGCAGCGCTCGGTAGGACCGCTGGTCGGAGACCAGGAAGTCGATGTCGACCGATTCGCGGAACTCACCGTTGGCAAGGACGATCGCGGTCCCGCCTCCGAACCAGCAGTTGTGCTCTGCCAGGAGCGGTCCGTCGAGCATCGACAGCACCTCGGCCACCTGTTGATGGTGCAGCCGCCTAAACAAGGAGCCTCCCGTTGCTGTAGGTGTCCGCCAGGTGCTGGATGAATGCCTTCTCGTGGTCAGTCAGCGTCTCCTGGTTGAGGTGTCGCCATCCGCGTTCATAGAGATTGAGCGCCTCCGCCTCGGTGATGGTGGTGCCGGCGTCGGTCTGCCAGGCCAGCGTGCGGAGACCGGGGTACTCGCCGACCGTGATCGTCGCCGGTTCTGCTGCTGGAGCGTCGAGGATCGGGACGACGAGGTGAAGTCCGAGTGCGGCGGCAACGTTGATGTAGGCGCCGATCGTGACCGAGGGGTTGCCGGCCTCGATCCTGTGCAGGGTCACGCGCGACACGCCAGCAGCTTCGGCACAGGCCACTACCGTGACACCGAGGGCCTTCCGGCGTTCGCGCAGCCGGGCACCTAGGCGTTCGAGGTCCGCCTGCTGCTCGGGGCTCGTGTACGGGCTGGCTGCTGGCATGTTTCTCATTTTAGCCATTCGGCCCCTCAGGTCAATAATGAGAAACGATTCGAATGATCTCTCGCTCCGGTCGCGTCGACCGCGTCGCCATCGCCATTCCGACCGACTCGGGTAGCTGGAAGGCGAAGCCCCCTGCGCCGCCGGAGACACGCACCCGGGGTCGGGAGATCGGCCCTCCGAACGGCCAGATCGAGCCATCACGCTATTTCTTGCGGACTGTGTGCGGGCCGGGAGGGGTCACACCCCCTCTGACCTGCGGTTGTACGGCGATTCAGACGTTGAAGCGGAACTCCACCACGTCGCCGTCGGCCATCACGTAGTCCTTGCCCTCCATCCGGACCTTCCCGGCCTCCCTGGCCTTGACCATCGATCCCGCGGCGACCAGGTCGTCGAAGGAGATGATCTCGGCCTTGATGAAGCCCTTCTGGAAGTCGGTGTGGATCACGCCGGCGGCCTCGGGGGCGGTGGCGCCCTTCCTGATCGTCCAGGCGCGGGCCTCCTTGGGGCCGGCGGTCAGGTAGGTCTGCAGGCCGAGGGTGTCGAAACCGACCCTGGCCAGCACCTCCAGACCCGGCTCGTCGATGCCGGCCTCGGCGAGGAACTCGGCGGCCTCCTCGTCGTCGAGCTCGACCAGCTCGGCCTCGAACTTGGCGTCGAGGAAGATCGCCTCGGCGGGCGCGACGAGCTCGCGCATCCGGGTCTTGAGCTCCTCGTCGGCCAGCTCGTCGCTGTCGCAGTTGAAGACGTAGATGAACGGCTTGGCCGTCAGCAGGGACAGCTCGCGGAGCAGGTCGCGGTCGATGTCGGTGGCGATGATCGGGGTGCCGGCCTCCAGCGCCTCCTTGGCGGCCTTCGCCGCCTCCAGGTTGGCGACCAGGTCCTTGACCTTGCGCGACTCCTTCTCCAGCCGGACCACCGCCTTCTCCACGGTCTCCAGGTCGGCCAGGATCAGCTCGGTGGAGATGGTGGAGATGTCGTTGCCGGGGTTGACCTCGCCGTCGACGTGGGTGACGTCCTCGTCCCGGAAGACGCGGGTCACCTGGCAGATCGCGGCGGACTCCCGGATGTGGGAGAGGAACTTGTTGCCCAGGCCCTCGCCCTGGGAGGCGCCGCGGACGATGCCGGCGATGTCGACGAACTCCACCGTGGCCGGCAGCACCCGCTCGCTGGAGAAGATCTCGGCCAGCCGGCCGAGCCGGCTGTCGGGGACGCCGACGACGCCGACGTTCGGCTCGATGGTGGCGAACGGATAGTTCGCCGCCAGCACGTCGTTCTTGGTCAACGCGTTGAAGAGCGTCGACTTGCCTGCGTTCGGGAGTCCGACGATGCCGATGGTGAGTGCCACGACGGGCGATTCTAGGGCGCCGGAGCGGGGTGCCCCGAATCCCTGCGGATCCGCAGGACACCCCGCCCCGGCACGCGGGGGTCAGTAGCCGTAGAGCTCCTGGACGCCCTCGACGTCGTAGTCGCTGAACTCCAGGTCGGAGGACGCGCCGTTGCACTGCGGGTAGTGCATGATCGACGCGCCGTCGTACGGCGTCAGCGGCCGCCAGTTGTTGTCCTCGAAGCAGGTGCCGGCCTCGGGCCGGGTGTGCTCGTGGCGGAAGCCCAGGGCGTGGCCGAGCTCGTGGCCGAGGATGTCGCCGGGCTCCCAGGTGCCGGAGTCCCAGATGGAGTCGTCGACCAGCACGTTGCGCACGCTCTTGGAGCTGGAGGGGAAGAAGGCCCGGGCGATGTACTGGCTGGTGTTGACCGGCTCGACGGAGAACGTCACCGCGCTGTTGCTGGTGGTGCAGTCACCGTCCTCGGCGGACACGTAGACGAAGTCGATCGCCGAGCTGGCCGACTCCCACAGTCCGGCACCGTCGGCCATCGCGTCCACCATGGCGGCGTGGTCGGTGCCGAAGTCGTCGCTCACGCAGTAGCTGAGCGCCCCCACCTCGCTGTCGGACCAGGCGTCGTCGACGCCGTTGACGGTGTTGACGACCAGGCCGTTCTCCGGCGTCTGCTGCTGGGCGACCATCGCCTCGTAGAACTTCTTGAGCTGGCCGGTGCTCTTCAGCGGCTCGTCGCCGTTCACGATGTACTGCCCGTCGGCGTCCCGGTAGGTCGACGCCTTGAACTCCTTGAAGGTCGGCACCTCGCCGTCCTCGCTCGCGGGGCGCTGTAGGCGCTGACGCCCGCTCCGGAGAGGGCGGCGACCAGGCAGGCCCCGGATGCGATCGCGATCCGGTTGATGTGGTGACGCATGAAAAATCCTTTCGTTCCCGAGATGGAGAATCCATCACAACCGCGGTTTCGCGCCCGATCCAAGAAAATCTCTGCATCACAAATCCGCAGACGCCGGTGCTTGCAGCGACCTGAACCGACCCCACGGCGCCCGGTCGGGGCCGACCGATGAGCCGACCGATACCGTTGCCGGATGCGGATCGCCACCTGGAACGTGAACTCCCTGCGATCGCGGATCGACCGGGTCGAGGAGTTCCTGGCCCGCCACGAGATCGACGTCCTGGCGCTCCAGGAGACGAAGGCCCGGGAGGAGCAGCTGCCGCTGATGGGCCTGCAGAGTGCGGGCTACGAGATCGCCGCCGCCGGCTACAACCAGTGGAACGGCGTGGCCCTGATCAGCCGGGTCGGCATCGAGGACGTCGAGGTCGGCTTCCCGGGGATGCCCGGCTGGGGCGACCCGGTCGCGGCGGAGGCACGGGCGATCGGTGCGACCTGCGGCGGCGTGCGGATCTGGAGCCTCTACGTGCCCAACGGCCGCAAGCCCGACGACCCGCACTACGTCTACAAGCTGGACTGGCTGGCCCGGCTGCGCGAGGCGGCCGGTGGCTGGCTCGACGGCCAGACCGCGCTGGTCGGCGACTGGAACGTCTGCCCGACCGACGAGGACGTCTTCGACGTCACCCAGTTCGCCAGGTCCACCCACGTCACCCCACCCGAGCGTGCGGCCTTCGCCGCCTTCCTCGACGACGGGTACGTCGACGTGGTGCGGCCGCACTGCCCCGGTCCGGACGTCTACACCTACTGGGACTACTACCGGCAGCGGTTCGAGCGGAACCGGGGCCTGCGCATCGACTACGTGCTGGGCTCACCCGCCCTGGCCGCGCGGGTCACCGGCGCCTTCATCGACACCGACGAGCGCGACCCGGCCAACGGCGCGACCAACCCCTCCGACCACGCGCCGGTGGTCGTCGACCTGGCCTGATCCGCCAGCGGCCTCAGAGGCCCTGCCACGCCGGCTTGGCGTCGTACACCTCGCGGTAGTGGTCCAGGCGGTCCAGCCGGGCGCCGGCAGCGTCGTCGACCAGCACGGTGACGTGCGGGTGGTGCTGCAGCACCGAGGCCGGGCACGAGGCCGAGACCGGCCCCTCCACCGCCGCCGCGAGCGCCTCCGCCTTGCCGGCGCCGCTGGCCAGCAGGACCAGGTGCCGAGCGCGCAGGATCGTGGCCAGGCCCTGGGTGAGCACGTGGTGCGGCACCTCCTCGAGCGAGCCGAAGAACCGGGCGTTGTCCTGCCGGGTCTGCTCGGTCAGCGTCTTGATCCGGGTCAGCGACCCGAGCGACGAGCCGGGCTCGTTGAACGCCAGGTGGCCGTCCGAGCCGATCCCGAGCAGCTGCACGTCGACGCCGCCGACCGCCTCCAGGGCGGCCTCGTACCGCTCGCCGGCATCGGCGAGCCCCGCGGGCGACGGGTCCGGACCGGCCACCCGGCCGGGCTCGATCCCGAGGTCGTCGGTGAGCTCGCGGGCGATGGTCGCCCGATAGCTCTCGGGGTGCCCGTCGGGCAGACCGACGTACTCGTCGAGGTTGAAGCAGCGCACCCGCCGGTACGACGGCCCCTCGCCGGCGCGGTGCCGCCGGACCAGCTCGCGGTAGGTCGGCAGCGGCGTGGAGCCGGTCGCCAGCCCCAGCACCGCCTCGGGCCGGCGTCGCACCACCGACTCGATCACGTCCGCCGCGACGCGTCCGATCTCCTCGGCGCCGGCGAGCGGCACGACCTCCATCAGCGATCTCCTCCGTCGAAGCTGTCGATGTGGTGCACGACGTGGCCGCCGACGACGGTGGCGACCACCTCGAAGTCGTCGTCGACCAGGGTCAGGTCGCCGCGGGCGCCGGGGCTGATCCGGCCCCGGCCCGGGTCGCCGAGCAGGTCTGCGGGGACGCTGGTGCAGGTGGCCACGACGTCGGTCGTGGGCCAGTCGGTGGCGGCGGCGAGCTCGCGCAGGCACTGGGTCAGCGGGGCCGCGGACCCGGCCAGGGTGCCGTCGACCAACCGCACCGCCCCGGCCTCGACCAGCACGTGCTGGTCGCCCAGACGGGTCTCCCCGTCGGGCAGCCCGAGCGCGGCGGTGCAGTCGGTGACCGCGAGGGTGCGCTGCGGACCCATCGCATGGGCGTACCCGGTCAGCGATGCCCGGTGCAGGTGGTGGCCGTCGGCGATCAGCCCGACGGTCAGCCGCGGGTCGGCCAGGGCGACGCCGGCGGGCCCGGGCTCGCGCGCCTGGATCGGCGGCATCGCGTTGCCGAGGTGGGTGACCACCCGGGCGCCGCGGTCGAGTGCGTCGAGGACCTGGGTGGTCGCTGCGGCGGTGTGCCCCACCGAGACCAGCACCCCGCGCGCGACCAGCAGGTCGATCACCTCGCCCGCGCCGGGCAGCTCGGGGGCGATGGTCACCATCGCCACGCCGTCGGTGCGCGACCACCCCTGCACCAGCTCCGGGGCGGGGGCGCGCAGCCAGTGCTCGGGGTGGGCACCCTTGCGGGTCGGCGCGATCATCGGCCCCTCGAAGTGCAGGCCGAGCGGCACCGCGCCGCGCCAGCCCGCGGGAGGGCCGGCCGCGAACACCTCGAGGGCGCGGGCCCGCGCCTCGGGGGCGGAGGTGATCACCGTCGGCAGGAATCCGGTCACACCGAAGCCGGCCAGCGCGGTGCCGGCCTCCCAGAGCCGGTCGGGCTCGTTGGTGAGATCGATCCCGGCGACGCCGTTGACCTGCAGGTCCAGCCAGCCGGGCAGCACCCGCAGGCCGGAGGCGTCGAGCACGTCCCCGACCGGCCGGGCGGGGTCGGCGAGATCGGCGGGGTCGGTGACCACACCGTCGACGACGTGCACCTCGCACGGGTCTCCGGCGGCATCGGTGCCACCCCGAACGGTCAGCGAGCTCATCGTCCCTCCTCCCCCAGGATCGCCGCTCCGACGGCGGCGACCGGGGTGTCCAGCGGCATCATCGAGAGGCGCCCGGCCAGGTCGAGCGAGGTCAGGAAGGGCGAGTCGGCGGCCTGCCGGCCCAGCGCCTCGCGCACCGCCTCCAGCAGCGGGTCGCCGACGTGGGCGACGCCCCCGCCGAGCACCACGGCCGCCGGGTCGACGGCCAGGGCGACCAGGCGCACCGCGTCGGCCACCCGGGCGGCGAACGAGTCCCGTACGGCGATCGCCGCGGCGTCACCGTCCGCGGCGGCCGCGAAGAGCGCCTGCGCCGGGGGCCCGAGGCGGTCGGCCAGGCGGCCGCCACCGCGGACCCGGAGGCGAAGGTCTCCAGGCAGCCGACCTGCCCGCAGGGACAGCGCGGGCCGGCCGGGTCGACCGGGATGTGCCCGATCTCGCCGGCTGCGCCGCGCAGCCCACGGCGGATCCGCCCGCCCAGCACCAGCGCGGCGGCGAGGCCGGTGCCGATGCTCAGGTAGGCCAGGTCGTCGTGGTCGGTGCGGCGCGCGACCCCGAGCGCGGCGGCATTCGCGTCGTTGTCCACCACGACGGCGGCGTCGATCCGCTCCGAGAGCGCGGCGCCGAGCGGGAACCAGTCCTCGTTCACCCCGAGGTTGACCGCGTTCTGCAGCGTGCCGCGCGCCGTGTCCACCAGCCCGGGCACACCGACGCCGACCGCATGGGCGGGGCCGGAGCCGGTCTCGGCCCGCAGCTTGTCGACCACCTCCGCGGCGGCGGCCACCACGGCGTCACCGCCGCTGGGGGTGGGGGTGCGCACCTGGGCGACCACCCGGCCGTCCGGATCCACGGCGACGCCGAGGATCTTGGTCGCGCCGATGTCCAGCCCGACCCGCATCGCGCCCGTCATCGCCGCCACCCGGCCTCTCGCAGCATCTCCTCGACAGCCTCGATGGCCGGACGGCTGTTGCCCCAGGTGCACAGGCGGGCGAGGTGAGCCCCGGCCGGGGTGTCCCACCCGGTCCGCGGTCCCGGCCAGCCCCACTCCACCACCAGGGCCGGTTCGTCGCGCTCGGCGAGCCGGGCCAGCACCGCGCTGACGTCGGTACGACGATGCGCGTCACGGACCTGGACCACGAGCGGGCCGTCGGGCAGCCCGGCGTCGGCAGGGTCGACCCGCAGGTCGGGGTCGACACCCCAGCGGCCGGGGCCCACGGCGATGTTCGCCTCCGTCTCCAGGCTGAGGACCCGCGCTCCGGTCAGGTCCGGCAGCGCACCCTCGAGGTCGAAGGCGGTCCGGGTCGCGGCGCGCAGCCGCTCGGCGGTCACCGGCTCCCCGGGGGTCCCGGCCGGATGCCCGGCCCGGTCCTGGACAGCGGCCGTGCGTGCGGCCGCGTCCCGCAACCGCTGCAGCGGCAGCGACCCGTCCTCGACAGCGGCGACGATCGCCGCCTGGACCTCGCGGACCAGAGCGGCCGGCTTGTCCGGCCCGATGCACAGGAGGTCGGCCCCGGCGGCCAGGGAGAGGACCGCCGCGGCGGGGATCCCGCGACCGGCGGAGGCGCCGGCCATGTCCAGCGCGTCGCTGACGATCGCACCCTCGAAGCCCATCGTCCGCAGCCGTCCGAGGATCGCCGCGGAGAAGGTCGCCGGCAGCGCGTCGTCCAGCACCGGCACCACCAGGTGGGAGGTCATCACGGTCGCCGCACCGGCCGCGATCGCCGCTGCGAACGGAGGCAGCTCGCGCCGCTCGAGGACCGCGACCTCGGCCTCCAGCACGGGAAGCATCAGGTGACTGTCCTGGGCGGTGTCGCCGTGGCCGGGGAAGTGCTTGACGCAGGCGGCCACCCCGGCCGACTGCAGTCCGCGGACCCACGCCGCCACGTGCCGGCCGGCCACGGCGGGGTCACCGGCGAAGCTGCGGGTGCCGATCACCGGGTTGTCCGGGTTGCTGTTCACGTCCGCGACCGGGCCGAGGTCGAGATCGATCCCGACCGAGGCCAGGTCCGTGCCGACGGCGCGTCCCACCGAGGCGGTCAGGTCGGCGTCGTCGATCCGACCGAGCACCGCGGCACCGGGCACCGGGCTGGCGGCCCGGATGTGGAGCCGGGTGACGTCGCCGCCCTCCTCGTCCAGGCCGACCAGGGCCGCCGGCCGGACGCGGCGGATGTCGGCGACCAGGTCGGCCACGTCGTCGCGGTCGCCGGTCAGGTTGCTGCCGAAGAGGCAGATGCCGCCGAGGCCCTCGGCCAGCAGCGCGGACCACTCCGGCGCCAGGCGCGGGCCCTCGAAGGAGGCCAGCTGCACCTGGAGCGCGAGGCGCTCGACGCCGGCCGCGTCCTCTGGTGCGGTCGGACGGGGGTTCACCGAGACACTCATCCCTTCACCGCACCGGCGGTCAGTCCGGCGACCATGCGGCGCTGGACGATGATGAAGAAGATGATCACCGGGATGGTGATCAGCGTGGACGCGGCCATGATCGCGCCCCAGTCGACGCCGCGGCTGCGCGACTCGGAGAACCCGATCAGCCACACCGGCAGGGTCTCCTTGGCGGGGTCGGTCATCACCACCAGGGCCAGCGTGAACTCGTTCCAGGCCTGGATGAACGCGAACAGGCCGGTGGCCACGAAGCCGGGGGCGAGCAGCGGCAGGGTGATGGTGAAGAAGGCGCGGGTGCGGGAGCAGCCGTCCACCATCGCAGCCTCCTCGAGCTCCCTGGGGAGACCGTCGACGAAGCCGCGCAGCGTCCACACGGTGAAGGGCAGCACGCTGGCGACGTAGACCAGGGTCAGACCGATCACCGAGTTCAGCAGCTGCATCCCCTCGAGCATCTTGTACTGGGAGATGAAGAGGCCCTCGGCGGGGATCATCTGGATCAGCAGCAGGGTCATGATGAACGTGCGGCGGCCGCGGAACCGGAACCGGCTCACCGCGACGGCGGCGAGGAAGGCGAAGAGCAGGGCGATCACGACGGTGAGCAGGGTGACCGCCAGGCTCGTGGTCAGGGCGCTGCGGAAGGACTCACCGGTGAGCATCCGACGGTAGTTGTCCAGGGTCCCGTCCCAGGGGAACCAGACCTGCTCGGTGCCGCGGATCCGGTTGCGCGGCAGGAACGAGCGGCTCACCATCCAGTAGACCGGGAAGACGCTGACCAGGACGATCAGCAGGCCGGCGAGGTTGGCGCCGTAGCGGACCGGGGTGGGGGTGCGGCGGGCCATCAGTCCTCCTCCTGCTTGATCATCATCCGGATGTACGGCGCGGTCAGCACGACCGTCAGCACGAGCATGAACATCGCGGCGGCGGCCGCCGTACCGAACTCGCCGCCCTTGATGCCCAGCGAGTAGATGTAGGTGCCCAGCAGGTTGGTGTCGCGGGTGATCCCGCCGGCCTTCTGCAGGCTGTAGATCTGGGTGAAGACGCGCAGGTCCCAGATGATCTGCAGCAGCAGCACCACCAGCAGCACCGGGCGGATCGTGGGCAGCACGACGTGGACGAACCGCGCCCACGCACCGGCGCCGTCGATCTCGGCGGCCTCGACCACGTCCTCGGGCACCTGGGTGAGTGCCGCGTAGAGCGTGAACACCACGAACGGGACGCTCATCCAGACCACGATGAGCGTGGCGACCGCGAAGAAGGAGAGGGGTTCGATCAGCCAGGAGTGGCCGGCGTAGTCGCCGCCGAACTGGACGAGCACCCAGTTGACCAGGCCGTACTCGGTGTCGAACATGAACTGCCAGACGGTCATCGCCGCGACGACCGGGGTGGCCCAGGCGAGCATCAGCCCGATCTGCGAGGCCATCCGGACCCACGGGCTCATCCGGGTCATCAGCTGGGCGACGCCCATCCCGATGGCCAGCGTGAGCCCCGCGTTGACGAAGCAGAAGCCGACGGTCCGGGCGACCACCTTCCACAGGTAGGGGTCGGTGACCAGGTCACGGTAGTTCTGGAGACCCACCCACGCCGGTGGTTGGCCGAACTGCTGGGCGAGACCGAACTCCTGCGCCGAGAGCACCACCTGACGGATCAGGGGGTATCCCAGGGCGAGTGCCAGCAGGCACGCGGCCGGGATGACCAGGCCGACGGGCAGCGGGTTGCGGGTCGCTGCGGGCGCGCCGCGGGGCATGCGCTTCCTCCTCATGAGGTCGGTCCGCCGTCCGGGCGGGGATCGCCCGCCCGGACAGCGGTTCCTGGACCCGGGCGGTCAGCCCGGGTGGTCCAGAGGTTCCAGCGGAACCTCAGTTCAGCTCGTCGTCGATCCGCGCGTCGGCGTCCGCGGCCAGGTCGGCGATGTCGCCGCCCTGGGCGATCTGGCTGAACAGGTCCTCCAGCACCCGGGTGCCCTCGACGGTCGCCCAGTTCGCGGCGGCCGGGGTGAGCTTGGCGTTGGAGGCCGCGGCGATGGTCGCCTGCGCGAACTCGTCGTCACCGAGCAGCGTGGCCAGCGACTCCTTGGCCGGGGTCAGGCCGGCCTCGGCCAGGATGCCCTGGTAGTCGTCGCTGAGCATCAGGCTGACCGCCTCGCGGGCGAGGTCCTGGTTCGGGGACTTGGCCGGGATGGCGATGTCGGAGCCGCCGAGCAGCACCGGAGCGGGCTCACCGTCGGAGCCGGGGAGCGCGAAGACGCCGATCTGCTTCGCGAGGTCCGGGCAGCCCGACTCCTCGTCGGTCAGCATCCCGTACACCCAGCCCGGGCGGGACATCATGCCGACCTTGTCGGCGCAGAACGGGGTGACCGGGTCGCTCTCGTTGGCGTCGGCCGGAGCGCCGGAGGCCTCGGTGAACAGCTGCTGCACGGTGGCCAGGCCCTCCTGGGACTCCGGCGTGGAGAGGCTGGCGGTCCAGGCGTCACCGTCCGCGACGGCGAAGTCGCCACCGGCGTCCCAGAGGAACGCGGCACCGTCACGCCAGTCCTGGCCGGGCAGCCAGTAGCCGGAGAAGTCGGCCTTGCCGCTCTCCTTCTTCAGCTGCACCGCGACGTCGACGAACTCGTCCATCGTGGTCGGCACCTCGACGCCGGCCTTCTTGAACAGGTCCTTGCGGTAGAACACGTAGGTCGAGCCCGCGTAGTAGGGCACCGCGTAGGTCTTGCCCTCGACGGTGGCGGCCTCCACGAAGCCCGGCAGCAGGTCGTCGCCGCCGAGGTCCTCGAGGTCACCGGTGAGGTCGCTGAACGCACCTGCGGTGGTGAAGGTCGGGGCCTGGGTGTTGCCCACCTCGACCACGTCGGGGGTCTGGTCCTCGGAGGAGAGCGCGGTGGTCATCCGCTCGACCAGACCGTCCCACTCCTGCTCCTCGATGGTGAGCGTGGAGCCGGGGTTCTCCTCCTCGAAGGTCTCCTTCAGCCAGTCCCGGGCCTCCTGGGGGGTGTCGGCGCCGTTGAGCCAGACGACGAGGTCGGCCTTCTCCGGACCACCGTCGGCGCTCGATCCACCGTTGTCGTCGGACCCGCACGCGCTGGTCACACCCAGGAGGGCAGTGACGGCAGCCAGGGCCAGTGTCTTCTTCATGCGCACTGCTTGTTCCTCTGCTTCCTTGACGGGACGCGGACCCGGCGGGTCCGCGTGATGTGAGGGGGACGGGTCACGAGACCCCGAGTTCGCCGGCGAGGACCAGACCGGTCGCGCCGACGAGGACCCCGTCGTCGCCGAGCTTCGATGCTCGGACCACGAACTGCTCGGCGGAGACGGGCATCACCCGTTCCCGCACGGTGTCGGCCGAGATACGGACCAACGGTTCCACCAGGTCGAGCGGGCCCGAGAGGACCAGCTCGCCGAGGTTCAGGGTGGCGACCACGGGCGCCAGGGCGGCGCCGAGCCGCTCGCCGGCCTCGGCCAGCACCGCCTCCGGGGCGTGCTCGGCCAGGCGCCGGCGCAGCCGCGGCACGGCGAGGAAGGTCTCCAGGCAGCCCCGCCGTCCGCACGCGCAGGTCTCGCCGTCGGCGGCGACCCGGACATGGCCGATCTCGCCGGCCGCTCCGCGGCCGTGGACCACCGAGCCGGCGAGGACGAGACCGGCGCCGACACCGGTGCTCAGCCGGATCAGCAGCACGCCGTCCTCGTCGCCGCCGCCGTAGGTGTACTCCCCCACCACCGCGGTGTTGGCGTCGTTGGCGACGTAGACCGGCTGTCCGAGCGCCTCGCGCAGGCGCTCGGCGAGCGGCAGGTCGGTCCAGCCCAGGTTCGGCGCGGCGATCACGACGCCGTCGGGGCTGACCACACCGGGGGTGGCGACGCCGATCCCGAGCAGCGGACGCTCGCTGCGCTCGATCAGGCCGGCGGCGACCTCCTGGACCAGCGCGACGGCGTCCTCGCCGCGGCGCCCGGCCCGGTCGCGGGACTCCCGGCTGATCACCTCGCCGGTCAGGTTGAGCAGCGCGCCGACCACCTGGTCGTCCACGGAGAGGTCGATGGCGACGACGTGCTTGGCGTCGGCCACCAGCCCGACCAGCGTCGGCGGCTTGCCGACCCGCGTCTCGGTCGGCGCGCCGAGCTCGGCGACCAGTCCGTCGGCGATCATCTCGGCGACCAGGTCGGAGACGGTGACGCGGGTGAGGCCGCTGCTGCGGGCCAGGTCGGCGCGGCTGGCCGGG
Source organism: Nocardioides sambongensis (assembly GCF_006494815.1). Classification (NCBI taxonomy): domain Bacteria; kingdom Bacillati; phylum Actinomycetota; class Actinomycetes; order Propionibacteriales; family Nocardioidaceae; genus Nocardioides; species Nocardioides sambongensis. The sequence goes on from NZ_CP041091.1 coordinate 2,559,213, forward strand.
CCCGATGCGAAGAGGTCCTGCAGCAACATGGAGCGGTGGTGCCGACGCGAGTCGGTGCGACCGAGCTTCGTGCGCTCACGGCGTGAGCGGTCGGTGGGATTGCGCCAGGACATGTTTGTTAGTTCACCATACTTACATATACGCTGGCAAGCATTCCGCGAGATCCAGATCACAGCAGGAGTCGTCCAGATGGCCAGCATCACCTTCGATCACGCCCAACGCTGGTACGCCGGCGCCGACAAGCCGGCCGTCCCCGGCATCGACCTGGAGGTCCAGGACGGCGAGTTCCTGGTGCTGGTCGGCCCCTCCGGCTGCGGCAAGACCACCACCCTGCGGATGCTGGCCGGGCTGGAGGAGGTCAACGAGGGCCGGATCCTGATCGGGGACCGCGACGTCACCCGTCTGGCCCCCAAGGACCGTGACATCGCGATGGTCTTCCAGAACTACGCGCTCTACCCGCACAAGAGCGTCGCCGACAACCTGGCCTTCCCGCTCAAGATGGCCGGCGTGGACAAGGACGAGCAGCGGGTCCGGGTGGAGCGGGTGGCCGCGATGCTCGGCCTCACCGACTACCTGGAGCGTCGCCCCAAGGCGCTCTCCGGCGGCCAGCGCCAGCGCGTCGCGATGGGCCGGGCGATCGTCCGCGAGCCCCAGGTCTTCTGCATGGACGAGCCGCTGTCGAACCTCGACGCCAAGATGCGGGTGCAGACCCGCGGGGACATCGCGCGACTGCAGCGCGAGCTCGAGATCACCACCGTCTACGTCACCCACGATCAGGTCGAGGCAATGACGATGGGCGACCGGGTCGTGGTGATGAACGCCGGTGAGATCCAGCAGGCCGACACCCCGCTCGGCCTCTACGACGCCCCGGCCAACCTCTTCGTCGCCGGCTTCATCGGCTCGCCCCAGATGAACCTGCTCCCCGCCGCCGTGACCGACGGCAAGGTGATGCTCGGCGGGCTGGAGGTCCCGGTGACCGCACAGACCCGTGCGGCGCTGACCTCCGAGGTGACCGTCGGCATCCGCGCCGAGGCCTGGCAGTTGGTCGGCCCCGGGGAGGGCGTGCCGGTCACCGTCGACCTGGTGGAGGAGCTCGGCGCCGACGGCTTCGCCTACGGCAGCGCCACGCTGACGCCCGGGGTGGAGGCCTCGGTCACCGTGCGCCTGCCCAGCCGCGGGCACACCGGCGCCGGCGACGTGATCCACGTGCGGGTGCCCACCGGGGCCGCCCACGTGTTCGACACCGCCAGCGGCGTGCGGCTGCCCGGCTGAGCCTGGGTCCCGGCTGAGCCTGACGGGGCCGGGTCGGCGCGCCGTCCCCGGCCGGTCGCCCCGACCCCCTAGCGTCGACCCTGTGAGCCTCGCGCCCGAGCAGCAGACCCGCACCCTCTGGGAGGAGGGGCGGATGAGCGCGCGCGAGGTGGTGAGCCTGAGCGCAGCCGTGCTGCTGACCGCGGCGCTGGTGGACCTCGCCATCTCCGACCGGCTCGGACTCCTCTACGACCTGGCGTTCGTCACCGTCTGCGTCGGTGCAGCGCTGGCCGTGCGACCGGACGACTTCTTCACGGTCGGCACGCTTCCGCCGCTGGCGATGGCGGGCGTGGTCCTGCTGCTGGCCCTCGCCCAACCGGCCGCGATCGCCGAGCCGCAGGACGGCATCGTCCAGGCCACGATGTCGGGGCTCTCCGGCCACGGCATCGCCCTGCTCACCGGCTACGCCGCCTGCCTCGCGGTGCTCGGCGTCCGGCGCCGGTTCAGCTCCCGCTCGTAGGGTCGTAGCGGACGGCGTCCGGAGCGCAGACGACCCGGCGACCGTCGACCCGGACCACCGTGCGGGCGACGTGCGCGCGGAAGGTGCCGTCGGGGTCGACCCGGCGACCCTTGAACACGATCCGCCAGCGCCCGGAGCGCGAGGTGCGGGACTTTCCGGCCCGCGCCCCCTGGTCGACCTGCCGGAGCTTGACCAGCCGCGCCCGCTGGCACACCGGCCGGGGCGAACGCACCCGCCCGTAGAACACCACCCTGCCCTCGTCCGCCAGACGGAACCCGTTGACCGTCACCGTGCTCCGGACCATCGGCTTCGACGCCGCCTCGGCCACCGGACCGGCGGCGCCCGCTGGGCCGGCGAGACCGGGAAGGCCGCCGACGGGGGCCAGCAGGGCGACCAGGGTGGTGAGCACGAGCGTGCTGGGGAGGACGGCTGCGACGGCGAGCCGGCGCGGGAACGACATGAGTGGTGCTACCTCCGAGACGGGGCGGGACGGACGGGGCTGGGGAGGGACGAGGCCGCCGGCGGGAGCGGCGGGGTGCGGACGGGTCAGGCGAAGCGGTCCGGGTCACCGGCGCCGCGTCGTACGACCTCCGGGACGCCCTCGGACCAGTCGACCACGGTCGTCGGCTGGGCCGGGGTCTCCCCCGCCTCGACCACGATGTCGACCTGGTGCTCGAGCTCCTCCTTGACCTCCCAGCCCAGTGTCCGCGGCTCGGTCTCGCCGGGCAGGATCAGCGAACTGGACAGCAGCGGCTCACCCAGCGCGTCGAGCAGGCTGCTCACCACCGGAAGGTCGGGGATCCGGACGCCCACGGTGCGCTTCTTGGGGTGCGAGAGCCGGCGTGGCACCTCGGGCATCGCCTTGAGGATGAACGTGTAGGGGCCCGGCGTCGCGGCCCTGATGGCGCGGAAGGCCGCATTGTCGACGTGCACCATCTGGCCCAGCTGCGAGAAGTCGCGGCACACCAGGGTGAAGTGGTGGCGTTCGTCGAGGCCGCGGATCGCCAGGATCCGGTCACGTCCGGCGTGGTTGCCGATCCGGCAGCCCAGCGCATAGCCGGAGTCGGTGGGATAGGCGATCAGCGCATCGTCGTTGAGCGCGTCGACGATCTGCTGGATCAGCCGCGGCTGCGGGTTGTCCGGGTGGACATCGAGATAGCGGGCCATCGGACCCTCCTCACACCCGGACCGGGGTCTTCGTGGAGCGGCCGGCCTCCTTGAGGTCCCGGTGCAGCTCCTTGGGCAGGGAGAACGCCAGGGTCTCCTCGGCCGTCTGCACCGCCCGCGCGTCGGGGTAGCCACGCGCGGCGAGGTAGGCCAGCACCTCGGTGACCAGGTGGTCCGGGACGGAGGCACCCGAGGTGACACTGACCGTGCCGACCCCGTCCAACCAGGACTCGTCCAGCTCGCTGACGTCGTCGATCCGGTACGACGCCTTGGCGCCGGCCTCCAGCGCGACCTCGACCAGCCGCACGGAGTTGGAGGAGTTCGCCGACCCGACCACGATCACCAGGTCCGCGGCGGCGCCGATCTCCTTGACCGCGACCTGGCGGTTCTGGGTGGCGTAGCAGATGTCGTCGCTCGGCGGGTCCTCCAGCTGCGGGAACTTGGCCCGCAGCCGGCGTACCGTCTCCATCGTCTCGTCGACGCTCAGCGTGGTCTGCGACAGCCACGCCAGCTTGGCGTCGTCGGCGAACTCGAGCCCGTCCACGTCGTCGGGGTGCTCGACGAGCACGGTCTGCTCGGGCGCCTCGCCGGCGGTGCCCTCGACCTCCTCGTGCCCCGCGTGCCCGATCAGCAGGATCGTGTAGCCCTCGCGGGCGAAGCGCACCGCCTCGCGGTGCACCTTGGTGACCAGGGGGCAGGTGGCGTCGATCGTCTTCAGCGCCCGGTCCCCCGCCTCCCGGACGACGGCCGGGGAGACGCCGTGGGCGGAGAAGACGACGGTTGCACCTGCCGGGACCTCGTCGAGCTCCTCGACGAAGATCGCACCGCGCGCCTCGAGGTTGGCCACCACGTGCTTGTTGTGCACGATCTGCTTGCGCACGTAGATCGGCGCCCCGTAGAGGTCCAGCGCCTGCTCCACGGTGACCACCGCACGGTCCACGCCGGCGCAGTAGCCGCGGGGAGCGGCCAGCAGCACCTGGCGGTCGGCGTCGTCGATGTGGCGCGGCGTGCCGAGGTCGATCGTCATGGCCCCAAGTCTACGGTCGCCCCCGGGAACGCACGAACCGTCGCCGACACCCGCCGGGACCCGGGGAAAAGACGAACCGGCCCGGAGCGCAGTGCGCTCCGGGCCGGTCTCGTTGCGGGAGGTCAGGCCTTCTCGGCGTCCTCGGCCGGGGTCTCCTCGGCGTCGTCCGCCGCGGTCTCCTCGGCCTGCTCGGCCGGGGTCTCCTCGGTCTCCGCGACCGCGCCGCCCTCACCCTCGAGGGTGTCGGTGGCCTCGGGCTCGGTCACCACGTCCTCACCGGTGTCCGCGGCCGGAGCGGCCTTGGGCGCGGCGGGGGTGTAGGCCTCGGTGACCAGCTCGATCACGGCCATCGGCGCGTTGTCGCCGTGGCGGGGACCGATCTTGGTGATCCGGGTGTAGCCGCCGGGACGGTCGGCGAAGCTCGGCGCGATCTCGGTGAAGAGGGTGTGCACGACACCCTTGTCACCGATCACCTTGAGCACCTCGCGGCGCTGGTGCAGCGGGTTCTCCCCCGCGTGCGCCTTGCGCGCCTTGGTGATCAGCTTCTCGGCGTACGGACGCAGGGTCCGGGCGCGCGACTCGGTCGTGGTGATCCGGCCGTGCTCGAAGAGCTGGGTGGCCAGGTTCGCCAGGATCAGGCGCTGGTGGGCCGGGCTTCCGCCGAGGCGGGGACCCTTCTTGGGCTTGGGCATTGCTTCTCTCGTTTCTCCCCGGCCGTACCAGGTACCGGGGTAGTGGACCGTCCGGGCCGGGCCGGCCCGGACGGCGTCGTACTAGGAGGCGATCAGAACTGCTCGTCCTCGACGAACGAGCTGTCGTCGTCGTCGTTGTAGGCCAGCGCGGCGGCCGGGTCGAAGCCCGGAGCGCTGTCCTTGAGGGACAGACCCATCTCGACCAGCTTGGCCTTGACCTCGTCGATGGACTTCGCGCCGAAGTTGCGGATGTCCAGCAGGTCCTGCTCCGAGCGACCGATGAGCTCACCCACGGTGTGGATGCCCTCGCGCTTGAGGCAGTTGTAGGACCGGACGGTCAGCTGCAGGTCCTCGACCGGGAGGGCGAGGTCGGCGGCGAGCTGCTCGTCGACCGGCGACGGGCCGATGTCGATGCCCTCGGCCTCGACGTTGAGCTCCCGGGCCAGGCCGAAGAGCTCGACCAGGGTCTTTCCGGCCGACGCGATCGCGTCGCGCGGCAGGATCGAGGGCTTGGTCTCGATGTCGATGACGAGCTTGTCGAAGTCGGTGCGCTGCTCGACTCGGGTGGCCTCGACCTTGTAGGTCACCTTCAGCACGGGGCTGTAGATGGAGTCGACCGGCATCCGGCCGATCTCGTTGTCGGCGCCCTTGTTCTGGACGGCCGAGACGTAGCCACGGCCGCGCTCGACGACGAGCTCCATCTCGAGCTTGCCGTTGTCCGACAGCGTGGCGATCTTCAGGTCGGGGTTGTGCACCTCGACACCGGCCGGGGGCGCGATGTCGGCGGCGGTCACGTCACCGGCACCGGACTTGCGCAGGTACATGGTGACCGGCTCGTCGTGCTCGGAGGAGACGACGAGGCCCTTCAGGTTCAAGATGACCTCGGTGACGTCCTCCTTGACGCCCTCGATGGTCGAGAACTCGTGGAGCACGGTGTCGATCTTGATGCTGGTGACCGACGCACCGGGGATGGAGGACAGGAGGGTACGACGCAGCGAGTTGCCGAGCGTGTAGCCGAAGCCGGGCTCGAGGGGCTCGATGACGAACCGCGACCGGAACTGGTCGACGGTCTCCTCCGACAGGGTGGGGCGCTGTGCGATGAGCACTGGTTTCGTTTCCTTTCCGGGCCGACCGCTATATGACGACCCAGACCGACGAGGACGAGGTCCTCACAGATTGGTATCGGGCGAAAACTCCGGCGTCCCCGTCCGGCCCTCCACGCGGGAAGGGGCCGGACAGGGCGCCGATGGGGTCACTTCTTGGAGTAGAACTCGACGATCAGCTGTTCCTGGATCGCGATGTCGATCTGCTCGCGGACCGGGAGCTGGTGCACCAGGATGCGCATCCGGCTCGGCAGGGCCTCGAGCCAGGCCGGGACGACGCGCTCGCCGTGGGTCTCACGCGCCACGATGAACGGGGTCATCTCCAGCGACTTCTCGCGCACGTCGATGATGTCGTACTGGCTGACCTGGAACGACGGGATGTCGACCTTCTTGCCGTTGACCAGCAGGTGGCCGTGGGTGACCAGCTGGCGGGCCTGGCGGCGGGTCCGGGCGAAGCCGGCACGGTAGACGACGTTGTCGAGGCGGGCCTCGAGCTGCTGGAGCAGGTTGTCACCGGTCTTGCCCTGGCGACGTGCAGCCTCCACGTAGTAGCGGTGGAACTGCTTCTCCATCACGCCGTAGGTGAAGCGGGCCTTCTGCTTCTCCTGCAGCTGGTTGCGGTACTCGGACTCCTTGACGCGCGCGCGGCCGTGCTGGCCGGGGGCGTAGGGGCGCTTCTCGAACGCCTTGTCCTCACCGACGAGGTCGACGCCGAGGCGACGCGACTTCTTGGTCATGGGGCCGGTGTAACGGGCCATCTCTTCTTGACTCCTTCAGTCTCTCGTCGCGGCTCAGACGCGCCGGCGCTTCGGCGGGCGGCAACCGTTGTGCGGGGCGGGGGTCACGTCCTGGATGGTGCCGACCTCGAGGCCGATCGCACCCAGGGAGCGGATCGCCGTCTCGCGACCCGAGCCCGGGCCCTTGACGAAGACGTCGATCTTCTTCATTCCGTGCTCCATCGCCCGGCGCCCGGCGGCCTCGGCGGCCATCTGCGCGGCGTACGGGGTGGACTTGCGGGAGCCCTTGAAGCCGACGGTGCCGGCAGAGGCCCACGAGATCACCGCACCGGTCGGGTCGGTGATCGTGACGATCGTGTTGTTGAACGTGCTCTTGATGTGGGCTTCGCCCTGAGCGACGTTCTTCTTCTCCTTGCGGCGGACCTTCTTCGCGCCCGCGCGAGCCTTGGGAGGCATGCGTTATCTCCTACTAAAGAACTGGTCGTGAGGCAGTGAGACGCCGGAGGCGTCGGATCACTTGGCCTTCTTCTTGCCGGCAACCGTGCGCTTGGGGCCCTTGCGGGTACGCGCGTTGGTCTTGGTGCGCTGACCGCGGACCGGAAGGCCCTGGCGGTGACGGCGACCCTGGTAGCTGCCGATCTCGATCTTGCGACGGATGTCGGCCTGGACCTCGCGACGGAGGTCACCCTCGATCTTGAAGTTCGCCTCGATCTCGTCGCGAAGCTTGACCAGCTCTTCGTCACCCAGCTGGTGCACGCGGAGGTCCGGGCTGACGCCGGTGGCCTCCAGCAGCTGCTGGGCGCGGGTACGGCCGATGCCGTAGATGTAGGTGAGAGCGACCTCGATGCGCTTGTCGCGCGGGAGGTCGACACCAACGAGTCGTGCCATGAGTGGCGGTTCTCCTTGTGATGCACGGTGGTCTGGTCGTGGCGCGTCCCGCTGCTCGCTCGGAGGTCCCGGGCCCCGGCCATCCGTTCCGGGGGTGGTTCACCGTCGACCGCTGGTCGTCGGCTGAGCGCTCACGTCGTGAATGTGTTCAGTTGTCGTGCTCGGCCGCCGTGGCGGCCGGGCGCTGCGTCAGCCCTGGCGCTGCTTGTGGCGCGGGTTGTCGCAGATCACCATGACGCGGCCGTGGCGACGGATCACCTTGCACTTGTCACAGATCGGCTTGACGCTCGGGTTGACCTTCATGTCAGCCCTTTCTGTTGCGGCTGGTCGTTACTTGTAGCGGTAGACGATCCGTCCGCGGGACAGGTCATAGGGCGAGAGCTCGACCACGACCCGGTCCTCGGGGAGGATCCGGATGTAGTGCTGCCGCATCTTGCCGCTGATGTGTGCGAGCACCTTGTGCCCGTTGCTCAGCTCGACGCGGAACATCGCGTTGGGAAGGGCCTCCACAACGGAGCCCTCCATCTCGATGACGCCCTCTTTCTTGGCCATGTCCTCACAAATCTGATCGGGTGTGTGCCTACCGGTGACCCGGGAACCTCCGCCGCCCGTACTCTCGTCCGGAGCGGTGGTGGACCTCATCTGGCCGTGTCGGGAAGCCCCCGCCGGAAGGAACCGACCGGCAGCCGCGAGCATCACGACACAGACCCATGTTGGGCCGACACGCCAGTTTAAGGTGGCGCCTCGTCGAATCCCTAATCCACAAGCGGCCGGGGGCGACGCCGCGGCCTCACTCGGCCAACAGCTCCAGGGTCCGCACGCGGGACGGGACGGCGTCGGTGGCGGTCCCCTCGACGGCACCGGCCACCGGGTTCACCATCACCTCGTCCACGCCGTACGACGCCGCCAGCTCCTCGATCCGGGCGCGGGCGGTCACCGGGTCGGCGACCACCCACCGCTCGCGCATCGCCTCGGCGAGCTCCCGGTGCTGCAGCGGCAGCTCGGCGAAGGTGGCCTCGGCCTCCTCCACGGAGGGCTGCGGGACCAGCGGCTGCCCGGTGCGCAGGGCGAGCATCTGCAGCATCTGCGGCACCGCGAGCCGCTGCGCCTGCGCGGTGGTCTCCGCGACCGCCACGTTGAGGGTCAGGAACGTCCGCGGCTGCGACGCCTCGGGCGAGGGCTGGAAGTTGGCGCGGTAGAGCTCGAGCGCCTCGGCCGTGCCGCTGCCGGAGAAGTGGTGTGCGAAGACGTAGGGAAGGCCCTTCTCCGCGGCCAGCTTCGCCGAGTAGTCCGACGAGCCGAGCAGCCAGATCGTGGGCACCGAGGCGGCAGCCGGTGTCGCCCGGAGCTCATGGGTGCGCCCGCGCAGGGCGAGCCCGACACCGGCCGGCTCCATCATCGCGAGCACGTTGTCGACGTACTCGGGGAACTGGGCGACGGCGTCCTCGGTGACTCCGCCGGCGCCGTGGCGCAGCGCCCAGCTGGTGACCGGGTCGGTGCCCGGTGCCCGACCGATGCCGAGGTCGATCCGGCCCGGGAAAGCGGCCTCGAGCAGCGCGAACTGCTCGGCGATCACCAGCGGGGCGTGGTTGGGCAGCATCACCCCGCCCGAGCCGACCCGGATCCGCTCGGTCCGGGCGGCGACCATGGAGATCAGCACCGGCGGGTTGGTGGCGGCGACCGCCGGCATGTTGTGGTGCTCGGCCATCCAGTAGCGGCGGTAGCCGAGGCGGTCGGCCGCCTGGGCGAGCGAGACGGTGGCGGCGAGGGCGTCGCTGGTGGTCTGGTCGGCGCGGACCGGCACCAGGTCGAGGACGGAGAGTTCAACGGACATCACTGACACAAGGCGCACGCGGGCCCTGACATTCCCGGGTCGGATCAGTCCGCGCTGGTGGCACTGCGCCGGACCAGCAGGAGACCCGCGACCACGGCGCCCGCGCAGAGCAGCCCCAGCATCACCATGTCCATCAGGTAGTGCCCGGCGCCGGCGAGCGCGATCCAGTCCTCGGTCTCACGGTCGTCCTGGCCGCGGACCAGACCCATCGCCGAGGCCGCCGCGGCGTAGGCCCACCGGGACGGGGAGAGCCAGGCGACCTGCTCCAGGACCGGGCGTCCGGCGATCGCGAAGAGTGCTCCGGAGAGCACCAGCTGCACCATGATCACCCCGACCAGCGCCGGCATGGTCTGCTCGGTGCTGGTCACCAGAGCGGAGAGGGCCAGGCCCACCACCGCCATGGTGAAGGAGAGCGCGGCGACGGTGAGCGCCACCCGCAGGGTGCCCAGCGGACCGTCGGCACCGGGCAGGCCGACGGTCGCGATGAAGGTGACCACCAGGCCCTGCACGAACGCGGCGGAGCCGAGGACCAGGATCTTGGAGAGGAAGTAGGCACCCGGCGAGAGGCCCACCGCATACTCGCGCCGGTAGATCGCCCGCTCCCCCACCAGCTCCCGGATCGAGAGCGCGGTGCCCATCAGGCACGCCGCGACGATCAGGACGACCAGCCGCTGGGTGGCCTCCGCGGCCTGCAGCACCGTCACCGTGGTGCCGTCGGGACGGGTGATCACCTCGCTGGTCGAGTCCAGGGAGAGACCGTCGCCGCCGGGCACCAGGCGGCTCAGCGCGCCGAGCACCAGCGGCAGCAGGAGCAGCATCCCGAGCAGCAGCCGGTCGCTGCGCACCACCGCGGCGTTCCGGGCCACCAGCGTGGCCAGCTGCCGCCCGAACGACTGGTGCGGTGGTGCGGGCGGGGCCTGCACCGGTCGCACCGCACCGGTGTCCATGCTCCGCTGCTGCGCCGGGATCCGACGCCAGAGGTCGGGGTCGTCGAGCAGGTCGAACACCTCGGGATAGTTGTCCCGGCCGAAGTGGCCCAGCACCCCCGCCGGCGGGCCGAAGTAGGCGATCCGGCCGCCCGGCGCGAGCACCATCACGTTGTCGCACAGGTCGAGGGCGAGCACGGAGTGCGTCACCACCATCACCACCCGGCCGTCGTCGGCCAGCCCGCGCAGCTGCCGCATCACCTCCAGGTCGAGGCCCGGGTCCAGCCCCGAGGTGGGCTCGTCGAGGAAGAGCAGCGGCGGGGCGGTGAGCAGCTCGGTGGCGATCGAGACCCGCTTGCGCTGCCCGCCGGAGAGCTGGGTGCCGATCCGGTTGTCCAGGCGCTCGGTCAGCTGGAGCTGCTGCGCGACGAACCCGACCCTCGCCTCCCGCTCGGTGGGGGTGGTGTCGGGTGGCAGGCGCAGCCGAGCGGCGTACCCCAGTCCTTCCCGCACCTTGAGCTGCGGGTGCTGGATGTCCTGCTGCGGCACCAGACCGATCTGGAACCGGAGCTGGTCGTAGTGGGCGTAGAGGTCGTGCCCCTGCCAGATCACCCGCCCCTGGCTGGCCGGCCTGAGCCCGGTGAGGGCGCCGAGCAGGGTCGACTTGCCGGCACCCGACGGGCCGATCACGGCGGTGAGGCTGGACGGCTGGAGCTGGAAGGAGACGTTCTCGATCAGGCGTCGGCCGTCGGCCACCACCTGGGTCAGGCCGTCCGCGTAGAGGGTGAACTCATGAGTGGTCGCCGAGGCCACCAGGCGCTGACCGTCCCAGCGGAAGGTCTGGTTGCCGATGATCACCTCGCAGCCGTCCGCCAGCGGTGCGGCGCCGGAGACCCGCCGGCCGTTGACGAAGGTGCCGTTGAAGCTGCCCAGGTCGTGGAGCACCGCCGGACGGCCCGGTGCCGCCGGGTCCAGCCGGGCGTGCCGCCGGCTGGTCAGCGGGTCGTCGAGGACGATGTCGTTGGTGCGGTCGCGCCCGATGGTCAGGCTCCGCCCCGCGCCGACCAGCTGCGGGCGCACCACGGAGTGGCCGTGGGCCAGCTGGCCCGGCGGCAGCACCGCCTGGGGGTTCCAGGCGACCGGCGGTGTCGCCGGGGCGAGCGGGCGGTCCGCCGGAGGCTGTGCCGGACGCGCCGGGGGCTGTGCCGGACGTGCGGGCGGCGCGGGTGGTGGCGCGGTCACCACCGTCACCACCACCGGCTCGCCGTCCGGTCCACCGAGGTGGATCCGGAGCGGCGAGCCGGTGAGCGGGTGACGGGTGACGGGTCGGTCGTCGACGTAGGTGCCGTTGCTGGAGGAGTCCACCAGGACCCATCCCGACGACTCCCGCTGCAGCGCGACGTGGTGCCGGGAGGCCCGCGTGTCGGAGACGACCACGTCGCACCCGGCCTCGCGGCCGATCACGACGCGCGGGCCGGCGAAGGTGCGCGAGACACCGGCCCATTGCACCTGGATGCGATCCACAGGGTTCCTCGTCGACGTCGGGGCGCGGACGAGGAAACCCTATGCGAGGGTCAGCGGTTCCAGTCCGGGCCCTCGGTGTCGTCGACGTCCTCGGGGTCCGGGGCGACCACCGCGTACTCGGGGTCGTTGCGGGTCTTCAGCAGACTCGCCACCGCCGTCAGCACCAGGGTCGCGATGATCACGCCCAGGCTGAGCAGCGAGGAGATCTCCGGTACGGCGACGTGCTCGCCGCCGTTGATGAACGGCAGCTCGTTCTCGTGCAGCGCGTGCAGGACCAGCTTGACGCCGATGAAGGCGAGGATGAACGCCAGTCCCAGCGCGAGGTAGACCAGCTTCTTCAGCAGCCCGCCGAGCAGGAAGTAGAGCTGGCGCAGGCCCATCAGCGCGAAGACGTTCGCGGTGAAGACCAGGTAGGGCTCCTGGGTGATGCCGAAGATCGCCGGGATCGAGTCCAGGGCGAAGAGGATGTCGGTGACGCCCAGCGCGATGATCACGATCAGGATGGGCGAGACCACCCGGGTGCCGTTCTCCACCCACCACAGCTTGAGCCCGCGGTACTCGGTGCCCACGTTCAGGTGGCGCTGCGCGAACTTCACGACCTTGTTGTCCTCGGGGTGCTCCTCCTCGTCGTCGCGATAGCCCTTCACCAGGGTGTAGGCGGTGTAGACGAGGAAGGCGCCGAAGACGTAGAAGATGAAGCTGAAGTTCTCGATGAGCGTGTAGCCGACCGCGATGAAGATGCCGCGGAAGATCAGCGCCAGCACGATGCCGACCATCAGGGCTTCCTGCTGGTACTTGCGGGGCACCTTCAGCGCCGACATCAAGATGATGAAGACGAACAGGTTGTCGATCGAGAGGCTGTACTCGGTGAGCCAGCCGGCGTAGAACTCGATGCCGTAGTCGTGGCCGTGGAAGGAGAGCGTCCAGAGTCCGAAGAGCACCGCGGCGCCGATGTAGACCGAGAGCGCGATCGCGCACTCCTTCATCGAGGGCTCGTGCGGGTCGCGGGCGATGACGATGACATCGAAGATCAGCACGCCGACGGTGACGGCGATGGTGATCGTCCATTCGAGGGTGGAGACGTCCATGGGGTCCTTGAGAGTCCTTTTCTGAGCGGTCGTTCGATCGCCCGAGGTCTCTTCCGCCGCCGGACAGGCGACCTCCGGGCCCGGACCGGTCGTCACTGACCGGTCGTGATGACGACCCCGGAGCGAAGGAGTACTCCCCCTGGTGGCGTCATCCTCCCACGTGCTGCCCAGCATCGGTGATTCGGGACGCACCTTCAAGCACCCGCTCGGTGCGGGCGGTGAGCCGGCCTGAGCGGGGTCGCGGTCAGGGCAGGCCGGTGACCCGCGCCATGGTGGCGAGCTTGGCGCCGGTCTCGCGCACCTCGGAGTCGGGGTCGGAGCCGGCCACGATGCCGGCGCCCGCGAAGAGCCGCAGGTGCGCGCCGTCGATGACCGCGGCGCGGATGGTGACCGCGAACTCGCCGTCGCCGGCGCCGTCCACCCAGCCGACGCAGCCCGCGAAGTAGTCGCGCAGGTCGCCCTCCAGGGCCGCGATCGTCGCCTGCGCCGCCTCCACCGGTACGCCGCCCACGGCCGGGGTCGGGTGCAGCATCTGGGCGAGGGCCAGCGCGCTCGGACCAGCGACGCCGGCGGACAGCCGGGCGGTGATCGGGGAGGCCAGGTGCCAGACGGTGTCGGTCGCGATCACCTCGGGCCGGACCGGCGCCTCCACCTCGACGCAGACCTCCTTCAGGGCGGTCACGATGGCGTCGACCACGTAGGCGTGCTCGGCGAGGTCCTTGGCGGAGTCGAGCAGCCGCTCGGAGCGCTGCCGGTCCTCCTCCGGGTCCTCGGACCGGGGCACCGACCCGGCCAGCGGCGTGCACTGGATGTGCTCACCGGTACGACGCACCAACAGCTCGGGACTGGCCCCGACCAGGAGCGGGCCGGCCGCATCCCCCGCGCTCAGCGGCACCGAGAACACATAGCGCCCGGGTCGGGTCTCCAGCAGCCGGTCGAGCAGCTCGGTCGGGTCGAGCGGCGGATCACTGACCACGTCCAGGCAGCGGCCCAGCACCACCTTGTGCAGGTCACCGTCGGCGATCTGGTCGAGCGCGGCGCGGACCATGTCGGCGTACTCGGCGGAGGTGGGGAACTCCCGCACCCGCCACTCCCGGTCCGCCGCCGGGGCGGCCGGACCGCGCAGTGCCCGCTCGGCACCCACCACCTGGTGCAGGATGCCGGGTGCTCCGGGAGCGAACGAGAGCGCCCCCAGTGCCCGCTCCCCCGGCTCCAGCGCCGCCACCACCTGCTCGCCCCAGCTCCGCGAGGACCCGTCGGGCGTGGACCACGTCCGGACCACGCGGTCGACGACGTAGGCGTCGGGCCCGGAGGCGAAGAGCATCGGACGGGCGGCGAGCCCGGCCGGGGTGATGACGTCGGGGGTGTCCACCCGGTCAGTCTGCCGGACCGCCGTACGGGGCGCCGAGGGCGGTGAGCCGCTCCCGGCCGCCGTCGAGGGCCGTGAGCACCCACACCCCCGTCGCGGTGAGGGCGAAGGTGTGCTCGTAGTGGGCGGCCCAGGAGCCGTCGAGGGTGACCACGGTCCACTCGTCCTCGGCGATCCCGTTCGCCTGGTCCCCGAGCACCACCATCGGCTCGACCGCCAGCGCGACGCCGGGCTTCAGCCGGGCTCCACGACCCGGACGGCCGTGGTTGGGCACGTCGGGGGCCATGTGCATCGCGGTGCCGATCCCGTGCCCGGTGTAGTCCTCGACGATGCCGTAGCCGCCGCGGGCACGGACCGAGGTCTCCACGGCGTGCGAGATGTCGCTGACCCGGCCACCGTCGTGCACGGCGGCGAGCCCCGCCCACAGGGCGTCCTCGGTCACTCGGAGCAGCTCGGCCACCTCGGCGGCGACGGCGCCCACCGGCACCGTGATCGCAGCATCGCCGTGCCAGCCGTCCACGATCGCGCCGCAGTCGATGGAGATCACGTCGCCCTCGGCGAGCACCCGGTCACCGGGGATGCCGTGCACGACCTCCTCGTTGACCGAGGCGCAGATCGTCGCCGGGAACGGCGGTTCGCCGTAGCCGAGGAACGAGGGCTCCGCCCCGTGGGACCGGATGCTCTCGGCCGCGATCCGATCGAGCTCGGCGGTGCTGATCCCGGGCCGGACGCTGGAGCGCAGCAGCTCCAACGTCTCGCCCACCACCAGACCGGCCGCCCGCATGGAGCGGACCTGGTCGGGTGTCTTGATCTGGATCCGACGATCGCCGAACACGAGGTGACCTCCCGACGAGGCGGATCAGCCCTGCGCGGTGAGCTCGAGGGCGCCGAGGATCCGCTCGGTGACCTCGTCGACCTCGCCCATGCCGTCCACGGCGCGGACCAGGTTGCGCTCGGTGTAGACCGCGATCAGCGGCTCCGTCTCGGCCAGGTAGACCTCCTGGCGCCGGCGGATCACTTCTTCGGTGTCGTCCGCCCGACCCTCGATGGTGGCCCGCTGCAGCAGTCGCGCGACGAGCTCGTCGGGGTCCGCGGTCAGCACCACGACCGCGTCGAGGTCGTGACCGGAGCCGGCCAGCATGGAGTCGAGCTCCTCGACCTGCGCGAGCGTCCGCGGGTAGCCGTCGAGCAGGAAGCCCGCTGCGGCGTCGGGCTCGGCGATCCGGTTGCGCACCATGTCGTTGGTGACCGTGTCCGGCACGTACTCGCCGGCGTCCATGTAGCGCTTGGCCTCGACGCCGAGTGGCGTGCCCTGGGAGACGTTGGCCCGGAAGATGTCCCCGGTGGAGATCGCCGGGATGCCGGCACGTTCGGCGATGAACTTGGCCTGAGTGCCCTTGCCGGCACCCGGGGGGCCCATGATGAGAAGACGCATTACCGCAGGAATCCTTCGTAGTTGCGCTGCTGCAGCTGGCTCTCGATCTGCTTCACCGTGTCGAGCGCGACACCGACCATGATCAGGATGGACGTACCGCCGAAGGGGAAGTTCGCGTTGGCGTCGATCATCACGAACGCGACCAGCGGGACCAGCGAGA
Organism: Nocardioides sambongensis; assembly: GCF_006494815.1. NCBI lineage: Bacteria > Bacillati > Actinomycetota > Actinomycetes > Propionibacteriales > Nocardioidaceae > Nocardioides > Nocardioides sambongensis. The sequence continues at coordinate 2,574,934 of NZ_CP041091.1, forward strand.
TGAGCGCGAGGTAGATCGCGCCCGGCAGCGTGATGCGGGAGAGGACGTAGGACAGATAGTCCTGGGTCGGCTTGCCCGCCCGGATCCCGGGGATGAAGCCGCCGTACTTCTTCATGTTGTCCGCCACCTCTTCAGGGTTGAAGGTGATCGAGACGTAGAAGTAGGTGAAGAAGATGATGAGGCCGACGTACATCGCCATGTGCACCGGGTTGCCCTGGTCGACCAGGTACTTGTCGACCCAGCCGACCCAGCCGGCGCCGCTGTTCTGGTTGAACTGCACCGCCATCGCCGGCAGGTAGAGCAGCGACGAGGCGAAGATGACCGGGATGATGCCGGCCTGGTTCACCTTCAGCGGGATGTAGGTCGAGCTGCCGCCGAACATCTTGCGGCCGACCATCCGGCGGGCGTACTGCACCGGGATGCGGCGCTGCGCCTGCTCGATGAAGATGACCGCGGCCACGATGACCAGGCCGATCGCGATGACCACCGAGAAGACCCACCAGCCCTGCTGCTTGCCGACCTGCCACAGCGCGGTCGGGAAGGTCGCGACGACCTGGCAGAAGATCAGGATCGACATGCCGTTGCCGACGCCGCGCTCGGTGATCAGCTCGCCCAGCCACATGATCACCGCGGTGCCGGCGGTCATCGTGATCACCATGACCAGGAACGTCTTCGTGCCGTCGCTGTGCAGCAGCGGGTCGGGACAGCCCTGGAGCAGGTCGCCGGAACGGGCCAGCGCGACGATGCCGGTCGCCTGGAGCACGGCGAGGCCGAGGGTCAGGTAACGGGTGTACTGGGTGATCTTGGTCTGGCCGGCCTGACCCTCCTTCTTGAGGGCCTCCAACCGCGGGATCACGACCACGAGCAACTGCAGGATGATGCTCGCGGTGATGTACGGCATGATGCCGAGCGCGAAGATCGTCAGCTGGAGCAGGGCGCCGCCGGAGAAGAGGTTCACCAGACTGTAGAGCCCGGCGTTGTCGCCCTCCTGGGCGATCTGGATGCACCTCTCGACGTTGGCCACGTCCACACCCGGGGCCGGGATCTGCGAACCGGCCCGGAAGATCACGATGATCAACAGGACGAACAACAGCTTGCGCCGCAGGTCCGGTGTCCGGAATGCGTTCACGAACGCGCTGAGCACTCGGGTCCTCTTTCTACTCCTGGCTGCCGCGGGCACATGCCGTGGAACCGGTCATCGGGTGACCACTGTTCCGGGGTGCGAGCGGCCGCGGGGAAGCCTAACAGGCAGGGGGTCGGCCTACCGTCACGAGTCCGGCGCAGGGGCGCCGAGCTCGGGGTGCGCCGGAAAGGCGCACCGGATCCGCGAAGGGCGCGGCAGTCGGCTTCACACCTTACTGCCGCGCCCTCCACAACGGGTCACAGAACCGTGACGGTCCCGCCGGCGCCCTCGATCTTCTCCTTGGCGGAGTTGGAGAACGCGTTCGCGCTCACCGACACCTTCACGGTCAGGTCGCCCTGGCCGAGCACCTTGACGGGCTCGCCCTTGCGCACCGCACCGCGGGCCACCAGGGTCTCCGGGGTGACGTCGCCACCCTCGGGGAACAGCTCGCTGATCCGGTCGAGGTTGACGACCTGGAAGGTCACCTTGAACGGGTTCTTGAAGCCCTTGAGCTTGGGCAGACGCATGTGCAGCGGCATCTGGCCACCCTCGAACGCAACCGGAACCTGGTTGCGAGCCTTGGTGCCCTTGGTACCGCGGCCAGCGGTCTTGCCCTTCGAGGCCTCACCGCGACCGACGCGCGTCTTGGCCTTCTTCGCACCCTCCGCCGGGCGGAGGTGATGGAGCTTGAGAGTCATGGTCACTCGCCTCCGACAACCTCGACCGTCACCAGGTGACGGACGGTCTGGACCATGCCCCGGATCTCGGGACGGTCCTCCTTGATCACGACATCGCCGATCCGCTTGAGGCCCAGCGTGCGCAGGGTCTCGCGCTGGTTGGCCTTGCAGCCGATCGTCGACTTCTTCTGCTGCACCTTCAGCTGCGCCATCAGACGTTCACCTCGGTCTTCGCAGCGGCAGCCTCGGCCTCGCCCTCGGCCTTCGCCTTGAGCAGCGCCGCCGGAGCGACGTCCTCGACCGGCAGGCCGCGACGGGCAGCGACAGCCTCGGGCTGCTCGAGCATCCGCAGTGCCTCGACGGTGGCGTGGACGATGTTGATCTGGTTCGACGAACCGAGCGACTTGCTCAGGACGTCGTGGATGCCGGCGCACTCGAGCACCGCGCGCACCGGGCCACCGGCGATCACACCGGTACCGGGGGCGGCGGGGCGCAGGAACACCACGCCGGCAGCCTTCTCACCCTGGACCGGGTGCGGGATGGTGCCCTGGATCCGGGGAACGCGGAAGAAGTTCTTCTTCGCCTCCTCGACACCCTTGGCGATCGCCGCGGGCACCTCCTTGGCCTTGCCGTAGCCGACGCCGACCAGGCCGTCACCGTCACCGACGACGACGAGGGCGGTGAAGCTGAAGCGACGTCCACCCTTCACGACCTTGGCCACACGGTTGATCGCGACGACGCGCTCGACGTACTGGTTCTTGTCGGCGCCGCCGCGGCGGTCGTCACGGCCGCCTCGGCGGTCGCCGCCCGAACGCTGTCCGCGCTGGGGTCCGCTCATGAGTATGTCTCCCTTGTCTTTCTCGCGGTCAGAAGCTCAGGCCGCCCTCGCGGGCGCCATCAGCAAGGGCCGCGATGCGACCGTGGTACTTGTTGCCGGCACGGTCGAAGACGACCGCGTCGATCCCGGCGTCCTTGGCACGGGCGGCGACGAGCTCGCCGACCTTCTTGGCCTTCGCGGTCTTGTCGCCGTCGAGCGACCGCAGGTCGCCCTCCATGGTCGACGCGGACGCGAGGGTCTTGCCGACGAGGTCGTCGACGACCTGGACGGTGATGTGCTTGGTGGAACGGGTGACCACCAGGCGGGGCTTCTCGGCGGTGCCGGAGATCTTCTTGCGACCACGGATCTGGCGGCGCAGGCGCGAGGAGGCGCGAGCGGACAGGTTCCGCTGGTGCTTGAGGGTGATCGCCATGGTCACTTACCAGCCTTTCCGACCTTGCGACGGATGTGCTCGCCGGCGTACCGGACGCCCTTGCCCTTGTACGGCTCGGGCTTGCGGAGCTTGCGGATGTTGGCGGCGACCTCGCCGACCAGCTGCTTGTCGATGCCCTGGACGCCCAGCTTGGTGGGGCCCTCGACGGCGAACGTGATGCCGTCGGGCGCGTCGAAGATGATCGAGTGCGAGTAGCCGAGCTGGAACTCGAGCTGGGTCGGCCCCTTGGAGAGGACGCGGTAACCGACGCCCACGATCTCGAGCTTCTTCTCGTAGCCCTCGGTGACACCGACGACCATGTTGTTGATGAGCGTCCGGGAGAGGCCGTGGAGGGCCTTGCTCTCGCGGTGGTCGTCGGGACGCTGGACGTCGAGGACGCCGTCACCCTTCTCCACCGTGATCGGAGCGGCCACGGTGTGCGTGAGGCTGCCCTTGGGGCCCTTCACGGTCACGACCGCACCGTCGATCTGGACGTCGACTCCGGCCGGGACCGGAACCGGGAGCTTGCCAATGCGCGACATTGTTCTGCTTCCTTCTTCCTGGTCCTCGTCACCAGACGTAGGCGAGGACTTCCCCACCCACGCCCTTCTGGTTGGCCTGACGGTCGGTCAGCAGACCCTGGCTGGTCGAGATGATCGCCACGCCCAGGCCGCCGAGGACCTTCGGCAGGCCGGTGTGCTTGGCGTACACCCGCAGGCCCGGCTTGCTGATCCGGCGGACGCCCGCGATGGAGCGCTCCCGGTTGCGGCCGTACTTGAGCGTGATCGTCAGCAACTGGCCGACGCCGTTCTCGTTGTCCGCGACGTCGAAGGAGGTGATGTAACCCTCCTGCTTGAGGATCTCCGCGACGCCCTGCTTCAGCTTGCTGTACGGCATGGTCACCGCGTCGTGGTACGCCTGGTTGGCGTTGCGCAGACGCGTGAGCATGTCTGCGATCGGGTCAGTCATCGTCATGATGTGTTTCCTTCTGCTGTGGTTTCCACCCGCTCACCGGCGGGTGGACCTGCAACTTCGTGTGATGTGGTCAGCTCACCAAGAGGACTTGGTGACGCCGGGAAGCTCGCCGCGGTGCGCCATCTCCCGCAGGCAGATGCGGCACAGGCCGAACTTGCGGTAGACGGCCTTGGGGCGGCCACACCGCTGGCAGCGGGTGTACCCACGCACCGCGAACTTCGGCTTACGCGCGGCCTTGACCTTCAGCGCGGTCTTCGCCATGTCTTCTCTCCCTGCCTTCTCAGCGCTCGGCGAACGGGAATCCGAGCTGCTTGAGCAGCGCGCGACCCTGGTCGTCGTTGGTGGCCGTGGTGACGACGGTGATGTCCATGCCGCGGCTTCGGTCGATCTTGTCCTGGTCGATCTCGTGGAACATGACCTGCTCGGTGAGACCGAACGTGTAGTTGCCACGCCCGTCGAACTGCTTGGGCGAGAGACCGCGGAAGTCACGGATGCGCGGGAGGGCGAGCGACAGCAGCCGGTCGAGGAACTCCCACATCCGGTCGCCGCGCAGCGTCACGTGCGCGCCGATCGGCATGCCCTCGCGCAGCTTGAACTGCGCGATCGACTTGCGGGCCTTGGTCACGGCCGGCTTCTGACCGGTGATCGCGGTGAGGTCGCGGATCGCGCCCTCGATCAGCTTGGAGTCGCGAGCGGCCTCGCCGACGCCCATGTTGACCACGATCTTGGTCAGACCGGGGACCTGCATGACGTTGGCGATCTCGAACTCGGACTTCAGCGCCGGGAGGATCTCCTCGCGGTACCGCGTCTTGAGACGGGGGTCACCTTCTCGGGTGCCACGGTGGTCTCGGTCATCCTCAGATCTCCTTACCGGTCTTGCGGGAGATGCGGACGCTACGGCTGGAGCTGTACTCCGAGCCGTCGGGGCGACGCTTGGTCACCTCGACGCGCTTGTAACCCACGCGGGTCACACCGTCACCCTCGACCAGCATCACGTTCGACACGTGGATCGGCGCCTCGGTGGTGATGATGCCGCCGGTGTTGCCGGCCCGACCACCCTGGTCGACGACCTTGGTGTGCTTCTTGATGCGGTTGACGCCCTCGACGACCACCCGCTGCTCCTCGCGGAGCACCTTGATGACCTTGCCCTCGGCGCCCTTGTCCTTGCCCGCGATCACCTTGACGGTGTCGCCCTTCTTGATCCGGAGGTTCGGCTTACCCATCACAGCACCTCCGGGGCGAGCGAGATGATCTTCATGAACTTCTTGTCGCGCAGCTCGCGGCCCACCGGGCCGAAGATGCGGGTACCACGGGGCTCGCCGTCGTTCTTGAGGATCACCGCGGCGTTCTCGTCGAACCGGATGTACGAGCCGTCGGGCCGGCGGCGCTCCTTGACGGTGCGCACGACGACCGCCTTGACGACGTCACCCTTCTTGACGTTGCCGCCGGGGATGGCGTCCTTGACGGTGGCGACAATGGTGTCGCCGATCCCGGCGTAGCGACGACCGGAACCGCCGAGAACCCGGATGCAAAGGATCTCCTTGGCACCGGTGTTGTCGGCGACCTTGAGTCGCGACTCCTGCTGAATCATCGATTTCTCCTGATTGTCGTGCCGGTTCTCGCCCCGTCACGCGGGACGAGCCTGGCCGAACTGGTGAATTACTTGGCGCGCTCGAGGATCTCGACGACGCGCCAGCGCTTGGTCGCCGACAGCGGGCGGGTCTCCATGATCAGGACCCGGTCGCCGACACGTGAGTCGTTCTGCTCGTCGTGCGCCTTCAGGCGGGTGTTGCGCCGCATGACCTTGCCGTACAGAGCGTGCTTGACACGGTCCTCGACGGACACGACCACGGTCTTGTCCATCTTGTCGCTGACGACGAGTCCCTCACGGGTCTTGCGCGAGTTGCGCAGAGGCGTCTGCTCAGAGTGCTCGCTCATCAGTTCTCCTCCTCAGAACCCGGGGCGGTCCGGATGCCGAGCTCACGCTCGCGCACCACGGTGTAGATCCGGGCGATGTCCTTCTTGACCGTGCGGAGCCGCCCGTGGCTCTCCAGCTGGCCGGTGGCCGCCTGGAACCGCAGGTTGAACAGCTCCTCCTTGGCCTCGCGGAGCTTGGCCTCGAGGTCGATGTCGTTGAGCTCGTCCAGCTCAAACGCGCGCGTGGCGTTCGCCATCAGAACTCACCAGCCTCTCGCGTGATGAAACGGCACTTCATGGGCAGCTTGTGGATCGCCCGGCGCATCGCCTCGCGGGCGACGTCCTCCGAGACTCCCGACAGCTCGAACATGACTCGGCCGGGCTTGACGTTGGCGACCCACCACTCGGGCGAACCCTTACCGGAACCCATCCGGGTCTCGGCAGGCTTCTTGGTCAGCGGGCGGTCCGGGTAGATGTTGATCCACACCTTTCCACCTCGCTTGATGTGGCGGGTCATGGCGATACGAGCGGACTCGATCTGGCGGTTGGTCACGTAGTGACCCTCGACCGCCTGGATACCGAAGTCACCGAACGCCAGCGAGGTACCGCCCTTCGCAGCACCCCGACGCTTCGGGCTGTGCTGCTTGCGGTGCTTGACGCGACGCGGCATCAACATGACTCAGGACTCCGTTCCGGTGGTCGGCTCGGCGGCGCCGGCCTCGGCGGCCGCGGGGGCGGACGCCGGAGCCTCACGGTCCGAGCGGCTCGGGCGGTCCCCACGCGACCCACGGGTCGGGCGGTCACCACGGTTGGGGCGGCCACCGCGACCGGGGACACCGGCGCGGGCTGCGGCCTGGGCCTGACGCTCGGCACGGGTGCCGGCGACCTCGCCCTTGTAGATCCACACCTTCACGCCGATGCGGCCGAAGGTGGTGCGGGCCTCGTAGAAGCCGTAGTCGATGTCCGCGCGCAGCGTGTGCAGCGGGACCCGACCCTCGCGGTAGAACTCGGTCCGCGACATCTCGGCGCCGTTGAGGCGGCCCGAGCACTGGACCCGGACACCCTTGGCGCCCGACCGCATGGCCGTCTGCATCGCCTTGCGCATCGCACGGCGGAACTGCACCCGGCCGGCGAGCTGCTCGGCGACACCCTGGGCGACCAGCTGAGCGTCGGTCTCGGGGTTCTTGACCTCGAGGATGTTCAGCTGGACCTGCTTGCCGGTGAGCTTCTCCAGCTCGCCACGGATCCGGTCGGCCTCGGCGCCGCGGCGACCGATGACGATGCCCGGGCGGGCGGTGTGGATGTCGACGCGGACCCGGTCCCGGGTGCGCTCGATCTCCACCTTGGAGATGCCGGCCCGCTCCATGCCCTTGGAGAGCAGCTTGCGGATCGCGACGTCCTCACCGACGTAGGACTTGTACAGCTTGTCGGCGTACCAACGCGACTTGTGGTCGGTGGAGATGCCCAGACGGAAGCCGTTCGGGTTGATCTTCTGACCCATTACTTCGTGCTCCCCTTCTTGACGACGTCCGCCGGCTGCACCGCGAGGGTGATGTGGCTGGTCCGCTTGTTGATCCGGGTGGCGCGACCCTGGGCGCGGGGGCGCCAGCGCTTCATGGTCGGGCCCTCGTCGACCCGGCCGACCGAGACGATCAGGTCGTCGCTGGACAGACCCTCGGTGGTCTCGGCGTTGGCGACGGCGCTCTCCAGGACCTTGTAGACGGTCTTGGCAGCGGCCTGCGGCATGAACTGCAGGCTGGTCAGCGCCTCGTCCACGGGCAGCCCGCGGACCAGGTCGACGACGCGGCGCGCCTTCATCGGGGTGATCCGCACGAACCGCGCGCTGGCGAACGCGCCCGGCTGGTCGCCGAGCAGCGACTCGCGCCGCGCGCTGGTGCGGTGACGCTCAGTGGTGCTCATCGACGGCGTCCCTTCCGGTCTTCCTTGACGTGTCCGCGGTAGGTGCGGGTCGGGGCGAACTCGCCCAGCTTGTGGCCGACCATCGAGTCAGAGATGAAGACCGGCACGTGCTTGCGACCGTCGTGCACCGCGATGGTGTGACCGATCATCGCCGGCACGATCATCGAGCGGCGCGACCAGGTCTTGATGACGTTGTGGGAACCCTTGTCGTTCTCCGCGTCCACCTTCTTCATCAGGTGGTCGTCGACGAAGGGACCCTTCTTCAGGCTGCGAGGCATGTCAGTTACTTCCTACCCTTGCCGGACTTGCGACGACGGATGATCTGGGAGTCGGAGGCCTTGCGCTTGCGCGTGCGGCCCTCGGGCTTGCCCCACGGCGAGACCGGGTGGCGACCACCGGAGGTCTTGCCCTCACCACCGCCGTGCGGGTGGTCGACCGGGTTCATGACGACACCGCGGACGGTCGGGCGCTTGCCCTTCCAACGCATCCGGCCGGCCTTGCCCCAGTTGATGTTGGACTGCTCGGCGTTGCCCACCTCGCCGACCGTGGCGCGGCAGCGCACGTCGACGTACCGCATCTCGCCCGAGGGCAGACGCAGCGTGGCGCGGGAGCCCTCGCGGGCGACCAGCTGGGCGCTGTTGCCGGCCGAGCGGGCCAGCTTGGCGCCGCCGCCGGGACGGAGCTCCACGCAGTGGATGGTGGTACCGACCGGGATGTTGCGCAGCGGCAGGTTGTTGCCCGGCTTGATGTCGGCACCGACGCCGGCCTCGACCCGCATGCCCTGCTTCAGGTCCTTCGGCGCCACGATGTAGCGCTTCTCGCCGTCGGCGTAGTGCAGCAGCGCGATGCGCGCGGTGCGGTTCGGGTCGTACTCGATGTGCGCGACCTTCGCCGGCACGCCGTCCTTGTCGTAGCGACGGAAGTCGATGATCCGGTAGGCGCGCTTGTGCCCGCCGCCCTGGTGCCGGGTGGTGATCCGGCCCTGGTTGTTCCGGCCGCCCTTCTTGGGCAGCGGACGGGTCAGCGACTTCTCCGGCGTGGTCCGGGTGATCTCGACGAAGTCGGCCACCGAGGAGCCACGACGGCCCGGGGTGGTCGGCTTGTACTTACGGATAGCCATATGTCTTCAGTCCTTCACTCGCCCGGTCAGGAGACCGGACCTCCGAAGATGTCGATGCGGTCGCCCTCGGCCAGGCTCACGATCGCGCGCTTGGTGTCCTTGCGCTTGCCGATGCCGTAGCGGGTCCGGCGGGTCTTGCCCGGACGGTTGAGGGTGTTGACCGAGGTGACCTTGACGTTGAACACCTTCTCGACCGCGATCTTGATCTCGGTCTTGTTGGCGTCGGGGTGCACCAGGAAGGTGTACTTGTTCGCGTCGAGCAGGCCGTAACTCTTCTCGGAGACGACCGGCGCGATCAGGATGTCGCGGTGGTCCTTGTGGAGCGTGCTCACTTGTCGGCCTCCTTGGCGGGCTTGGCGCCGGCGACGAACGCGTCGTACGCGGCCTTGGAGAAGACCACGTCGTCGCTGGCCAGCACGTCGTAGGTGTTGACCTGGTCGACGGCCACGAGGTGCACCTCGGGGGCGTTGCGCAGCGACAGCCAGGTGACGGTGTCGGTGCGCTCGAGCACCACGAGGAACTTGCGGCGGTCGCTCAGCTCGAACAGGGCCGACAGCGCGGACTTGGTCGAGGGGACCTCGCCCGAGACCAGCGCCTCGACCACGTGGATCCGGTCGTTCGCGGCCCGGTCGGAGAGGGCACCGCGCAGGGCGGCGGCCTTCATCTTCTTGGGCGTGCGCTGGCTGTAGTCACGCGGCTGCGGGCCGTGGACGGCGCCACCGCCGGCGAACTGCGGCGCGCGGGTCGAGCCCTGACGGGCGCGGCCGGTGCCCTTCTGCTTGTAGGGCTTGCGGCCACCGCCGCGGACCTCGCCGCGGGTCTTGGTGGCGTGCGTGCCCTGGCGGGCCGCGGCCTGCTGGGCGACGACCACCTGGTGGATCAGCGGGATGTTGGGCTCGACGCCGAAGATCTCGGCGGGGAACTCAACGGAAACGGTCTTGGCCATCTCGATCAGCCCTTCTTCGCAGCCGTGCGGAGGACCACGAGACCGCCCTTGGGGCCGGGAACGGCGCCCTTGAGCAGGATCAGGCCCTTCTCCACGTCGACCGCGTGCACGGTGACGTTCTGGGTGGTGACGGTGTCGGTACCCATGCGACCGGCCATCCGCAGGCCCTTGAACACGCGGCCCGGGGTGGCGCAGGCGCCGATCGAGCCGGGCTTGCGGTGGTTGCGGTGGGCACCGTGGGAGGCGCCGACGCCGGAGAAGCCGTGACGCTTCATCACACCGGCGAAGCCCTTGCCCTTGCTCGTGCCGGTCACGTCGATGGCCTGGCCGGCCTCGAACGTGTCGACGCCGATCTCCTGGCCGATCGCGTACTCCGCGGCGTCCGCGGTGCGGATCTCGACCACGTGGCGGCGCGGGGTGGTCCCGGCCTTCGCGAAGTGGCCCGCCTGCGGCTTGTTGATCTTGCGACCCTCGATCTCGCCGAAACCGACCTGGATGGCGTTGTAGCCGTCCGCCTCGGGCTTGCGCACCTGAGTGATCACGTTGGTGGACGCTGCGACGACGGTCACCGGGATGATCCGGTTGTTCTCGTCCCACAGCTGGGTCATGCCGAGCTTGGTGCCCAGCAGACCCTTGACGTTGCGTTCGAAAGTGGCGGTCATCGCAGATACCTCAGAGCTTGATCTCGATGTCGACACCGGCGGGCAGGTCGAGGCGCATCAGCGAGTCGACCGTCTTCGGCGTGGGGTCGATGATGTCGATGAGTCGCTTGTGCGTGCGCATCTCGAAGTGCTCGCGCGAGTCCTTGTACTTGTGCGGCGAACGGATGACACAGAAGACGTTCTTCTCGGTCGGCAGCGGCACCGGGCCGGCGACCTTGGCACCCGTGCGGGTGACGGTGTCCACGATCTTGCGCGCCGAGGTGTCGATCACCTCGTGGTCATAGGCCTTGAGCCTGATGCGGATCTTCTGTCCCGCCATAGGTCTCTCTCGTCCTTACTCGTCGTAACCGGGTCTGCCGTGTCCGACCCCCGAGGTCGGGCGTGTCGCGTTGTGCAACGCGCACGACCGAACCGGTCGTGGGTGGAACTGGTGTGTTGTGGGCCGCCCGACACCTGCCCCTGGCGGAGCTGGGCGTCGGACTGATCGGGTCTCCCCCGAGCGTCTCCCCCGACCGCTGCGAGCAACGGACGAGGATCTCCCTCGGGGACGGGGTGTGACACACGTCGACCACCGAGGAGGCTCACCGCGGCGCGCTGTGCGATGTCGCAAAGTGCGAGCCGCGCGGGAGACACGATTCAGTAGTCAAGGTGTGGCGCACCCCGGCGACCCGCCGGAGCAACCTGACTATCTTGGCAGAGATCCGCAGGTGGTCCAAATCGGAAAGCACCCCGGGCCCGGACCCGCTCCCGCCGGGCTCTTGGGCAAGGTGCGGGATGCAAGGATGACGCCGTCCGCGCCCGCTCCGCGAGAAGGAAGCCCGATGAGTCCGACGTCCTTCCCGCCGCCGGGTGCGCCACCGCCCGAGGACGACGGACCGACGCCGCAGCCGACGTACATCCCACCGCCCGGCATCGCGCCGCCCGGCCACCCGGTGCCACCGGGCCTACCGACGGCGCCTCCCGCGCCCGGCATGCTCGGTGCCGCGCACCGCCCCGGAGCGGTGCCGTTGCGCCCGCTGACCCTCGGCTCGATGTACGACGGCGCCTTCCGGATCATCCGCTACAACCCGAAGGCCACCGTCGGTGCCGCCGCCCTCGTCACCGCGATCGGCATGTCGGTCCCGATCGTGCTCAGCCTGTTGTTCACGCTCACGCTCGGCACCGGCCTGGACGCCGGCGGCAGCCCCGAGGACGACCTGAGCGCCGGCGAGGCGATCGGCCTGCTCGGATCGGTCGGCGCGCTCCTGCTCGGCCTCTACGCCACCCAGCTCGGGCTGATCTTCGTGACCGGGATGGTCGCCCACGTCACCCGGGCAGCGGCCCTGGGCCGCCGGATGAGCCTGGGCGAGGCCTGGGCGGCGACCCACGGCAAGCGCTGGCGCCTGATCGGGCTGAGCCTGCTGGTCGGACTCGGCGGCCTGCTGCTGATCAGCCTGCTGGTCGTCCCGGTGGTCCTGGTCGCCGTGCTCACCGGCGAGGTGCTCGCCACCGTCGGACTCGCCGTGGTCGTCGGGGTGGCGATGGTCTGCCTCTTCGGCTGGCTGTGGATCAAGCTCACCTACCTGACCAGCGCGATCCTGATGCTGGAGGACGGCGGCGTCTTCCGAGCGCTGGGTCGCAGCTGGCGGATCACCGGGCGCCACTACTGGCGCACGCTGGGGATCGCACTGCTCACGATGCTGATCACCAGCATCGCGGCCGGCATCCTGACCACCCCGATCAGCCTGGCCGGCCAGATCGGCACGGTGCTCGCCCCGGAGTACGTCTTCGTGATCCTGGCAGCCACCCAGGCACTGGCCAGCGTCATCCAGAACGCCTTCGTCACCCCGTTCGCCGGCGCGGTGAGCTCGCTGCAGTACCTGGATCTGCGCATCCGCAAGGAGGGGTACGACGTCGAGCTGATGCGGCAGGCAGGCCTGCTGCCCCGATGAGTCCCGCCCTCACCGCGCTGGTCGCGACCGAACCGCCGCTGGACCCCAGCGGCGAGGAGGCGCGACGCCGGCTGACCGAGGAGCTGGCCGACCCCCGGTACGTCGACCGCGGCATCGTCGAGCGGCTGCTGGACTGGATCGGCCGGACGATCGACCGCGGGATCGGGGCCGCCGAGGGATGGCCCGCGCTGACCACCTTCGCCGCGATCCTGGTGGTGCTGCTGCTGGTGCTGGGCACCGCCTGGCTGCTCTCCCGGGCCCGCGGCGGCCGGGCGGGCGGCCGCCGCTCGCCCGGACCTGCACTGACCGGGGAGGCGGTGGACGCCGCCACCCTCCGGGGCCGGGCCGAGGCGGCGCTGGCCTCCGGCGACGCCCGGACCGCCGTGGTCGAGGGGTTCCGGGCCCTGGCGCTGCGGCAGGTCGAGAGCGGCACGATCGAGGGAGCGCCGCAGGCCACCGCCCACGAGCTCGGGCACGCGATCGCGGTCGCCCGGCCGGACCGCGCGACCGAGCTCGCCGCGGCCGCCGACGGCTTCGACGCGGTCCACTACGGGGACCACCCGGCGTCCGCGGAGGCCGCGCGCCGAGTACTCGACCTCGACGACACGCTGGCCGGGGCGCGGCGATGAGCGGGCGTCGTACCTCGTGGCGGCTGTGGGCGGCGGTGGCGCTGGCCACCGTCCTCGCGGTCGGGCTGGCGGCCTGGGCCGGCCGGGGCGGGCCGGAGTACAGCGCGCGGCTGGACCCGCGCAACCCCGGGCCGGACGGCGCGCAGGCGGTCGCCGAGGTGCTGGCCGACTCCGGGGTCACGGTGGAGATCGTGCGCAGCGCCGAGGAGCTCGCCGGGGCGGCACCGGACGGGTCGACCACCGTGGTGGTCACCTCCACCGACGACCTGGCTCCGAGCGCCACGGACCGGATGCTCGACGACGCCGCGTCCAGCGACCTGCTGCTGGTCGAGCCGTCGTACCCGACACTGCGCCGGGTCGATCCGGGGACCGCCGGGCCGGTGGCCGTCGAGGACGTCGAGGTCCGGTGCGCCTCGGACTCCGCCGAGCTCGACTTCCTGCGCGACGTCGACCTGGTGGTCGACGTCGCGGACGCCTACCCCGGCGCCGGCTGCTTCACCGTCGAGGACGGCTCGCTCCTCGCGGCGGTCGACGCCGACGGACACGACGCCGTCCGCGCCTTCGGCGGGGCCGAGGCGCTGACCAACGAGCAGGTGCTGCGCGGCGACAACGCCGCGGTGGCGCTGCGGCTGCTCGGGCCGCGCGACCGCCTGGTCTGGTACGTCCCCGACCCCACCGACGCGACAGCCGACGAGGCGGTCGGCCTCGCCTCGCTGCTCCCCCGGGCGCTGCTGCCCTCCCTGGTGCTGGTGCTGGCCGCCGGGATCGCGCTGGTGCTGTGGCGCGGACGGCGGTTCGGCCCGCTGTCCACCGAGCCGCTGCCGGTGGTGGTGCGCGCCGCCGAGACCGCACGCAGCCGTGGCCGGATGTACCGCAGGGCCGACGACCGCGCCCACGCCGCGGCCGCGCTCCGGGCGGCCGCGCGCCGCGACCTCGGCGAGCGGCTCGGCCTGCCGCGCACCGCGACCGCACCGGAGCAGGCGCGGGCGCTGGCCGCCGCCCTGGCCGCCCGCGACGCCGCCGAGACCGCTGACACCGCTGAGCCCCGCGACGAGCGTGGACTCCTCGCGCTGCTCGCCGACGACGCTCCCCCGCCCGCCACCGACCAGGAGCTGCTCCGCCTCGCGCGCGAGCTGCAGCACCTGACCCAGCTGACCCAGCCATCGAGAGAGGACGACCGCGCATGAGCGAGCAGATCGACCCGACCCCAGGAGCCGACCCGGAGCTGCGGTCGCGCCTGCTGGCCGTGCGCCACGAGGTGGCGAAGGCGGTGGTCGGCCAGGACGCCGCGGTCTCCGGGCTGCTGGTCGCCCTGCTCTGCCGCGGTCACGTGCTCCTCGAGGGCGTGCCCGGTACGGCGAAGACGCTGCTGGTGCGCAGCCTCGCCGCGAGCCTGGCGGTGCAGACCCGGCGGGTGCAGTTCACCCCGGACCTGATGCCCGGCGACATCACCGGCTCGCTGGTGATCGACGCCGGCGGCGGCGAGCTGGCCTTCCGGGAGGGCCCCGTCTTCACCAACCTGCTGCTCGCCGACGAGATCAACCGGACCCCGCCCAAGACCCAGTCGGCGCTGCTGGAGGCGATGGAGGAGGGTCAGGTCTCGGCCGACGGCGTCACCCGGCCGCTGCCCCGGCCCTTCCTGGTGGCCGCCACCCAGAACCCCGTCGAGTACGAGGGCACCTACCCGCTGCCCGAGGCCCAGCTCGACCGGTTCCTGCTCAAGGTGGTGCTGCCGGTGCCGCCGCGCAGTGACGAGATCGAGATCCTGACCCGCCACGCCGACGGCTTCGACCCGCGCGACGTGACCGCCGCGGGGATCACCCCGGTCGCCGGGGCCGACGACATCGCCGCGGCCCGCGCCGCGGTGGGCCGGGTGCAGGTCTCCGCCGAGGTCGCCGCCTACATCGTCGACATCGCCCGCGCGACGCGGCAGTCGCCCTCACTCTCCTTCGGGGTCAGCCCCCGCGGCGCCACCGCGCTGCTGCGCGCCGCCCGTGCCTGGGCCTGGCTCTCCGGGCGCGACTTCGTCACCCCCGACGACGTGAAGGCCCTGGCCCACGCGACCCTGGCCCACCGGCTGGGGCTGCGCCCGGAGGCCGAGCTGGAGGGGGTCCAGGTCGGTCGGGTCCTCGACGCGGCGCTGGCCGCCGTCCCGGTGCCCCGCTGAGACCGGACGCCGTGCCGTGGTGATGATCTCCGGACGCGTCCCGCTCCTGCTCCTGCTCGGGGGGTGGCCGTGGTGCTGCGTCCGCAGGGCGGCACCGTCGCGCTCTGGATGCTCGCCGTGGCGCTGCTGACGGGGTTCGACCTGCTGCTCGCCCCGAGCACCCGGCGCCTCGCCCTGCGGCGTCGCCCCGTCCCCCCGGTCCGGCTCGGCGACCCGGCCGTGTCGACCCTGGAGGCGACGGCCACCGGCACGCGGCGGATGCGGGTCGACCTGCGCGACGCGTGGCAGCCCAGCGCCGGGGCGCGGGAGAACCGGCACCGCCTCCGGGTGGCCGGCGCACAGACCCGGCTGGTCCGCACCCCGCTGCACCCGCAGCGCCGCGGCGACCTGCGCGCGGACGGGGTCACCCTGCGCTCCTGGGGTCCGCTGCACCTGGCCGCCCGTCAGCGCCGGTACGACGTGCCCGGCTCGGTGCGCGCCCTGCCCCCTTCGCCTCCCGCAAGCACCTCCCCTCCCGCCTCGCCCGGCTCCAGGACCTGGACGGCCGCGCCGCGGTGCGGGTGCGCGGCCAGGGCACCGAGTTCGATTCGCTGCGCGAGTACGTCCGGGGCGACGACGTCCGCTCCGTCGACTGGCGCGCCTCGGCCCGCTCCGCCCACGTGGTGGTGCGGACCTGGCAGCCGGAGCGCGATCGCCGGGTGGTGCTGGTGCTGGACACCGCGCGGACCTCGGCCGGGCGGGTGGGCGTGGACAGCGAGACCGGGCGTGCCCTGGTCGGCGCGGCCGATGACGAGCCGGGCCGGGTGGGCGCCGTACCGCGGTTGGATGCGGCGATGGATGCCGCGCTGCTGCTCGGGTCGCTCGCCGCCCGGGCCGGCGACCGGGTGGACCTGCTCGCCGGGGACGACCGGGTCCGCGCCCGGGAGCGGCTGGCCGGGGCCCGGGACGTCGCCGGCCGGCTGGCCGAGCAGATGGCGGACCTGCAGCCGGCGCTGGTGGAGGCGGACTGGGAGGTGCTGACCGGAGCGCTGGCCCGGCTCGGCCGCCAGCGGGCCCTGGTCGTGCTGCTCACCGCGCTGGAGCCGGCGGCGGTGAGCGAGGGCCTGCTGCCGGTGCTCGGCCCGCTGCTGCGGCACCACCACGTGGTGCTGGCCTCGGTGCGGGATCCGGAGCTCGGGCGGCTGGCCGCGGCTGGAGCCGGGGACGGGGACGGAGAGCTGACCGTGGACGCGGTCTACGACGCGGCGGCCGCGGCGGCCGAGCTGGACCGGCGCGACCGCACCCGTCGGGTGCTGGAGCGGATGGGGGTCGACGTGGTGGACGCCGAGGCGGCCGACCTGCCGCCGGCGCTGGCCGACCACTACCTGGCGCTGAAGGCCCAGGGCCGGCTCTGAAGCGGTCGGGCCGGCTCAGGCCCGTGCTCAGGCTTGGGTGACCGCGCGGTCCTCGAGCAGGTCGGCGTCCAGGTCTCCGGTGCCACCGCGGCGCGCGGCGGAGCGGCCGAGGGTGAAGACGTAGGTGAGGAAGGCGACCTCGGCGAGCACGCCGATCGCGATCCGCGCCCAGGTCGGCAGTGGCGACGGCGTCACGAACGCCTCGATCACCCCGCTGAGCGCGAGCACGACGACCAGGCCGAGGGCGACCGTGATCGCCGTCCGTCCCGCCTCGGCGAGCGAGGCCGCCCGGCTCACCTGCCCCGGCTCGATCCAGGACCAGAAGAGGCGCAGGCCCACTCCCCCGGCGACGAAGACCGCGGTGAGCTCGAGCAGTCCGTGCGGGAGGATCAGGCCCCAGAACAGGTCGGCGCGGTCGTGGCGGGTCATGATCGACCCGATGATGGCGAGGTTGGCGATGTTGTTGAACAGCAGCCAGATCACCGGGAGCCCCAGGATGCCGAGCGCGATGCACAGTGCGGCCACCCAGCTGTTGTTGATCCACACCCGGGTGGCGAAGGCCCCGGCGGCGTTCTCGCTGTAGTAGCTGGCGAAGTCGTTCTGCACCAGCTGATCGACCTGCTCCGGCGGCAGCAGGGACTGCTCCACCTCGGGGTGCTGCACCAGCCAGGCCATCATCACGCCGGTGACCACGACGTTGCCGGCCAGGCAGCCCAGCCACCACCAGCGCATCCGGTAGAGCGCCGCCGGGAAGCGCTCGGTGAAGAACCGGCCCACGTTGCGCCACCCGATCACCTTGCCGGCCAGCATGCTGACCCGGACACGGCCCAGCAGCGAGGAGAGGTAGGCGACCAGCTCCGCGTCGGGCGCGGAGGTGCGCACCACGGAGAGGTGGGTGGCGACCTGCTGGTAGCCGTCGACCAGCTCGTCGGCCTCGGCCCCGGTACGGCGCCGGGTCCGCAGCAGCGCCTCCATCCGCGCCCACTGCGCGGCGTGGGCGTCGACGTAGGCGTCCAGGTCGATCCGGGGCACGTCGACACCCTACGGACAGTGACGCGACCGGCGGGCACCCTGCCGCGCCTAGGCTGGCCGCGATGAGCACCCCACCCACCACCGAGTTCGCCACGGTCACCGACGACGACCTGGTGACCGGCGAGGGCGTCGCACTGGACCTGCCGCCGGCCTCGCTGGGCGTCCGGATGGCGTCAGGCCTGATCGACGTGACCGTCACCGTGCTCCTGCTGGTCGTGGTGCTGGTGGTCCTCTCCATCGCGACGATCGGCGCGGACGCGGCGTTGGTGGACGCCGCCGTGGTGCTGCTCTCGGTGGTGGTCTTCGCGATCTTCCCCACCACCCTGGAGACGCTGACCCGCGGCCGGTCGCTGGGGAAGCTCGCGCTCGGGTTGCGCACCGTCCGCGACGACGGCGGTCCGATCACGTTCCACCACGCGCTGGTCCGCGCGCTGATCGGCTACGTGGAGATCTACGCGTTCGCCGGCACCCCGGCGTTCTTCTCGATCCTGCTCAGCAAGCGCGGCAAGCGGCTGGGCGACTACGCCGCCGGCACCCACGTGGTGCGGGAGCGGGTCGTCCTGCGGCTGCCGTCCCCCGCACCGATGCCGCCGGAGCTGGCCGGGTGGGCCGCCGGCGCGGACATCACCGCGTTGCCGACCGGCCTGGCGCTGGCGATCCGGCAGTTCCTCGGGCGTGCCGACCTGGTGGACCCGGTCTCCCGGGACCAGGTCGCCCGATCGCTGGCGGCCGAGCTGACGCCGTACGTCGCCCCGGCGCCGCCGCGCGGGGCCCCGGCCGAGCGGGTCCTGTGCGCGGTACTGGCCGAGCGCCGCGAGCGGGACCGGCGACGGCTGGCCCGCGAGGAGGAGCTGCGTCGACGGCTGTGGACACCGCAGGGATGATCGCGCGGACGGCCTCAGTAGGTTTGGGAACGGCTCGGGTCGGTCACGCTTCCCGGGCATCGTCCGTGCCCGTGACTCCCAGGAGCCGCTCGACCCATGGCTGACCAGACCGACCTGACCGACCACACCAACCCCGCCGGCGCCGCCGCCGAGGCCGGGCCCCTCACCAGCGCCGAGCTGGCCCGGGCCAAGGCCGCCATCGACCGGGTGAACGCCACCTTCTCCGGGCGCGTGGTGGGCCAGGAGAAGGTCCGCACCGCCCTCCTGGTGACGTTGCTGGCCGAGGGCCACGTGCTGCTGGAGTCGGTGCCCGGTCTGGCCAAGACCCTCGCCGCGTCGACGCTGGCCCAGGCGGTCTCGGCCCGCTTCTCCCGGATCCAGTGCACACCGGACCTGTTGCCCTCCGACATCATCGGCACCCAGGTCTACGACCCCCGTCGCCACGAGTTCGAGACCCAGCTCGGTCCGGTGCACAGCAACTTCGTGCTGCTCGACGAGATCAACCGGTCCAGCGCCAAGACGCAGTCCGCGATGCTCGAGGCGATGCAGGAGCGGCAGACGTCGATCGCCGGCGTGATCCACCCGCTGCCGGACCCGTTCATGGTGCTGGCCACCCAGAACCCGATCGACGAGGAGGGCACCTACGTCCTCCCGCACGCGCAGATGGACCGGTTCCTGATCAAGGAGATCGTCGACTACCCGGCCGAGGCCGACGAGATCCAGGTCCTCGACCGGATCGGCGACGGCACCCTGGGCCAGCACATGGACAAGGTGCAGCCGGCGATCAGCACCACCGACGTGATGGACCTGCAGTCGATGGTCCGCCGGGTCTACGTCGACCCGGCGATCAAGCGCTACATCGTCGCCCTGATCGGCGCCACCCGGAACATCGATCAGCTGCTCGGCCGCGAGCTCGCCGCCTACGTCGAGGTCGGCGCCAGTCCGCGCGGCTCGATCGCGTTCTTCCAGGCGGCCCGGGCGATGGCGGTGGTGCAGGGACGGCACTACGTGATCCCCGAGGACGTGCGCGAGCTGCGCTACGGGATCCTCCGCCACCGGATCCACCTCAGCTTCGAGGCGCTCGCCGACCGGGTGTCGCCGGAGACCGTGATCGACGCGGTGTTCCGGGCGATCCCCACCCCCTGACCGGGCCGCTGCGATGGCCCACCTGACGAAGGTCAAGTCCAAGCTCTCCATCCACGCCCACCGCAAGGTGCGCGGGGTGCTGGAGGGTGAGTACGCCGCCGCCCAGATCGGGCGGGGCATCGACTTCAACGACCTGCGCGAGTACGTGCGCGGCGACGACGTGAAGGACATCGACTGGAAGGCGTCGGCGCGCGGCCGCCAGCTGCTGGTCAAGCGGTACGTCGCCGAGCGCCAGCACACCGTGATGCTCTGCGTCTCCACCGGCCGGTCGATGGCGGCCTCGAACGACGCGATGGTCAGCAAGCGCGAGCTCGCCGTCTTCGTCGCCGGGATGATGGGCTACCTCGCGGTGCGCCACGGGGACCGGGTGGGCCTGGTCTTCGGCGACGGCGAGCGCCAGCACATGCGGCCGCTCGACTCCACCGAGCTGCACCTGGAGCACCTGCTCGCCGCCGTCCACGACGCGACCACGCCGGACGCGCCGGCCAGCGATCTGGCCGCGCTGCTGCGCTACGCCATCCGCACCGTCAAGCGCCGCACGATCATGGTGATCGTCGCCGACGAGGTGACGGTGAGCGAGGAGACGGCCGAGCTGCTGCGCCGCCTGCTGGCCCAGCACGAGCTGCTCTTCTTCACCATCGGCGACGTCGACCCGACCGACGCGGCGCTGACCGGCCGGCTGTACGACGTCGACGGCGGCGTCGAGGTGCCCGAGTGGCTCCGGCACGACCGCCGGCTGGCCGCGCAGTACGCCGCCCTGGTGAGCCACGAGGAGTCCGGGATGCGGCGGCGGCTGGACCAGCTCGGGGTGGTCCACGAGCGGGTGCGCGACACCGAGTCCGCGATCAGCGCCGTCTTCCGGCTGTTGGAGAGGCACCGTCATGCTCGCCGCCGCTGACCTGCCCGAGGAGTTCGCCGGTCCGGTCGGCTTCAGCGGCGCCTGGGTGTGGCTCGCGGTCGGCGCGCTCGGCCTGGTCGTCGTCTACTACGCCGTGGTCCTGCTGCTCGGCCTGCGCCGCGGCGCCGGTGCCGACGCCCGGGCCTGGCACACCACGCCGGACATCCGGCACGACTACTTCGGCCGGATCCAGCAGGTGGAGGACGAGGTCCGGTCCGGCGCGCTGCCGGCCCGGGCGGGACACCAGCGGCTGAGCGAGATCGTCCGCTCCTACGTCGAGAAGGTCTCCCCGCTGCCCGCCACCCGGATGGCGCTCGCCGACTTCCGGCTCCAGGCGCCGCACCTGGTGGACGCCCTGACCGTGATGTATCCGCCGGAGTTCGCCCCCGACGACGACGGCCGCGCGGTCGAGGTCTTCGACGAGGCACTGGACCAGGCCCGCCAGGTGGTGGGCCGATGAACGAGTGGACCGAGGGCGACGTCTCCTACCTGTGGCCCTGGCTGATGGTGGCGCTGACGGTGCTGGTCGTCGCCCTGCTGGTGGTCTGGCTGCGGGTGTGGTGGCGCCCCGCTCCGAAGGACGCCACCTACGTCGCGCACACCGCGCGGCTGCGTTCGCTGCCGCGCTTCCGCGCGCTGGTCCGCCGGCAGACGGCGCTGGGCGCCGCGCTCACGCTGGCCGCGCTGGTCACCTGTGCCGGCGCGATCCTGCTCTCCGGGCGGCTGCAGGAGACCCAGACCAAGGAGCAGTCCGAGGCCAACCGCGACATCATGCTCTGCCTGGACGCCTCGTACTCGATGGCCGAGGTCAACGCCGATGTGGTCGCCCAGTTCCAGGAGATCGTGACCCAGCTCCAGGGTGAGCGGATCGGACTGACCATCTGGAACGGGACCGCGATCACCGTCTTCCCGCTGACCGACGACTACGACTTCGTCAGCGAGCAGCTGCGCGTCGCCGAGACGGCGTTCGGCTCGGCGCTCGCCTACGGCGACTCCTACATCGACTACGTCGAGGGCACCTACATCAAGGAGGACGTCGCGTCCCAGCTCGGCGACGGCCTCGTCTCCTGCGTCCAGCGCTTCGACCGCGCCGACGAGGACCGGGCCCGCGCGGTCGTGCTGGCCTCGGACAACGACCCGATCGGCGAGGGCATCTTCACCGTCCCCGAGGCCACGGAGTACGCGGAGGAGAACGACGCGGTGGTGCACGCCATCGCCGCACCCGCGACCGCCGAGCGCCCGGGCGACGAGGCCGAGTTCGAGAAGGCGGCCACCGACACCGGTGGCACGTTCTCCCTGGTCGGCATCGACGGCGGCACCTCCGGGATCGTGGAGTCCATCAACGACCTCGAGGCCAAGAAGATCGAGAAGCCGCCGCTGGTGCAGACCCTGGAGCGCCCCCAGACCGGCATCGTGGTGACCGCCCTGGGCGTCGGCCTGCTGGTGATCGTCTGGGCGGTCCAGGGTGTGCTCGCGCTGGTCGACCGCCAGGGCGAGGACCGCCGAGGGGGCCGACGATGAGCCCGCGACTGAGGCTCGGGCTGGTGATCGCCCGCCGCGTGGCGATCCTGATCGCACTGATGGTGATCCTGGTCCGTCCGACGGCCGGAGAGGCCGACGTACCGACCCAGGTGGCGGACGTCGAGGTGGTCGTGGTGCTGGACCGGACCCGGTCGATGGCGGCGCTGGACTACGACGGCGACCAGCCCCGGATCGACGGTGCCCGCGCGGACCTGGAGCAGCTGGCCCGGTCGCTGCCGGGTGCCCGGTTCGGACTGCTGACCTACGGGCTGGACGTGCAGTTCGAGCTGCCGTTCACCACCGACGTCAACGCGTTCACCTCGGCGATGGAGACGATGCAGCTGGAGTCGCCCACCGGTGGTGTCGGCTCCTCGCTGGACCGTCCTCGTCAGCAGCTCGTCGACATCCTCACCGATGCCCAGGAGCAGCGGCCCGACCGGCGGCGGATGATCGTGTTCGTCTCGGACGGGGAGCGGACGATGGACGGCAACACCGCGTCGTACGACGAGGTGGGCGAGCTGGTCGCCGGTGGCCTGGTGCTCGGCTACGGCACCACGGAGGGAGCCCCGATGCCGGCCGGCGACGACCTGGACGAGCCCGGGGAGCTCGTCCAGGACCCCTCGACCGGCGAGGACGCGATCTCCAAGGCCGACCCGGACGCGCTCCGCGAGCTCGCCGGGCAGCTGGGCGTCGACTACGTCGCCCGCACCGAGCCCGGGGGGATGGCCGCGCTCGCCGACGAGTTCGAGGCGACCTACGTCCCGGGCGGCGACGATGACCAGGAGCGGGCACAGAACGAGGTCACCTGGATCGCCGGGCTGGCGCTGCTCCCGCTGGTCCTGCTCGAGCTCCGCTCCGGCTGGCGTGCACTGTGGACCTCGCGCAGCGCGCTGGCCGGGCGCCGCGGCAAGGGAGGCCGAGGATGAGACCACGACTGCGCAAGGTGCTGCTGCTGGCGGGGGTCGTGCCGGCCGTGCTCGCCGTGGTCCTCGCCGTGCTGGTGACCCGGATGCTGACCAGCCAGGGCGCCGGCGAGGAGTCGTTCGACAGCGGTGACTTCGCCGACGCGGCCGCCTCCTTCGACAGCGCCGGCGGGGTGAACCCGTTCGAGGAGTGGGTCACCGCGTTCGACCGGGGCGCCGCCGAGCACGCCGACGGCGACCTGGACGCGGCGATCGAGCTGTACGAGAGCGCGTTGACCACGGTGCCCACCGCCGAGGAGTGCACCGTCCGGATCAACCTGGCGCTGGCGCACGAGTCGGTCGGGGACGGGCTGGTCGAGGACGAGGACGCCGACGAGCAGGACGTCGAGGACGCGATCGCCTCCTGGGACGCCGGTCTCACGGCCCTGCGCGACGGCGACTGCCCCGAGGACTCCGGCCGCGGCGAGGCGCAGACGGAGGATGCCGCCGCCGTCGAGGAGCGCCTGGAGAAGAAGATCGAGCAGCAGCAGCAGCAACAACAGCAGAAAAAGAAGAAGGACGACCAGAAGGAGAACGACGAGGACCAGAAGAAGAAGCAGGAGCGCGAGCGCAAGGAGCGCGAGCTGGAGAAGCAGAACGAGCGCGCCGAGAAGCAGAAGCAGCGCTACGAGCGGCAGAAGGAGTCGGGCGGCTACCAGCCCGAGTGGTGATCGGACTCAGAGGCGGGCGTTGGCGCTGAGCGCTCCGGCGCTCACCACCGCCGCCGCACCGGTGGCGACCAGGAAGAGGGCCACCCACAGCCCCGCCGGGATCGGCGTGAGCCGGGCGAGCTGATCGGCGTCCGACCGCCCCGATCTGGTACGACGCCGCTCGGCCGCGAGCTCCAGCACCGCTCGCGGGGCCCCGAGCAGCAGCACCCAGGTCACCACGTAGCTGACCGCGACCTTCGCCTCCGGCGCCGCCCACCAGGAGACCGCGATGGTCGCTCCACCCGCGACCAGGATCACCAGCAGCCCGTAGAGGTTGCGGATCGCGACCAGCATCAGCGCGAGCAGGAGCACCGTGGCCCAGAGCGCGGCGAACGCGCGGCCGTCGGCGACGAGCAGGGCGGCGATCAGCCCGACCACCGCCGGGGCCGGGTAGCCGGCGAAGGCGGTCGCCACCATCCCCGGCCCGGTGGGCCGACCGCGCGACACCGTCAGGCCGGAGGTGTCGGAGTGCAGCCGGATCCCCTGGAGGCGACGTCCGCAGAGCATCGCGACGACCGCGTGCCCGCCCTCATGGGCGATCGTCACCACGTGTCGCGTACGACGCCAGGCCGGCCCCCAAACGACCAGGAACGCGCCGAGCAGCATCGTCAGCAGCAGGGTCCGCGGCGACGGCTCGGGCTGCACCGCCGTCAGGTCGCCGGCGATCCGCTCCAGCACGGTGCCCATCTCGTCCACGGTGGCGAGGCTATCGAGGCTAGGTGAGGGCCCTGTCCACCCGCTAGCGTCACCGGGTGCGATTCGCCGAGCTGCTCCGGACGAAACCGGTCGAGGACGTCATCGGGCAGAACAGGACCGACCCGACCCGACCCGAGACGGGGGCCGGGCAGCTGCATCAGAACCTGCGCTCGCGCGACCTGGTCGGCTTCGGCGTCGGCATCGTGATCGGCACCGGCATCTTCACCCTCACCGGGCTGCAGGCCAAGGAGAACGCCGGACCGGCCGTGGTGATCAGCTTCCTGATCGCGGCGGCGGTGAGCCTGCTGGCCGCCCTCTGCTACGCCGAGCTCGCCGCCGCGGTGCCGACCGCGGGCAGCTCCTACACCTACGCCTACTCCACGATGGGCGAGATCTTCGCGTGGATCATCGCCTGGGACCTGATCCTGGAGTTCGCCCTCGGCGGTGCGGTCGTCGCCCGTGGCTGGTCCGGCTACATGGCCGGTGTCTTCGACCTCCCGGACAAGTGGTTCGCCGAGGAGGGTTCGGTGGTGAACCTCGGCGCGATCGCGATCGTGGTGCTGCTCGGCTGGGTGGCGATGCGGGGGATCCGCGAGTCGAAGTGGGTCACCAACGGACTCGTCGTGGTCAAGGTGGTGGTCTGCCTCTTCGTGATCGCCGTCGGCGCGTTCTACGTCGACACCGGCAACTGGGTGCCCTTCATCCCCGAGCCGCAGCCCAGCGACGCCGACTCCGGCTCGTTGACCGCGCCGCTGTGGCAGTTCGTGACCGGGGCGGAACCGTCGTCGTACGGGATCGCGGGCGTCCTGGTCGCCGCGGCGGTGGTGTTCTTCGCCTACAGCGGCTTCGAGGCGGTGGCCAACCTGAGCGAGGAGACCCGGGACCCGGGACGGGACATGCCCCGCGGCCTGCTCGGCACGCTCGGCCTGTGCACGCTGCTCTACGTCGGGGTCTGCCTGGTGATCACCGGGATGGTGCACTACACCGACCTCTCCGAGGGCGACGCGGTGGCCGACGTGTTCGACCAGGTCGGGCTCACCTGGGCCGGCATCCTGATCGGGATCGCCGCGGTGGCCGGGCTGACCTCGGTGATCCTGGTCGACCTGGTCGCGATGGGCCGGATCGGCTTCGCGATCGCGCGGGACGGTCTGCTGCCGCCGGTGATCGGACGGGTCCATCCCCGCTGGGGCACGCCGGTGGTGATGACGCTGCTCACCATCGGCGGGGTCGCGCTGCTGGCCGGCCTGGTGCCGATCGCGGTGCTCGCCGAGATGGTCAGCATCGGCACGCTCTTCGCGTTCCTGGTGGTCTCGATCGCGGTGCTGGTGCTGCGCCGGACCCGCCCCGAGATGGAGCGCCCCTTCCGCACCCCGCTGGTGCCGCTGGTCCCGGTCGCCTCGATCGTCTGCTGTCTGGGGCTGATGGCCAGCCTGGCGGTGGAGACCTGGTTGCGCTTCGTGGTCTGGCTGGTGCTCGGCCTGCTGGTCTATGTCGGCTACGGCTATCGCCACTCCCGGCTGCGGCGCCGGGAGACGGAGCCCGACGCCGTCGCCTAGCGACCGCTCAGCGCCGCCGCCGGCGCCGCCAGAGCACCACCACGAACAGCACGCCGAGCGCCGCGGCGACCTGCTTGCCATAGCTGCGCAGCAGGACGGGGAGCACGGCGGCACCGAGGTCGAGGGCGTCGTCGTCGGCCGGCGCGACCGGAGCGGGCATCGGCGCTGCACGCGGCGGCTCGGGCGGCGGCACCGAGGAGGGGCCGGCGTCGGGATCGGCCGGCGCCTCGGCGGCAGCGGCGCCGGTCGGCACCGAGGACGGTCCGGCGTCGGCGTCGGTGGGCGCCTCGGGCGGAGCCTCGGCGGGAGGTCCGGCGAGCCTCTGCTCCAGACAGGTGACGAACTGGCCGAGCAGCTTGTCCGAGACGTCCTGCATCACGCCCCGGCCGAACTGGGCGGGCTTGCCGGTGATGGCCAGGTCGGTGGCCACCTCGACCCGGGTGCCGTCACCCTCGGCCGCCATCTGCACGGTGACCGTCGCTCCGGCGGTGCCGTTGCCCCGCTTGTCGCGACCCTTGGCCTCCACCACGAAGCGTCGCGCCGCCTCGTCACGCTCCACGAAGCGGCCCGAGCCGGTGTAGACCAGCGCGATCGGGCCGAGCTTGACCTTGCAGGTGCCGTCGAACGTCGGCGCGCCGTCGTCGCTCTCGCCGACCGAGGTCACCTGGGCACCGGGGAAGCACTCGGCGAGCGCGCCGATGTCCCCGAAGTGCTCCCAGGTCGCCTCCACCGGTGAGGCCACGCTGAAGGAGTGGGTGAGCTCCATCCCGTCCCCTTCTCAGACCGGCGCCACGGTGCCGTTGCGGCCCGCGGCCGCCAGCACCGCCCGCCGGGTGAGCACGCCGGCCAGGTGACGGCGGTAGTCGGCGTCGCCGTTCAGGTCGCTGGGCGGCTCGGTGCCCTCGGCGGCCAGGGCGGCGGCGTCCGCCACCCCCTCCTCGGTGGCCGCGCACCCGGCGAGCGCCTCCTCGACGGCCGTCGCCCGGAGCGGGGTGGAGCCCATGTTGGTCAGGCCGACGCGCGCCTCGGCGATGGTGTCGCCCTCCATCCGCACGGTGGCCGCGACGGCCACGATCGGCCACTGGTGGGCGACCCGCACGAACTTCTCGTACGACGCGCCCCAGCCGTCGAACTTGGGCACCTGCACCTCGGTGAGGATCTCGTCGTCGGAGATCGCGGTCTCGAACAGGTCGACGAAGAACTCCTCCGCCGGCACCGTGCGGGTGCCGCCGGGCCCCTGCACCACGAAGCGGGCGCCGAGGGCGCAGGCCGGCGCACCGAGATCACCGGCCGGGTCGGCGTGCGCCAGGGCACCGCCGAAGGTGCCCCGGTGGCGCACCTGGGCGTCGGCGAGGTGGGTGACCGCCTTGCTGATCAACAGCGCGTGCTGGTGCACCAGCGGGTCGTGCCCGACGTCGTGGTGGGTGGTCATCGCCCCGATGGCCAGGTGGTCGCCGGCGTCGCGGATGCCGCGCAGAGACTCGATCCGGCCGAGGTCGATCACCCACTCGGGGGCGTTCAGCCGCATCCGCAGCACCGGCAGCAGGCTCTGGCCACCGGCCAGGATCTTGGCCTCGTCGCCGTGTTCGGCCAGTGCGGCCAGCGCCTCCTCGACCGAGGTCGGCGCGACGTACTCGAAGCTGGCGGGGATCACAGTGCTTCTCCTTCCGAGGCGTCGAAGTGGGGCGCGGCCGCCTCGGTGGTGGACCCACCGGCCGATCCGCTGTTGATCGCACGCCAGACCCGTTCCGGTGTGCAGGGCATCTGGACGTCGTTGACCCCGAGGTGGCGCACGGCGTCGACGACGGCGTTGACCACCGCCGGGGTGGAGGCGATCGTGCCCGCCTCGCCGACGCCCTTGGCACCGAGCGAGTTGGTGGTGCAGGGCGAGCTGGTGTGATCGATCTCGAAGCTGATCGTGTCCGCGGCGGTGGGCAGCAGGTAGTCGGTGAACGAGCCCGAGACCAGGGTCCCGAAGTCGTCGTACACCGCCTCCTCCCAGAGCGCCTGGGCGATGCCCTGGACCAGTCCGCCGTGCACCTGGCCGGCGACGATCAGCGGGTTGATCACCACCCCGATGTCGTCGCAGCAGACGTACTTGCGCAGCTTGACCTGACCGGTCTCGGTGTCGACCTCCGCGGCGCAGAGGTGGGTGCCGTGCGGGAAGTTGAAGTTCACCGGGTCGTAGGTGGCCTCGGAGTCCAGCGACGGCTCCATCCCGTCGGGCAGGTTGTGGGCGGCGAAGACCGCGGTGGCGATCTCGGTGATCGCCAGCGCACTGTCCGTGCCGCGGACGGTGAACGAGCCACCGCTGAACTCCAGGTCGTCGGCGGAGGACTCGAGCAGGTGCGCGGCGACGGGGCGGGCCTTCTCGATCACCTTGTCCACCGCCCTGACCAGGGCCTCGCCACCCACCACCAGGCTCCTCGAGCCGTAGGTGTCCAGCCCCTTGTGCGAGATCTGGGTGTCGCCGTGCAGCACCTCGACGTCCTCGAAGGGCACGCCGAGCCGGTCGGCGACGATCTGGCTGAAGGCGGTCTCGTGGCCCTGGCCGTGCGCCGACGCCCCGGTGATCACCTCGACCTTGCCGGTGGGCAGCATCCGGATCTCCGCGTGCTCCCAGCCACCGGCGCCGTAGTTGAGCGAGCCGAGCACCCGCGAGGGGGCGAGGCCGCACATCTCGGTGAACGTCGAGACCCCGATCCCGAGCTGGACCCGGTCGCCGCGGGCGCGACGTTCGGCCTGCTCGGCCCGGAGCTCGTCGTAGCCGAGCATCTCCTTGGCGCGCGCGGTGGCGGCCTCGTAGTTGCCCGAGTCGTACTCCAGCCCGGCCACGGTGGTGAACGGGAACTCCTCGTGCGTGATCCAGTTCCGCTCCCGGATCTCCAGCGGGTCGACCCCGATCTCCGCGGCCAGCTCGTCCATCAGCCGTTCGATCCCGTACGTCGCCTCCGGCCGCCCGGCGCCCCGGTAGGCGTCGGTCCAGGTCTTGTTGGTGAGCACGTTGGTGGTCTGGAACTGGTAGGCGGGGAACTTGTAGATCGCGTTGAACATGAAGGCACCCAGCACCGGGACACCGCCGCCGACGATCGCGACGTAGGCGCCGAGGTCGGCCAGCAGGTCGACCTTGAGCCCGGTGACGGTGCCGTCCTTGGTGGCGGCCAGGGTGAGTCGCTGCCACTGGTCGCGACCGTGGTGGCCGGTGAGCAGCGACTCGCTGCGGGTCTCGGTGAACTTGACCGGCTTGCCGAGCCGGCGGGCGACCGCGAAGGCGATCATCTCCTCCGGGGTCTGCTGGAGCTTGCCGCCGAAGCCGCCCCCGACGTCCGGGGCGATCACCCGGATCTTCGACTCCGGCACGCCGGTGCTGGCGGCCATCGCGAAGCGCAGGATGTGCGGGATCTGGGTGGCCGACCAGACCGTGATCTGCTCACCGGTCGGGTCCACGACCACACTGCGCGGCTCCATGAACGCCGGGATCAGCCGCTGCTGGCGATACTCCCGCTCGATCAGGATCCCGCCGCTGCGGGCCTCGGCGATCGCCTGCTCGACGTCGCCGCCGGTGCCGGCCTCGGCGGAGTCGAAGCGCCAGACCGCGCTGACGTTGGTGCCCAGGTCGGGGTGGGCCAGGGTGCCGCCGGCCTCGTGGGCCGCCGCGGCCTCCTTCAGGTCCAGCGCGGCGGGGAGCTCGTCGTAGTCGACCTCGACGAGCTCGCTGGCGTCGCGCGCCGCCGCGGCGCTGCGAGCGACCACCACCGCCACCGTCTCGCCGGCGAAGGCGACCCGGTCGGTGGGCATCGGCAGGTGCACCGGGGTGACCTGGTCCTCGACCACCGGCCACGCGTTGATGCAGGCACCCTGGGTCTCGGCGAGGTCGGCGCCGGTGAGCACCGCGACCACGTTGGGCGCGGCCTTGGCGGCCGCCGTGTCGATCGAGGTGATCCGGGCGTGCGGGAAGGGGCTGCGCACCATCGCCAGGTGCAGCATGCCCGGGAGGGTGAGGTTGTCGGTCCACCGGGTGCGGCCGGTGATCAGCCGCTGGTCCTCCTTGCGCCGCCGGTCCCGTCCGATCTCCGCTCCGGCGGCCGGCTCCTGCACGGCGGTCATGCCGTCACCTCCGCGTCCTGGCCGCTCTGCGCGCCGGCGGCGTGCTGCACCGCGCGGACGATGTTGTGGTAGCCGGTGCACCGGCAGAGGTTGCCCTCCAGCCCGAGCCGGATCGCCTCCTCCGAGGGGTCCGGGTTCTCCGCGAGCAGGTCGACGGTCTGCATGATCATCCCGGGGGTGCAGAAGCCGCACTGCAGGCCGTGGCACTCGCGGAAGGCCTCCTGCACCGGGTGCAGGGCGCCGTCCTCGCCGGCCAGGCCCTCCACGGTGGTGACCTCGGAGCCGTCGGCCTGGACGGCCAGCACGTTGCACGACTTCACGCTGGTGCCGTCCAGGTGCACGGTGCAGGCGCCGCAGTTGCTGGTGTCGCACCCGATGACCGTGCCGGTCTTGCCGAGGTGCTCGCGCAGGTACTGCACGAGCAGGGTGCGCGGTTCGACGTCGTCGCTGACCTGCTGGCCGTCGACGGTGAGGCTGATCCGGGTCATGACTCTCCCTTGAGCGCGTGGGACCTGTGACCCGGCTCACGCTAGGGAGTCCTGGTTGGTCGGAGGTTGTCCCCCAGGTGAGGCGGCGGTGGGGCCGGGTCATCCGGGGGTCAGCCGGGGTCGAGCCGTGGTCAGGGCCGTGGTCAGGGCCGTGGTCAGGGCCGGGGTCACCCGCCGGCGACGGCCAGCCGTGCCTTGAGCAGCGGCACCGCCGGGTGGCGCAGGCTCTGCGCGCTCAGCCGCGCCAGGCACGCCTCCAGCACGGCGGTGTCGTACGGCGCCAGCTCGCTGTACTGCAGCACCGCATCCGGCTGCGGGTCGGCGAGCAGCGCCTCGCGCACCGCGACCGCGACGTACTCCCCCATCTCGGCCAGCGCGGGACTCTCGGTGCCGGGCAGCAGGTCGCCGCCGTAGGCGTGCACCGCGGCGCCCACGTCGCCGCGCCGGAGCAGGCCCAGCACGTGCTCGACGTCGGTGGAGATCGGCATCAGCAGCCGGTAGGGCCGGGAGGCGAGCTGGCCGGCGAGGGCGTGGCGCAGGTGGGACACCTCGGCCTTGAGGGTGGAGAAGGTGACCGCGTGGTCGCCGTACAGCAGGGCGTGCAGCTGCTCCAGGGAGAGCCCGTCGGGGTGCAGCGCGAGCAGGGCGAGGATCTCGCTCTGCCGACGGTTCAGCAGCAGCCGCTGGCCGTCGACCCGCGCCTCCGCGGTGCCGAGCAGGCTCAGCACCAGCCCCGGCTCGTGGGTCTCCTCGACGGGCTCACCGCCGTAGTAGGAGCTGCGCGGCATCGCCTGCTCGACCAGTCGGGCGAGCACCCGCGCGGTGGCCAGGCCGATCGGGTGGGTCCGGTCCCAGGTGGTGGAGATGTCGAGCACGCCGAGCTTGGCCCCGCTGACCGGGTCGTGCAGGGGTGCTGCCCAGCAGACCCAGTTGTGCACGATCGGGGCGTAGTGCTCCGCGCTGAACACCATCGCCGGCCGCTCCAGCCGGTTGGCCAGGTCGAGCGCGTTGGTGCCGACCGACGCGTCGTCCCACCGGCCGGCCGCCACGAAGTTCACGCTCTCGGCCTTACGGCGCATCACCCGGCCGCCGTAGGTCCACAGCACCCGGGTGTCGGGGTCGGTGACCGCGACCACCAGGTCGCCGTCCTCGGCGGTGCGGCGCAGGTCGGACTCGACCCGCTCCACGGCGACCTGCAGCGGGGAGCCGCGCCAGAACCGGTCGGTGTCCTGCTCGTCGGCCAGCGGCGCGTGGCCGACGTCGGTGGCCACCGAGGCCCCGGAGCGGTTCCAGCTGTCCAGGATCTCGGGCCGGACCAGCGGCGCGGCCGGGTCGCCCGCCTCGACGAACGTGGTCCAGGCCGCGAGGCAGGTCCGCCTGCGCTGGTCGAGTTCGCCCATGGGCGCACCCTAGCGCGCGGGTGTGACCCCGGTCACCGGATCGCGCTCACTCCTCCGCCCCGTGGATCCGGCCGGTGCGCGACGCCAGCGGCTCGCCGGTGCCGCCCCACCGTCCGGCGACGATCTCGGCGGCGATGCTGATCGCGGTCTCCTCCGGGGTCCGGGCACCGAGGTCGAGGCCGATCGGACTGGAGAGGCGGGCCAGGTCGGGGTCGGTCAGGCCCGCTTCGCGGAGCCGGGCGAGCCGGTCGTCGTGGGTGCGGCGCGACCCCATCGCCCCGATGTAGCCGACCTCGGGCAGCCGCAGCGCCACCTCGAGCAGCGGCACGTCGAACTTCGGGTCGTGGGTGAGCACCGTCATCACGGTGCGCCGGTCGATCCTGCCCGCCTCGGCCTCGGCGGCCAGGTAGCGGTGCGGCCACTGCACGACCACCTCGTCGGCGCCGGGGAAGCGGCTGGCGGTGGCGAAGACCGGGCGGGCGTCGCACACGGTGACGTGATAGCCGAGGAAACCCCCGACGCGGGCCACCGCCGCAGCGAAGTCGATCGCCCCGAAGACCAGCATCCGCGGTTTGGGCGCGAAGGCCCACACGAAGACCCGCATCCCCTCGCCGCGCCGCTCGCCGTCCGGGCCGTAGACCAGGGTGGCGCTGTGCCCGGACGCGAGCAGCCCGAGGGCATCGTCGCGCACCGCGTCGTCGATCCGCGGACTGCCCAGCGAGCCCGTGGTCGTGCCGTCCTCGGCGCGCAGCACCATCCGGCGACCCACGTGCCCGGCCTCGGGGTGCTCGACGACGGTGGCCACCGCGACCGGTCGGCCGGCGTCTATGTCGGCGGCGATCGCACCGAGCTCGGGGAACGTGGTGCGGTCGACCTTCTCCACGTAGACGTCGAGGATCCCGCCGCAGGTGAGTCCCACCGCGAACGCGTCGTCGTCGGAGACGCCGTAGCGGTGCAGCACCGGGACACCGCTGCCGACCACCTCCTGCGCGAGGTCGTAGACGGCCCCTCGACGCACCCGCCGGAGACCGAGCCGACCGCGGAGGCGTCCGGTCCGACCAGCATCGAGGCGCCCGGCGGCCGGGGCGCGGAGCGGAAGGTGGCCACCACGGTGCCCACGCCGACGCTCTCGCCCGCCTCCCACCACCCCAGCAGCTGCGGCAGCACCTCACGCATCGGCGATCACCTCCAGCAGCCGGGTGTAGGTCGCCAGCGAGTGTCCGGCGAGGAAGTCGTCGACGTGGGGCAGCACCGCGACGATGCCGCCCTGCACCGGAAGGTACCCGTCCTTGCCCCGGTGCGGGTTCACCCAGACCAGCCGGTGCGCCACCCGGTGCAGCCGCTCGACCTGCTCGCCGAGCAGCGCCGGGTCACCCCGCTCCCAGCCGTCGCTGACCACGACCACCACCGCACCCCGTGCGAGGCCGCGACGGCCCCACCGGTCGTTGAACGCGGCCACGGTCTCCCCCAGCCGGGTCCCGCCGGACCAGTCGGGCACGGTGCGTCCCGCGGCCGCCAGCGCTCGCTCCGGGTCGCGTGCCCGCAGCGCACGGGTCAGGTGGGTGAGCCGGGTGCCCAGGCTGAAGACCTCGACCTGGCCGACGGCCCCGGCGACGACGAGTCGCTGGCCGAGGCGGAGCAGCAGGTCGGCGTACCCGCTCATCGAGCCGGAGACGTCGAGGAGCAGCACCACCCGACGCGGCCGCACCCCGCGACGGCGGCGGTGCACCCGGTCGGGCTCGCCCATCCGGCGCAGGCTGGCGCGCAGGGTACGCGAGGCGTCGACCTGCCCCCTCCGGTGCGGCGTACGACGCAGCGCCACCCGGGTGGGCAGGCGGACCGGCAGCGCGCCCACGATCGCGGCGAGCATCGCTCGCTCCGCCTGGTCCAGCGTGGCGACGTCGCGGTGGCGCAGGATCTCGACCGCGCTGGCCGCCGCCCGGACCGGGTCGTCCGGCTCGTCCTCGTCGGCTCGGCCGCCCGGGCCGTCCCGCAGCTCGTCGGGGAGCAGCGCACGGGGTGGGCGTTCCCGGGGCCGCGGGCTGCCCGCCGGGTCGGCCAGATCGGCTCGGAACCACTCCTCGAAGACCCGGTCGTGCCGGTCCAGGTCGTCGCGCGAGGCGCAGAGCGTGGCGCGACCCGCGAACCGGGTCGCGGCCGGGTCGCCGACGCCGACGATCGAGGCGGCCTCGAGGTAGGCGCGGGCACGGTCCGAGGTCACCCCCACGCCCGCCGCGCGGACCGCGTGGGTGAAGCCGAGCAGCACCTCGTCGATGCCGGTCCCGGTCTCGGTGCCGCTCATCGGCTCACGCCGCCAGCATCCGGTCCAGCGCGGCCTTCACCCGATCGGCGTCGTCGCGATACTTCACCAGCGCGCCGAGCGTGCGGGCCGCGGTCTCCAGGTCCAGCTCGGCGGTGCCCAGGTGGTGCAGGGCGCGCGCCCAGTCGAGGGTCTCGGCGACACCGGGCGGCTTCAGCAGGTCGGTCCCCGCGCGCAGCTGCTGCACGACGGCGACCACCTGGCGGGCCAGGGCCTCGCCGACCTCCGGCGCCCGGGACCGCACGATCGCGACCTCCCGGTCCAGGCCGGGATGGTCGATCCAGTGGTAGAGGCAGCGTCGCTTGAGCGCGTCGTGCAGCTCGCGGGTGCGGTTGGAGGTCAGGATCACCGTCGGCGGCACCGCCGCGCGGATCGTGCCCAGCTCGGGGATGGTGACCTGGTAGGTGGCCAGCACCTCGAGCAGGAACGCCTCGAACTCGTCGTCGGCACGGTCCACCTCGTCGACGAGCAGCACCGCCGGCGCACGCTGCAGCGCCGAGAGCACCGGCCGGGCCAGCAGGAAGCGCTCGTCGTAGAGGCTCCGCTCGGCCTCCTCCACGCTGGCGGCGTCCCCGCGGCGGTCGGCGGCCAGGGCCTCCAGCGCACGCAGGTGCAGGATCTGGCGCGGGAAGTCCCAGTCGTAGAGGGCCTGGGTGGCGTCGATGCCCTCGTAGCACTGCAGCCGCACCAGCGGCTGGTCGTTGGCCGCCGCGAGCGCCTCGGCCAGCGCCGTCTTCCCGGTGCCGGGCTCGCCCTCGAGCAGCAGCGGGCGCTGCATCTCGAGCGCCAGGAAGAGCGCCGTGGCCAGGTCCTCGTCGGCGAGGTATCCCGTCCGCTCCAGGCGGGCGGCCAGGTCTGCGACGCGGGCGTTCATGGGGCGAGGCTAGGGAGTGGTGCGTTGGTCACCGGTTGGCCGATCGACGTCGCGCCCGGTCGCGAGGTCACCGCACTCGACCGCCGCGACGTGCTGCGTCGCCAGGTAGTCGCGGGCGCCGCGGTCGCCGCCCAGCGACGCCAGCAGCGGCGCCCAGTGGTCGCAACCGATCAGCACCGGGTGGCCCGGCCGCCCCTCGTACGACGCCCGGGCCAGCGCCGTGGGACCGCCCGGCGCCTGCGCCAGCACCCGCCCGACCACGTCGGCGCCGACGTCGGGCAGGTCGACGAGGTGGACCAGGACCGCGTCCGCGGCGGTGCCGTCCAGGGCGGTCAGACCGGCCCGCAGCGACGCCCCCATCCCGCTGGCCCACCCGGTGGCCTCGACCACCTCGACCAGCTCGGCCGACGCCCCGGGCGGCAGTCCCTCGAGCAGCCGACGCGCCCGTGCCGCCTCCGCGCCGAGCACCACCGTGATGCCCGTGCACCCGCCCTCGTGCAGGACGGCCACCGCACGGTGCAGCCAGGGCCGGCCGCTCGCGTCGCGGACCAGCGCCTTGGGCCGACCCATCCGACGCCCGGCGCCGGCGGCGAGCAGCAGTGCGTGGGTCATGGCCCGACCCTGCCATGTCGGGAGCCATGTCGGGAGCCATGTCGGGGGCCACACCGAGAGCCGCGCCGGAGCCGGATGCTCACGTCCCCGGCGCCACGGCCTCTCCGGAGGCCTCCTCGACGGCCTCCTCGACGGCCTCCTCGGCGGGCTCCCCGGTCGGCGCCTCGGTGGGCGCGTCCGTGGTGGTCTCGGTCGTCGGCTCGGTCGTCGGCTCGGTGGTGGGCTCGGTGGTGGGCTCGGTCGTCGGCTCGGTGGCCTCGCCGGTCGGGGCGGCGGTGGGGTCGGGACCGACCGCTCCGGAGCCCTCCACGCTGTTGCTGGTCGGGTCGCCGGTACGGCTCACGCGCTTCGCGTGGCACTCCTCGGCGTCGTACCCCTCGGCCGCGCACCAGCCGAGCGCGCCGGCCGCCTCCGGGAAGGTCTGGGTCGCGAGCGTGGCGTAGGCGCCGCGCAGCAGGAAGGAACTGGGGTAGTCGTCCGTCGCCACCAGCACCACGTCGTGGTCCCCGGCCAGCCGGTCGTACTCGGCCAGGATCGCCTCGTGGTCGTAGGTGACCCCGCTCTCGGGGTCGGTGTTGCCCAGCTTGCGGACGCTGAGCTGCGGTGCCCAGACGTCCATCATCTCCTGCTCGACCTGGTCGCGGTCCTCGGCCACGACCGTCTCCATCCGCTCCTCGGCGGTGACCCGGTCCGCGACGGGGGCCACGTCCTCGCTGGAGGCCGGCCACCAGCCCAGGGAGTCGCCGACCCCCCACCCTGCGGCCAGGACCGCGAGCACGGCCACCCCGCCCAGCACCAGCGGCAGCCGACGGCGGCCCGGCGGGCGGTCGGCACCGGGCGGCGGACCGGCCGGCTCGTCGTGGGCCTCGGTCAGGTCCATCAGGATCGTCTCGGGCGCCGCCCGAGGGGCCGGGTCGGCGACCGGCTGCTCCTCGGTGGGTGCCGCCGCGGGTGCCGGGAGGTGCGACGCCTCGGCCGCCGCGGCCACCCCGGCCGCGCCCAGCGCCACGGCGTGCTTCGGGTGAGCGTCGACCGCCACCGGCCGCCCCAGCTCGGCACCGATCATCTGCGCCACGATCGGCATCCGCGAGCCGCCACCGACCAGCAGCACCGCGTCCACGTCGGCGTCCTCCATGCCCGCCGACTCCAGGGCACGGCGCAGCGCGAGCAGGGTGCCGCCGAGCATCGGCCGCACCATCGACTCCAGCTCCGCCCTGGTCAGCCGCACCTCGGTGGCGAGACCCGGCAGCAGCACCGGCACCGCGACATCGGTGTCCGCCGAGAGCGCCTCCTTGGCGTCCACGCACTCGCGGCGCAGCCGGGCCACCGCGGCGACGGCGTCCGGGTCGTCCTCGTCCAGCTCGGCGAGCCGGTCCCCGAGCGCCTCGCGCACGTGGTGGAAGACCGCCGCGTCGACGTCGATGCCGCCGAGCTGCTCGATGCCCTCGGGTCGGCCGAGGATCTCGAACCCGTCCGCCGTCTTGCGCAGCACCGCGGCGTCGAAGGTGCCGCCGCCGAGGTCGTAGACCGCGACCACGGAGCCGGGGTCGACCCGCTGCTCGCCGGCGTAGAAGATCGCCGCCGCCTCCGGCTCGGTGGTGAAGTCGACCGGGACGTCGACGCCCGAGAGCCGGACCACCTGACGCAGCAGGTCGCACTTGAACGGCCCCCAGTTGGCGGGGTGGGACAGGCAGATCCGCGTGGGC
Organism: Nocardioides sambongensis; assembly: GCF_006494815.1. NCBI lineage: Bacteria > Bacillati > Actinomycetota > Actinomycetes > Propionibacteriales > Nocardioidaceae > Nocardioides > Nocardioides sambongensis. The sequence continues at coordinate 2,612,557 of NZ_CP041091.1, forward strand.
GGACCACCCTCGCGGGTGGCGACCGCGTCGACCACCCAGGCCAGCAGTCCGGCGGTGAGCGCCTCCGGCGAGTACGGCGTGCCGCCGAGCAGGATCGGCTCCGGCTGCCCGAACCGGCGCTTGAACTCACGGGCCAACCGGTGCGGCTCGCTCGTCCCCCGGCGCGACGCCGCATCCCCGGTCAACAGCGTCCCGTCCTCCCGGAGCAGCACCACCGACGGGATCGCGTCGGCCCGCTCGCCCAACGGCACGATCTGGGCGTGTCCGTCCCGCAGCACCGCGGCCGCGGTGAAGGTGGTGCCGATGTCGACACCGAGTACGTAGGTCATGGTGTCCTCCTGGACCGGTCCCGAGGTGGGACGCGGGATGGTGGTGGCGGGTGGTGGGCGGGGGACCCGTCGACGCGGTCGCCGGCTCCGATCGTGCGGACGATGCGGGGGATGTCCCCTAACGTCCGGGGCCGCGGGCTTCCTATGCTGCTGGGATGGAGCCGTTGCGGGAGGTGTTCGCCAGGCTGGCCGCCGGAGGCTCCGGCGCCGGCGAGGCCGACGCGCTCGCCGGCCTGGAGCCGGAGCTGGTGGCCGAGGCGCTGGTGGGATACGCCGACACCGCGCCGATCGAGGTCGCCGAGCACCTCGAGGGGTTCGTCACCGGAGCCACCGCCGGTGACGCGGACGCGGACGCGGTCCGGGCCGGCCTCGACCTGCTCGCCCACGCCCCGCGACCGGGGGACGAGGAGCTCGCCGACGACCTGCTCGGCCCCGCGGTGCCGACGGACCCGACGTCCGAGCCGGCATCCGACAGCGGGCCGGCCGCAGACCTGGACGGGGAGCTGGGCAGCGGGCTCGACCTGGGCTTCGGCACCGGCACGACCGAGATCGACCTGCCCACGCCCGAGGATGTCGCCGAGGTGGCCGACGAGCCCGCCGCGGCGTCCGACCCGGAGCCCGGGACGGACGACCCTCCGTTCGACGACGCCGCCGCCGGCGGATGGCTGGATCTCGGTGACCCGGCGGCTCCCGACGGTTCCGAGGGCGACGGGCGCGACGGCGAGGCGGCCGACGACGCCGAGACCGGCGAGTGAGCCGCGCATCCGGATCACCGCCAGCCGTACTGGTCGGCGAGCAGGCCCTCGCAGGACTGGATCACGACGCGCGCGGCCGCGGCGAGCTGGTGGTCGGTCATCGGGCTCTCGGCGCGGCGCTGCCAGCGGGCGAGCGCGGCCGCGGCCTCCTGCCGCACGGTGCCGTCGTCGGCGTCGGCGGCGAGTCCGAGGCGGACCGCCGGCTGCACACCCTGGCCGCCCACCAGGCGCTCGGCCTCGACCAGCACCTGCGGCCGGCCGTCGACCCAGCCGGCGCGGATCGCGGCCAGCACCCGCAGCTCGCGGAACGCGTGCGCGGACGCCACGATCCGCTCGACCTCCGCGACGATCCGGTCGCCGCCGGCCCCGGTGACGACCGCGCCAGCCCCTCCAGCGCGAGCAGCGCGGAGCGGCACTTGAGCACGTCGGCGCGCTGCCAGAACATCGACTCCAGCACCGCGCGCAGGTCGTCGATGCCGCTGCGCTCCAGCAGGGTCGCGGCGAGCTGCGACGAGGTCCCCACCACCCGGTGACGGACCAGCGAGACGGCCAGCCGGACCCCGAACAGCCCGAACCTGTCCAGCAGGTGCCGTCGCGCCTCCGGCGACAGGTCGAGCTCCGGCGCCGGACCGACGAACCGGTCGACGGTCAGCAGCAACCGCTCCGCCGTCGGTACGTCGAGCCGCGCGACGGCGCTCACCATGGCGAACTCGGCCTCGGTGAGGGTCGCCCCGGTCTCCGCGAGCAGCCCGGCCACCGGCACGACGGTCTGCACCATCCGCCGCACCGTCGGGTCCGCCGACATCCGGGCGGCGACGTCGCGCGCGGAGCCCATCGCGTCGAGGCGGCCCGCCCCGACCTCGTCGGCCCGGGAGAGGACCCCGATGGCGTTGACCGGGTTCACCCGGCTGACCGCGTCGTCGTGGAAGGCCCGCAGGAAGTCGACGTCGTCCAGGTGGAGGTGGCGCACCAGGTAGAGCACCGCGTCCGCCGGAGTCGGCTCGTCCTCGGCCGCGATCAGGTCCCAGGCCCGCCGCGCGGTGTTCTCGGTGAGCGACCCGATCCCCGGGGTGTCGATCAGCGTCGCGGTGCGCAGCCCCCGGGAGGGCCACTCGACCACCAGCCGGGCGACCTGCTCCGGTGCCAGGTCCGCGAGGTCGACCCGGACCGCCGTCTCGGTGCGTTCGAAGCGCAGCTGGCGGGGCGGGGCGTCGTACGGCTCCGCGGTCACCCGGCTGGTGTGGCTGTCGGCGTACCAGGTCACCACCCGGGTGCACTCCCCCGCGTCGGTGGGAGCCAGCCGGTCGCCGGCCAGCGCGTTGAGCAGGGTGGACTTGCCGGCCTTGACCCGGCCCGCCACGGCGAGCCGCAACGGTTCGGCCAGCCGGCGCTCGAGGAGCGCGAGGCGCTCCCGGTCGGCCGGTGCCCGATATTCCTCGGTCGCGGCCGCCAGCAGCGTCCGGGTCTCCTGCAGGATGCTCATCGCGCGACCTTCTCCGCCTGCTCGCGCAGGGTCCGCAGCCGCTCCAGCTCGGCGTCGACGTCGGCCAGGCGCCGCTTGCGGTCCTGCTCGCCGGTGCGCGCCACCTCCGAGGCCCGCTGCAGCGCGACCGCATTGGACGCCTCGATCTGCTGGGCGAGCTCGGAGTAGTGGTTGCGCAGCTGGCGCTGGACACCGCGGAGCGTGTCGCGGGACTCCTTGCTCATCACGAAGCCGATCTGGTCGCAGTAGGTGCGCACCGCCGCGACGCCCTGGCGCTGGCGGGACTCCCGCTGACGCTTCTTCTCCTCCTTGAGGCCCTTGTGCCCCATCACCAGTGCGATGCCGAGGGCGATCGGCCCGAGGGTGACCCCGAGCGTCATCCCGAGCATGATGAACATGACGGTGCCGCCGTAGCCGCTGCGCAGCACGGTCATCGCCTGCTTGCCCGCCCCCATCCGGGACAGCTCGATCTTGTGCTCGACCTCCTCGCCCACCACGGTGGCGCGTGGGTCGGGCAGGGCGATCCGGTTGAGCACGTCGCCCGAGGCGTCGCGGAAGTGCTCCCCGACCAGCTCGGAGAGGTCGACGGCGCGCCGGCGCAGCAGCTCGAAGTTGGCCAGCATCTCCCGGGCCACCTCGGCCTGGAGCCACGACTGCATCTCGCCCCAGGTGTCGGCCGGGTCGGTCTGCTCGATCGCCTCGCCGGCGGCCGCCACCACCTCGCGGATGCGGCGGCGCAGGTCGTGGTCGATGTCGGCGTTGAGGTCGGCGATGCCGTCGGAGAGCGTCTGGTTCCACTTCGCCGCGGCGGATCGCAGGCCCTTGACCTGCTCCTGGACCAGGGTGAGCTCGGCGACCACGCGGGCGGCCTCCTCGGGGTCGGCGAGCGCCGCCCGCTCGGCACGGAACTGAGCCTCCAGCTGGGCGCAGGTGGTGACCACGACCGCGGCCGCGTCCGCGGCCAGCCTCTCCTCGACGCTCCCGCCGACCCGCTCCTGCAGTGCCCGGACCAGGTCGGGGAAGCCGGACTCGGCGTCCAGCGCGGCGTCCGCCTCGCGCAGCGCGGCCTCGCGCAGCGGCGAGGCGACCGGGACCACCCCGTGGTCGATGCCGGCCTCACGCAGCCGCCGGTCGGTGCGGTCCCTGATCTCCCGCCACGCGGGTAGAGGTCGGTCTTGGTCATCACACAGACGACGGCGCCGCACACCGCGCGCGCCTGGACCAGGAAGTCGAGCTCGGCGCGGGTGAGCTCCTGGGACGCATCGGTCACGAAGACCAGCGCCTGGGCCAGCGAGGCCGCGGCGAGCGTGGCCGCGGCATGGGCGGAGCCGAGTCCGCCGACACCCGGGGTGTCGACCAGCACCACCCCGCCCCGGAGCAGCGGGCGGGGCACGCACACCTCGGCGCCGATCGCCCGCGTCTCGGCGGCCGCGCCGTCGGAGCGGTGCTCGAGCACGACGTCCCGGAGCCGGCCGAGCTCCACCGGGACCCGACGCAGCGGCTCGGTGGGGTCGGGCCGGCCCTCCTCGCGCACCAGCAGCGCTGCGGCCGGGCGCTCGCCGTACCGGAGGTAGGTCGGGATGGCGGTGGCGATGTCGTCGTCGACCGGGCACACCGCGGCCCCGACGAGGGCGTTGACCAGCGAGCTCTTCCCCTGCTTGAACTCACCGACCACCACCACGTGCACCGAGGGTTCGGCGAGGCGGCGCCGGGCCCGGTGGAGCGGCTCGGCGAGGTCCGCGCGGTCGAAGGCCTCGCAGGCGCGCAGACCGTGGTCGACCAGTGCCTCCGCCCGGTCCATGATGGGGTTCGCGGCCATGACGTGCTCCTCGGATGCTCGGTTGCTGCTCGTGTCGCGCCCCGGTCAGCGGGGCGCACGGGTGCACGGACCGGAGTCGCCCGGCCCGTGCACCCGCCCGCGTCCGTGGTTCCTCACATGCCCGCTTCGGTCATGTCCGCCGTGTCGGTGGCCGGCGGCTCCGGCTCCGGCGCCGGCGGAGCCACGTACGCCGGCTCGACGGGCGCGACGTCGACGTCGACGATCTCGTCGGCCGACCCGGTCGCGTCCCCCTGGTTGGCCAGCGCCGAGCCCTCGTCGAGCTCGTTGTCGGAGGTGTTGGCCGCGGCGTCACCCTGCGCGACGTCGTCGAGCTCGGACTGGTTGTTCGCGTTCTGCGAGTCACCGAAGTTCAGGTTGAGGTTCACGTCGCCGCTGTCCCCACCCGTGGTGCCCCCGACACTCCCGCCGCCGGCGTAGCCGCCGGACCCACCGTCGCCCGAGGTTCCCGCGCCGCCGGACCCGCCGGCGCCTCCGGTGGCGGTCGCGCTACCGCTGCCGCCGTCCTTGCTGTCGAACAGGCCGCCGCCGCTGAACAGGCCGCCGCCACTGCCGCCGCCCGCGCTCTCCGCGGTGGCCGCTCCGCCGGCCGCGCCGGCACCCCCGGTGGCCGCACCCGAGCCGCCCCCGGTCGACGTACCTCCGGCGCCACCAGTGCCGCCGGTGGTGTTCCCGGAGCCGGTGTCGATGTCGATCCCGCCCATCAGCCCGGAGTTGGTGCCGAAGTTGGCGTCGTTGGCGTCGCCGTCCACCTGGTTGATGTCGCTGTTGTGGTCGCCCACGACCGCGTTGTCGACGTCACCGTCGGCGATGATCCCGTGGTTCTCCCCGGTGTTGATCGGCGCGCTGACGTCCTCGGCGATCACCGAGCCGTTGTCCGCGGTGAGCTTGTCACCGTGGACCTGCTCCTGGATCACGTTGTCGCCGGTGTTGGCCTGACCGTGGTTGTCCCCGTCGATGATCTGGGCGCCGTCGCCGGTGGCGGCGTTGTGCACGTCGTGGCCGGCGGCCACCGACCCGTCACCCACCGCGACGCCCTCGTTGTCGTCGCCCGCGAACGAGCCGTCGCCCTCGGCGTGGTTGCTGCTGACGTCGACGTCGTTGTTCGAGCCGAAGACGTTCACGTCGGTCGAGTGGTCGTCGAAGTACTGGTTCGTCACCTGGCTGACCTGCTGGATGGTGTCCCCGGAGGGGTGGTAGCCACCGCCCCAGCTGCCGCCACCGCCGCCGCCGCTGTGCGGGACGGCCTGGTGGACCACCTGGTCGATGTCGACGCCGGCGGTCTCGCACCGGTCGAGTCCGTGGGCCGCGAACGCCCCCTCCGGATCGGCCAGGAACGCCTCGGTGGTCTGCTCGTCGCCGAAGACGCTCTGGAAGAAGTCGACGAGCTGGTCGTGCACCGCCGACGTCACATTGATGTTGTTCATCTCGATCTCCTCGTTGGGGTGCTCCGGCTTGTGCCGGGGCTGTGCGTTCGATCCTTCGCCGAAGTCGCGGCGGGCGGATCGGGGATTCCCCCCTGCTCTCGGATCACCGACGGGGGGTGGGTGATACCGCTGCCGACCGGGAAGGGGGTTGCGGCGGCGTGGCGCCTGCTCATGGCGCGAGCGGCCGGAGGGCGGCCAGCAGCTCGGCCCGGGTGCCCGCCCCGACCTTGGTGCGGATCCGGGCGACGTGGTGCTCGATGGTCTTCGGGGACAGGAACAGCTGAGCGCCGATCTCCTTGTGGGTCTGGCCGGCCAGGACCAGGCGCGCCACCTCGATCTCCCGCTCGGAGAGCAGGCTGGTGGGGTCGTCCGCCGGGGACCCCGCGGCGGACGACAGCGCCTGGTGCCCAGGGTCCGGGGTGCCCAGGTCCCGGGCGCGGGAGAGCAGCCGCCGGGCGACGGCCGCGTCGCCGGTGCGGATCGCCGTGTGCCCGCACAGCCGCGATGCCTCCCACGGCAGTCCGACGGCGACCAGGCCCTCGGCCGCCGCCGACACCTGTGCCTCCTCCACCTCGGCCCGCAGGGCGGCCGCCCACAACGCGGCCGCTCGCGCCTGGGCCCGTGGGCGGAGGGCACCGTGCGCGGGCAGCGCCCGTGCCGCCGCCGCAGCGGCGGGCGCGTCCTCCACCGCGATCGCCGCCTGCAGCCGGGTCCAGGCGACCACGGCCTGCCAGGCGGGGGGCCGGCCCAGCCGGTCCAGGACGGTGTCGAGGTCGTCGGGCACCGCGTGGTCCGGCTCGCCCAGCCGGGCTCCCGCGACGAGCAGCTCCTCGAGCGGCTCCGCGACGAGCAGGTCCACCGCACGACGGGCCAGCACCGGCCTCGCGACGGACCAGGCCGAGCGCAGCTGGGACGCCTCGCCGCTGCGCCGGGCGAGGCCTGCGGTCAGCGCCGCGACCAGCAGCGCCTCGCGGCCCGGGAGCGACGCCGCGCCCACCCGTGCCAGCTCCTCCCGCGCGGTGTCCGGCCGCCCGCCCCGCAGGCGCACCCAGGCCAGCAGCAACCGGTGCCGCACCCCGCCGTGCGGCCCGTTCAGGCCGGCGGCGCAGGCACGCTTCAGCAGGTGCTCCGCCGTCGCCGGGTCCCCGGCGGCGACCGCCGCCAGCGCCCCGATCGCGTGGGGTGTGTCGGGCAGCAGCAGGTGCGGCGAGGCCTCGAGTGCCTCCGCGGCCTCGATCAGCAGCGGCACCGCCCGGTCCGGGGTCGCCAGCTCGAGCGCCGCACCGGCGAGCAGCCGCGCGGCGTGCGGGGCATCGCGGGCCGCCTCGCGGGCCGCCTCGCGGGCCGCCTCGCGGGCCGGCTCGAGCGACCCGGTCGCCACCAGCGACGGCACGGCGAGCACGGGCCCCGGCGTACCGGCGGCCACGAGCAGCTCGGCCGCGCGTGCGGCCCGCCCCTGGTGCGCCGCAGCGATCCCGGCCACGACCGCCATCGGCGCCGCCTCCGCACTGCCCGCCGGTACGTCGAGGGCCGGCGCCCGGCCCAGCCGCAGGGCCGCCTCCGCCCGGCCCACCACCAGCTCCGCGGGATCGGCTCCGCAGGCGAGCGCGAGGTCGTACCAGCCGTCGGCGTCGCCGGGATCGGGGTGGCGCTGCGCCTGCCCCGCCGCGAGGTACGTCGCCGCCGCGGTGGGTGAGCGGCCGCCGGCGGCCCGCAGGTGCTCGGCCGCCGCCACCGGGTCGTAGGTCGCCAGGGACCGGGCCAGGGCGTCGTGGCCGTCGCGGAGCTCGGTCGGGGTCGCCAGTGCGAGCACTGCCTCGGCGACCGCGGGGAGGAGGCGGTCCTCCTCCGCGGTGAGCAGACCGGCGTCGCGCAGCTCGCGCAGCACCCCCGCGAACCGGTCCGGCTCCAGGCCGATCGCCCGCGCGATCACGTCGTCCACCGCGTCGGCGTGCAGCGCGAGCAGTCTCGCGAGCGGCTCGGCGCCGCTGCGCGCCAGCTGGCGGGCGACGCGGGAGGCGAGGTGCGCGCTGTCGTCGGCGGCCATCGCGACCACCAGTGCCGGTCGCCCCGCGGTGGCGCCGTGCACCGCCGTGGCGCGGTCCGGGTCCACCGGGTGACCGCACACCCGGGCCAGCGTCGCCGCCACCTCGGCCGGCACCAGCGGTCCGAGCTGCTCCACCCGCCCGGAGGCCGCGATCGCGGCATCCAGCTCCGCCAGCTGCGGCGAGACGAGGCTCGGCCGCCTGCTCAGCAGCGCCGGCACCCCGCTGCGGACGGCGGCCGCGAGCAGCTCCAGCACCGGTGCCGACATCCGGTGGGCGTCGTCCAGCAGGAGCACCGCCCCGCCCTGGCGGGCCCGCTCCACCGCATCGCGCGCCTGCGCGGGGTCGGCGCCGGTGTCCAGCGCCTCGCACGGGCGACCGCGGGCGAGCTCGTCCAGCCGATGGGTGCGACCGGCGCCATCGACGCCCACCACCGCCACGTGCACCGGCCTCGGAGTGTCCCCGCCCGAGGGCATACCCGAGTATCCACCTGTCGGTCCGCGGCCGCACCCCGGATTCATCGCGGGCTCGGCGCCCCGACGACGCCAGAACGGCCCCGGTCGCGAGGACCGGGGCCGTTCGGGTGGTGCTGCGTGCTGTCGCCCCTCAGCGGAGCGACGGGCGCTGGATCAGAAGTCCATGCCGCCCATGCCGCCCATGTCGCCGCCGCCGGGCATGGCCGGAGCCTTCTCCGGCTTGTCGGCGATGACGGCCTCGGTGGTGAGGAACAGCGCGGCGATCGACGCGGCGTTCTGCAGCGCCGAGCGGGTCACCTTGGCCGGGTCGATGATGCCCGCGGCCAGCAGGTCGACGTACTCACCGGTCGCGGCGTTGAGGCCCTGACCGGCCGGCAGGCCGGCGACCTTCTCCACGACGACGCCACCCTCGAGACCGGCGTTGACCGCGATCTGCTTGAGCGGGGCCGAGACGGAGGCCTTGACGATCTGGGCACCGGTGGCCTCGTCGCCGGAGAGCTCGAGCTTCTCGAACGCGGCGGCAGCGGCCTGCACCAGCGCGACGCCACCACCGGGGAGGATGCCCTCCTCGACGGCCGCCTTCGCGTTGCGGACGGCGTCCTCGATGCGGTGCTTGCGCTCCTTGAGCTCGACCTCGGTGGCCGCGCCGACCTTGATCACGGCAACGCCGCCGGCCAGTTTGGCCAGCCGCTCCTGCAGCTTCTCGCGGTCGTAGTCGGAGTCCGACTTCTCGATCTCGGCCCGGATCTGGTTGACCCGGCCCTCGAGCTGACCCTGGTCGCCGGCACCGTCGACGATGGTGGTCTCGTCCTTGGTGATGACGACCTTGCGGGCCTGGCCGAGCAGGTCGACGGTGGCGGTGTCGAGCTTGAGCCCGACCTCCTCGGAGATGACCTGGCCGCCGGTCAGGATCGCGATGTCCTGCAGCATGGCCTTGCGGCGGTCACCGAAGCCCGGGGCCTTGACGGCGACGGACTTGAAGGTGCCCTTGATCTTGTTGACGACCAGGGTCGACAGCGCCTCGCCGTCGACGTCCTCGGCGATGATCAGCAGCGGCTTGCCCGACTGCATGACCTTCTCCAGCAGCGGGAGCAGGTCCTTGACGGTCGAGATCTTGGAGTTCGCGATGAGGATGTAGGGGTCCTCCAGCACGGCCTCCATGCGCTCCAGGTCGGTGGCGAAGTAGGCCGAGATGTAGCCCTTGTCGAACCGCATGCCCTCGGTGAGCTCGAGGTCGAGCCCGAAGGTGTTCGACTCCTCGACGGTGATGACGCCTTCCTTGCCGACCTTGTCCATCGCCTCGGCGATGGCGTCGCCGACGGTGGAGTCGCCACCGGCGGAGATGGTCGCCGTGGAGGCGATCTCCTCCTTGGTCTCGACCTCCTTGGCGAGGCCGAGGAGCTGCTCGGAGACGGCCTCGACGGCGGACTCGATGCCGCGCTTGAGACCCATCGGGTTCGCGCCGGCCGCGACGTTGCGCAGGCCCTCGCGGACCAGCGCCTGGGCCAGCACGGTCGCCGTCGTCGTACCGTCACCGGCGACGTCGTCGGTCTTCTTCGCGACCTCCTTGACCAGCTCAGCGCCGATCTTCTCGTAGGGGTCCTCGAGCTCGATCTCCTTGGCGATGGAGACGCCGTCGTTGGTGATCGTGGGGGCGCCCCACTTCTTCTCGAGCACCACGTTGCGGCCCTTGGGGCCGAGGGTGACCTTCACGGCGTCGGCAAGGGTGTTCATACCCTTCTCGAGCCCGCGACGGGCCTCCTCGTTGAAAGCAATCAGCTTCGACATAACTCTTGCGATTCCTCACGCAGTCGAGTCGTGGTGATCCGGTTCGCTGCCCGCGACGGACGGCCAGGCCGAACCGGTGGTCCCTTCCCACCGACGCTGCTGACCTCAACTCCCCGGACCGGGGTCTGGTTGTCACTCTCCTGAGGAGAGTGCCAGCCTCATGTTTAGCACTCGCCCTAGGCGAGTGCAAGCGGGGCCGAGGGCTGGGACGGTGGATCACGACGCCGGCGGGCGGTGCCCGAACGGCACCTCGTCGCGCTCCCCGAGCGCGGTCAGCATCGAGGGCAGCAGGGCCTTGGCGGTGCGCTTGTAGCCGAGCGCGCTGGGATGGAACCGGTCGAGGCTGAACATCTCCTCCGGGTTCGTGATGAAGAACGGACCGACCACGTGCGCCAGCGAGACGGCGTGCGCCCCGCTGCGCACCGCCGCGGCCGCCTGGGCGGCGGCCAGCTGGCGCGACATCCGCGACCCGAGGCTGCGCAACGGCTGGGGCACCGGGCGCAGCGCCCCGAGGTCCGGGCAGGTGCCGACCACGACCTCGGCGCCGCGCTCCCGCAGCTGCGCGATGGCGGCCTCCAGGTGCCCCGCCGACGTCGCGACCGGGACCCGGTGGGTGACGTCGTTGCCACCCACCACGATCACCGCGAGATCGGGGGCGTAGTCGCTCGGCAGCGCCTCCAGCTGACCGGCCAGTGCGGAGCTCTCCGAGCCGACCACGGCGGCGGTGCGCAGGCGGACCGACCGCTGCAGGCTCCGCGCCAGGCCCCGTGCCAGCCGTCCACCCAGGGTGTCCTTGCGGCGCTCGGCGCCGAGCCCGGCCGCGATCGAGTCGCCGAGCACGAGCAGGTCGAGCGGGTCGCCGTACGACTTCTTCCAGACGCGGTCGGCGTCGGGGGCCCGCTCCCCCAGTGGCTTGCCGATCAGGCGGCGCGCCGTGGCGGCCTGCCGGGCGAGCAGGACCCGGGCGCCGCCGACGGCGCCGACGACGAACCCGAGACCGGTCACCAGCACGCCGATGAGCACCACCACCCGGGGCGGCGAGGAGACAGGCATGCCACCGTTTCAACCATGCGGCCCTGAACGGGCCGGGGCGCCGAGGTGTCGCGGGCGTGGCAGGGCGGTGACCCCTGGGGCGGCCCGGTCCCACGCACGGGCTCGGCCGACCGCTCGGCCGATCCTCGGTCGACCGCTCAGCCGACCTCGATCTCCGGCTCGTGCCGGACCGGGAAGTTCACCGAGGCGGCGATGAAGCAGTTCTCGGCGGCCTCCCGGTGGAGGGCGCGGGCGGTGTCGACGAGGGTCGCATCGGCGATGGTGACCACGGGGCGCAGCAGGACCTCGGTGAAGCGGCCGCCCTGACCGACCTGGCTCAGCGTGCCGGTCGGCCGGTCGGCGTAGGCGGTCACCACGACCCCGTGCCGCACGGCGGAGTGCAGGTAGGAGAGCAGGTGGCACTGCGACAGCGCGGCGAGCAGCATCTCCTCGGGGTTCCACCGCGAAGCGTCGCCCCGGAAGGCGGGGTCGGCGGAGCCCTGCAGGTCCGGCTTCCCGTCGGCGCGGAGCAGCACCTCCCGGCCGTAGTCGCGGTAACCGGCGGTCCCCGCCCCGCGGTTGCCCTGCCAGGTCACGTCGAGCCGGTAGCGGTGCTCCATCCGGCCAGTGTGCCGAAAGGTCCCACTCATCGGGCGCAAACGCTGGCGAGAACAGGTTCTACTTGGCACCCTGTCCCTGTGACCGAGCCCACACAAGCCCCCATCGGCGGGACCGCTGCCCCGCCCGCCCGCTGAACCTCGCCGACGTCCTGGAAGCGATGGCCGACCGGATCCCCGACCGGATCGCCGTGTTCACCATGGACCGCTCCTACACCTTCGCCGAGATCGACGAGCGCGCCACCCGGTTCGCCAACCACCTGGTCTCGCTCGGGGTGCAGCCCGGCGACCACGTCGCGGTGCACTCCCCCAACCGGATCGAGTGGATCGACGCCTTCTACGGCTGCCTCAAGGCGCGTGCCGTGCCGATCAACATCAACTACAAGTACAAGCACGACGAGCTCGCCTACCTCTACGACAACGCCGACTGCGTCGCCGCGGTGATCGCACCCGAGTACGCCGCCGCTGTCGACGAGCTCGACCTGCCCACCCTGCGGCACCGGATCATCCTGGGCGAGCAGTACGACGCCGCGCTGGCCGCCGCCTCCGCCGAGCGCCGGATCACCGGGCGCAGCGGCGACGACCACTACGTGATCTACACCGGCGGCACCACCGGCAACCCCAAGGGCGTGGTGTGGCGCAACGAGGACCTGATGCGGGCGGCGCTGAACGCCAGCCGGTTCGGCGCACCGATCGAGTCGGTCGAGGCGCTGGCCGCGGAGGCCGAGGCCAACGAGAACCCGATGGTGCTGCTGGCCTGCGGCCCGATGATGCACGGCGGCAGCCAGTGGATCCTCGGCAACGGTCACGTCGCCGGCTTCACCGTCTGCCTCTACGACCAGGTCCACTTCGACCCGGAGGCGATCCTGGACCTGGTCCAGGCCGGCAAGGTGGTCTCGCTGACCTTCCTCGGCGACGCGATGGGACGGCCGGTCGCCGAGGCGATCCTGGCCGAGCCGGACCGGTGGGACCTGAGCAGCCTGATGGCGGTCTCCAACGGTGCCGCACCGCTCTCCGAGGGCGTGCGGGAGGAGATCCGCAAGGCGCTGCCCGGCCGGTTCATCCTCGACTCCTACGGCGCCTCGGAGTCGGGCGCGGCCGGCTCGCGGGTCGACGACGGCACCGACGGCGGCACCGCCGCGCCCCAGTTCGACGTCAACGACCAGGTCGAGGTCTTCACCCCCGACCTGAAGCCGGCCGCGGTCGGCGAGGACGGGATGCTCGCCCGCTCCGGCCCGGTGCCCCTGGGCTACTACAAGGACCCGGTGAAGACGGCCGCCACGTTCAAGGAGATCGACGGCGTCCGGTGGGCGATCCCGGGCGACTTCGCCCGCAAGGAGGCGAACGGAAAGATCTCGGTGCTGGGCCGCGGCTCGGTGTGCATCAACACCGGCGGCGAGAAGGTCCACCCCGAGGAGGTCGAGGGGGTCCTGCTCCGGCACGAGGAGGTCTTCGACGCCGTGGTCGTCGGCACCGCCCACGAGCGCTGGGGCCAGCAGGTCACCGCGCTGGTCCAGGTCCGCGACGGCTCGGGGGTCACCGAGGAGGAGCTGCGGGACCACTGCAAGGCACTCATCTCGAACTACAAGGTGCCGAAGAAGGTCCTCTTCATCGACGAGGTGCCGCGCACCCCGGTGAGCAAGGTCGACTATCCGGCCAGCGCCGCCCTGGCGGTCGAGCTGCTCGGCTGACCGGAGCCGGTCCACCGGCACGCGTACGTCGAGCGCCCCCGTCCTGGCCGGACGGGGGCGCTCGTCGTGGTGCTGCGTGGTGCGGAGCGGCTCAGCAGCCGCCGGCGACGGCGGGGATCACCGAGATCTGGGTGCCCTCGGGGGTCGGGGTGGCCAGGTCGTCGAGGAAGCGGACGTCGTCGTTGCCGACGTAGACGTTGACGAAGCGGCGCAGCTTGCCGTCCTCGTCGACCACCCGGCCCTTGATGCCGGCGAACCGGGCGTCCAGGTCGTCGAGGACCTCGGCCAGCGTGGAGCCCTCGGCGCTGACCTCGGAGTCACCTCCGGTGTAGGTGCGGAGGATGGTGGGGATGCGGACGCTGACGGCCATGGTTGTTCCTCTGGTTCTCGGTGGTGGTCTCGGGAGCGGCCTCGCTCAGGCGATGCCGGTGGCCTTGAAGGACTCGTAGGTGGGGGCGATCGTGGCGGCGGCTCCGACCTGGCCCGAGATCGCGTCGAGCGTCTTGAGGCCGTGACCGGTGTTGATCACCACGGTCTCGAGCTCCGGGTCGAGCTGACCGGTCTCGACCAGCTTGCGGGTGACCGCGACGGTGGTGCCGCCCGCGGTCTCGGTGAAGATCCCCTCGGTCCGGGCGAGCAGCACGATGCCGGCGCGCACCTCGTCGTCGGTGACCTCCTCGACGGCGCCGCCGGTGCGCCGCGCGATGTCGAGCACGTAGATGCCGTCGGCCGGGTTGCCGATGGCGAGGCTCTTGGCGATGGTGTCCGGCTTGACCGGGCGGATGGCGTCGGTGCCGGCCTTGAAGGCGGTGGCGACCGGGCCGCAGCCCTCGGCCTGGGCCCCGAAGATCCGGTAGGGCTTGTCCTCGACGAGGCCCAGCTTGATCAGCTCCTGGAACGCCTTGTCGACCTTGGTCAGCTGGGAGCCCGACGCGACCGGGATCACGATCTGGTCGGGCAGCCGCCAGCCGAGCTGCTCGGCGATCTCGTAGCCCAGGGTCTTCGAGCCCTCGGCGTAGTAGGGCCGCACGTTGACGTTGACGAAGGCCCAGCCCTCCTCCTCGCCGGCGATCTCCGAGGCCAGCTTGTTCACGTCGTCGTAGTTGCCGTCCACGGCGACCAGCGACTCGGTGAAGATCGCGGAGTTGACCTGCTTGGGCTGCTCCAGGTTGGACGGGATGAAGACGACGGTCTTGATCCCGGCCCGGGCGCCGGCGGCGGCCACGGCATTGGCCAGGTTGCCGGTCGAGGGGCAGGCGAAGACCTTGGCGTCGAGCTCGCGGGCGGCGCTGAGTGCGCACGCGACGACGCGGTCCTTGAAGGAGTTGGTCGGGTTGGTCGAGTCGTCCTTGACCCAGAGCCGGGCCAGGCCGAGCTCCGCGGCGAGGTTCTTCGCCTCGAGCAGCCGGGTGAACCCGGGCTCGGTGTTGGGGCTGGCCTCGATGTCGGTGGGCACCGGCAGCAGCGCCTTGTAGCGCCAGATGTTGCGCGGGCCGGCCTCGATCTCCGCGCGGGTGATCGCGGGGAACTCGTAGGCGATCTCCAGGGGACCGAAGCACTCCGGACAGGCGTAGAAGGGGCCGAGGTCCACCCGGTGGCTGCACTCACGGCAGGCGAGGGCGACGGCGTTGCCGAACGCTCCCTCGCGGGGGCCGGTGTTCTCGGTCGAGGTGGTCTGGTCTGCCTCGGTCACGGCGGCGCTCATGGATTTCCTCCTTCTCATCTGCCCCGGCGCGTCCTTCGCGGCGGGTCGGATTTGGCACCGTTTCCACGTCCGTCGCGTCAGCGACGGGGAGTTCGTGGCGGTTGCCGGGACTTCATCGGGCCGTTCCCTCAGTCCCTCTGGATGAGCACGCTCAGACTACGGGCGGTCGTCGCGGGACCGAAATCGAGATCCCAGCATCCGATACTCGCGTCCGGATGATGGGACAAGGCGGTGGCTGGCAGGCGGTGGGGTCACGCCCCGGCCCGGGCCGACCGCGCGTCCTGGGTCAGCTGGCGCAGGAAGTCCAGGACGCCCGCGGGCCCGCGCACCACGACGTCGGCGAGATCCAGCAGGGCGCTCTGCTCCCGCGAGGCCGAGCAGACCCGGAGCGCGGCCAGCCCCTGCTTCTCCAGCACCTCGACCGCCTCGAACGCCTCCAGGTCGCCCAGGTCGTCGCCGGCGAAGCAGAAGCCGCGGGCCCGCAGGTCGGCGGCGAGCCTCTCCACGACGATGCCCTTGTGCGCCCCCGAGGAGCGCACCTCGAGCACCTGCCGCCCCGGCTCGAGGACCAGGCCGTGGTGGGCGGCCAGGTCGCGCAGCGGGTGCAGCAGCCGCTGGAAGGCGGCCTCCGGATCGGCCATCCGCCGGGTGTGCACGGCGACGGCCAGCCCCTTGTCCTCGATCCAGGCGTCGGCGGCGTCCGCGCGGCGCAGGGCCCGGGGCAGCTCGCGCTCGAAGGTCGCCAGTCCCCGCGGCGGGCGCGGGCTGACGATCCGGCGGCGACCCGCCGTCCACCTCTCGTTGCCGTACTGGCCGAACAGGTAGAGCTCCTTGCCGGAGGCCTGGATCGCGTCGCCGACCTCCTCGAGTCCGCCGAGGTCGAGCGCCTGGCGCGCCGGACGGCCGGTGATCACCGCGATCGCCCGCACCTCGGAGGCGAGGTCGACCAGCACCTCGGACGCCTCCGGGTGGATGTGCGCCCGGGTCGGGTCCTCCACGATCGGCGCCAGCGTGCCGTCGAAGTCGAGTCCGACCACGGAGTCGGCGGCCGCTCGCACCAGCGCGGTGTAGCGGCGTTCACCCTCGAGCGACGAGAACTGCACACCCTCATCCCACCACGTCGCGGGGCCCGGCAGGAGCGCGGGAGGCCAACCTCACCCTCGCGGCGGGGGTCAGCCCACGTCGCCGGTGAGGATCAGGGTCAGGTTCTCCGAGCTCATGTCGGAGTCGACGTCGGCCGGCATCACCCGCTGGATGCCCAGGTCGAGGGCGAGCTGACGCGCCTCTCGCTTCATCCCCGGCGGGTAGTACACGGTCGTGGAGAGCACTGTCCCGTACCAGTTGTCGGCCGCCACGAAGTTCCAGCCGATCTCGGAGACCTCGTTGCCGACCTCGCCGGCCAGGCCCGCGATGGAGGTGTTGTTGAAGACCACGACGCCGACCTCGTCGCGCTGCACCGGCGGCTTGGCCTTCTTCGTCGGCTCCGCGGTGGGCTCGGTCTCGGGCTCCTCCGCGGCGTCGTCGGTCGGGTCCGCCGACGCGGAGGGGTCGGCCTCGGCGACGGTGGTGATCTCCCGCTCCGAGGGATCGGTGTCGCGGGTCACCACGAAGGCGACGGCGGCGAGCGCCACCGCCACGATGCTGAGCAGTACGACGGGCGAGGGCAGCACCGCACCACGCTGGCCGCGTGCGCGGCGGGAGCGGGGGCGCGGACTGAACGCAGAGGGCCAGGTGGGGAAGGTCATGGCCGCCGGTCCTTCCTGGGTCGGGTCAGATCTCGAATCCGAGACGGCGGGCCGAGCGCTGGCGCTGGCGCTGCGAGCGCAGCCGCCGCAGTCGGCGTACCAGCAGCGGGTCGGCGGCGAGCGCCTCCGGACGGTCGATGAGGGCGTTGAGCACCTGGTAGTAGCGGGTCGAGCTCATGTCGAACTTCTCGCGGACCGCGCTCTCCTTCGCGCCGGCGAACTTCCACCACTGGCGCTCGAACTCGAGGATGTCGCGATCACGCTGGCTCAGGCCGTCGGCAGGCGCCTGGGCACCGGTCGCCTCGGACTGGCTGCTCGGTTCGGCGTTCATCTGCTTCCTCCTGTTCGCACCTGCGGGAACACGTGCGATCGACCCCATCGTGACGACCACTGTAAACGGCGAATCACACGCATGTCATTCAGATCGCTCCGGGCGCGACCCGCGAGTCTCCCAGGTCACACCGCCCGGCCCGCCGCAGGGGTGGGTAGGTTGCCGACATGGCTGACACCGACCTGCCCGGCACCGACGTCGGTTGGGGCATCCTGGCCACCGGCAAGATCGCCCGCACCTTCGCCCGCGACCTCGCCGTCACTCCGGGTGCTCGGCTGGCCGCCGTCGGCTCCCGCAACGGCGACGCGGCGGCGGCCTTCGCGGCCGAGCACGGCGACGACCGGACCGCGTCGCACGGCTCCTACGACGCGCTCCTCGCCGACCCGTCGGTCGAGGTGGTCTACGTCGCCACGCCGCACGCCTTCCACCTGGACAACGCCCGGGCGGCCTTCGCCGCCGGCAAGCACGTCCTGTGCGAGAAGCCGATCGCCCTGGACGCCGCCGACGCCGCGACGATGGTCGAGCTCGCCGTCGCCCACGACCGGTTCCTGATGGAGGCGATGTGGACCGCCTGCCACCCGGTGATCCGGGCGTTGCGCGACCACCTGGCCTCGGGCCGGTTCGGCACACCGCGCCACCTGCGCGCCGAGCTCGGGTTCCGGGTGGACGCGCCCCCCGGTGACCGGATGCTCGACCCGGCGCTGGGCGCCAGCGCGCTGCTCGACATGGGCATCTACCCGTTGACCTTCGCGCACCTGATGCTCGGCGAGGCCGAGTCGCTGAGCGCGACCGCGACCCTCTCCGGTCGCGGGGTCGACCTGGACGTCGCGATCGCCGGCCGCTACCCGGGCGCGGTCGCCAACCTGTCGGCCTCGATGACGTCGTGGTCCTCGAGCAGCGCGGCGATCGCCACGGACCTGGGCCGGATCGAGATCGCCGAGTTCTACCACCCCGAACGGGCCGTCTTCGTGCCGCACGACCCGGCGGCTGGCCCGCAGCCCGACCGGGCGGTCGCCATCACCGCCGAGGAGCCGGTGATCGGCATCGGCTACGGCAACGAGATCGCCGAGGTGAACCGGTGCGTGCGCGCCGGGCTCCGGGAGAGCCCGCTGGTGCCGCACAGCCAGACGCTCACGGTGCTGCGTCAGATGGACGACCTGCGCGCCCAGGTCGGGGTGCGTTTCGACGGCCCTCCCGCCGGCGGGTAGCCACCGACGCACCCACCGATAGGGTGCACGACGTGGCCCACGACCTGGTGATCGTCGCGAACCGTCTCCCCGTCGACCGGGTGACCGGTCGGGACGGCGAGACCAGCTGGCGCCGCTCCCCCGGCGGCCTGGTCAGCGCGATCGAGCCGGTGATGCGCGCCGGCGACGGCGTCTGGGTCGGATGGCCCGGCGGCACCGAGCAGCACCTGGAGCCGTTCGAGGACGACGGCCTGCACCTGGTGCCGATGTCGATGACCGCCGAGGACATCGCCGAGCACTACGAGGGATTCTCCAACGGGACCCTGTGGCCGCTGTACCACGACGTGGTCGCCAAGCCGGAGTTCCACCGCGAGTGGTGGGACGCCTACACCCGGGTCAACCGCCGCTTCGCCGAGCGGGCCGCCGAGCTCGCCACCGAGGGCGCCACCGTCTGGGTGCACGACTACCAGCTGCAGCTGGTGCCGCAGATGCTGCGCGACCTCCGCCCCGACCTGCGCATCGGGTTCTACCTGCACATCCCGTTCCCGCCGGCCGAGCTGTTCCAGCAGCTGCCCTGGCGTCGGCAGATCCTCGAGGGCCTGCTCGGCGCGGACCTGATCGGCTTCCAGCTCCCCGGGGCCGCGCAGAACTTCGTCCGCCTGGTCCGGCAGCGGGTGGGCCACAAGACGCACCGCGACCGGGTGCACCTGCCCGACGGCCGCGAGGTGCGGGCCGCGGCCTTCCCGATCTCGATCGACGCCGCCGGGTTCGAGGAGCTGGCCCGGTCCGAGTCGGTCGCCGAGCGCACCGCCGCGATCCGCGAGGCGCTCGGCAACCCGCGCAAGATCTTCCTCGGCATCGACCGCCTCGACTACACCAAGGGCATCCACGCTCGGCTGCGGGCGTTCGGCGAGCTGGTCCGCGACGAGCACTTCAGCGTCGAGGACGCGGTCTTCGTGCAGGTGGCGGTCCCCTCGCGGGAGCAGGTCGAGCAGTATCGGATCCTGCGCGACGACATCGACCGTCTGGTGGGCCGGCTCAACGGCGACCTGGGCCGGATCGGGCGACCGGCGATCAGCTACCTGCACTCCTCCTACCCGCGGGAGGAGATGGCGGCGCTCTACCGGGCCGCGGACATCATGGTCGTCACCCCCTACCGGGACGGGATGAACCTGGTCGCCAAGGAGTACGTCGCCTGCCGGATCGACGAGGACGGTGCGCTGGTGCTCAGCGAGTTCGCCGGCGCCGCCGACGAGCTGCGTCAGGCCTGGCTGGTCAACCCCTACGACATCAACGGGATGAAGGCGGCGCTGCTGGACGCCTACCGGGCCGAGCCCAAGGAGCTGTCCCGGCGGATGAAGGCGATGCGCAAGCAGATCGCCCAGCACGACGTGAAGGCGTGGGCGGACAGCTTCCTCACCTCGCTGGCCGACGACAGCCGGGAAGCCGGGACCCAGGACCGCTGATCGGCCGCCCCGGTCGTCGGTGGTCGGGGTACCTTGCCCGCATGGATCTGGTGCCCAAGCCCGGCCAGGTGGTCGCCGCGGCGAGCAACGTGGCGCACAGGCTGCTCTACGGCGGGATCGCCGACCTGCGGCCGATGCCGCGCACGCTGATCGACGAGGGCCTGCTCCGGGAGGTCTACCACTACCGCCCGGCGGGGACGAGCGGGGAGTCCGGCGAGCCGGTGCTGCTGGTCACCCCGCTGGCGGCCCCGGCGCTCTGCTACGACCTGCGCCGCGGGTGCTCGCTCGCCGAGCACCTCGTGAGCCGGGGTCGCCCCACCTACCTGGTCGAGTACGGCGAGGTCTCCTTCCGCGACCGGGCCCTGGGCATGGAGCACTGGGTCGACGAGGTCGTCCCGGCCGCGATCCGCGCGGTCTCCGAGCACGCCGGCGGCCGTCCGGTGCACGTGGTCGGCTGGAGCCTGGGCGGCATCTTCGCGCTGCTCACCGCCGCCGACGCCGGCGCTGACCTGCCGATCGCCTCGCTGAGCGTGCTCGGCTCCCCGGTGGACGTCACCCAGGTGCCCCTGATCGCGCCGTTCCGGCCGTTGCTGCACCTGGCCAGCGGCGCCGGCTACACCGGCAACGGCCTGGTCACCCGGGCCTACCAGGCGATGGGCGGGGCGCCGAAGCCCCTGGTGAAGTGGGCGTTCCAGCTCTCGGCCTTCCAGAAGCTGGTGACCAGGCCGATCGCGCTCGCCACCCACATCGACGACCAGGAGTTCCTGGCCCAGGTGGAGGCGGTCGACCGGTTCACCGCCAACATGATCGCCTACCCCGGCCGCACGTTCGGGCAGCTCTACCACCGGATGGCCAAGGGCAACCAGCTCGCCACGGGCGAGTTCGAGCTCAGCGGCCGCACCATCCGGCTGGCCGACATCGAGGTCCCGGTGCTGGTCTTCGGCGGGTCGACCGACGGCATCGCTCCGATCCCCGCGGTGCGTGCGATGGTGCCGCTGCTCGCCGCCGCACCGGAGGTCCGCTTCGAGGTCGTCCCCGGCGGTCACCTCGGGATGCTGACCGGGCGCGCCGCCCGGGACACCACCTGGCCGGTGCTCGACGACTGGTTCGAGGAGTGGTCCGGCCGCTCCGGCACGCCCGAGGCCACCGGCGGCAGCGACGGCAGCGACGACGACACCGACACCGACACCGGCGACGACACCGCGATCGGCACCAACCGACGCCGCCGCCACACCTCGGCCGCCTCCCGGGCGCTGTCCCGATGAGCGCGCAGCCGCACGGCCCGGGTCTGCCCACCCGGGTCCGGATCGGGTACGGCGCCGGCTCGGTCGCCACCGGAGCGTTCGGCACCGTGCCGGGGCTGATGCTGCTCCCGTTCCTGACCGACGAGCTCGCCGTACCGGCGCTGCTGGCGGGGGTGATCGTCTTCGGGCCGAAGGCGTGGGACGTGTTCCTCAACCCGGTCGCCGGCCGGATCAGCGACCGGACGGTGGACCCGCGCGGGCCACGGCGACCGTGGCTGCTGCGGGCGGGCGTGCTGCTCGCGGTCTGCTTCGCGCTGCTCTTCGCCGGCCCCGACCTGGGCTCGACGGCGGCCGACGCGGCGTGGGTGCTGGTCTTCTTCTTCGCCTGCGCGAGCGCGTACGCCTTCTTCCAGGTGCCGTACGTGTCGATGCCCGCGGAGATCGCCTCGACCGCCGCGGAGCGGACCCGGCTGATGACCTGGCGGGTGGCGATCCTGGCGTTCACCATCATGCTGGCCGGCGCCAGCGCGCCGGCACTGCGCGACGCCGTCGGTGGCCGGGACGGCTACCGGGTGATGGGCGTGGCGATGGCGGTGGTGATCCTGGTCGGCGTGCTGCTCGCCTACCGCGGCACCCGGGACGCCCCGCTGGGCGCGGTGACGCCCGGTGCCGGGTCGCTGCGCGACCAGCTGCGCATCGTCGCCGGCGCCCGTGACTTCCGGCTGCTGCTGGTGACCTTCGTGCTGCAGGCGCTGGCCACCGGCTGCATGCTGGCCGGGGTCGACTACCTGGCCGGCGACGTGCTCGGCCGGCAGAGCGCGAGCACCGTCCTCTTCGTCTGCTTCGTCGGGCCGGCGCTGCTGCTCACCCCGGCCTGGGCGGCGCTGGGTCGTCGCACCGGCAAGAGGACGGGCTACCTGATCGCCTCGGTCATCCTGGCCGCGGGGGCCGCACTGGCGACCGCGGCCGGGTCCGCCCCGGCCGGCGCCGTCTTCGCCGCGGTCGCACTGGTCGGTGTCGGCTACGCCGGGGTGCAGGTCTTCCCGCTCTCGATGCTCCCCGACGCCGCCGCCGTCGACGCGGCCCGGACCGGCTCCTCGCGGGTCGGTGTCTACACCGGCGTCTGGACCGCCGGCGAGACGCTCGGCCTGGCGCTGGGCCCCGGCCTCTTCGCCGTCGTGCTGGCGATCGGCGGCTACCGGTCCAGCGCGGGCGGCGAGGTGGTGCAGCCGGACAGCGCGCTGACCGCGATCACCATCGGCTTCTCGCTGCTGCCGGCCGCCCTGGTGCTGCTGAGCCTGCTCTGGCTGCGCGGCTACTCCCTCGACGAGCGCACCGTCGACGCCAGCGCCGCCGCGGCGACCCCCACACGCCTCCCCACCCCGTCCCCGACAGCGAGGAACCGACCCGATGACCCCTGCGGAGCTCCGCACCCGCCTCGCCGCCCTGCAGTCCGGGACCTCCCGGTCCACGGCGGCCGGACCCTGGCCTACGTCTACGACGCCGGGCTGCCCGAGACCGACGCCCTGGCCCGGGAGGCCGTCGCCGCCTTCGCCGGCAGCAACGGTCTCGACCCGACCGCCTTCCCGAGCCTGCTGACCATGGAGAACGAGCTGGTCGGCTTCGCCGCCGGTCTCCTCGACGGCCCGGAGACGGTGGTCGGCACCCTGACCTCCGGCGGCACCGAGTCGTGCCTGCTCTCGGTGCAGGCGGCGCGCGACGCCCGTCCGGACATCGCCCGCGCCTCGCTGGTCGTGCCGGACACCGTGCACGCCGCGTTCCACAAGGCGGCGCACTACTTCGGGATGGAGATCCGGGTGGTGCCCACCGGTCCCGACCACCGCGCCGACCCGGTCGCGATGGACGCTGCCTGCGACGACTCGACGGTGCTGGTGGTGGTCAGCGCGCCGTCGTACGCGCACGGGGTGATCGACCCGGTGACCGAGGTCGCCGGTGCTGCCGCGGCACGCGGGATCCGCTGTCACGTCGACGCCTGCATCGGCGGCTGGGTGCTGCCGTTCAAGTCGCGGCTGGGGCGGCCGGTGACCCCGTGGACCTTCGCGGTCGACGGCGTCACCTCGATCTCGGCGGACCTGCACAAGTACGGCTACGCCCCCAAGGGCGCCTCGCTGCTGCTGCACCGCACCGCCGAGCTGCGCCGCCCGCAGTTCTTCGCCCACGCCGACTGGCCGGGCTACACGATGCTCAACGCCACGATGCAGTCCACCCGGTCCGGCGGACCGGTGGCGGGCGCCTGGACCACGGTGCAGGCGATCGGCGTGGACGGCTACCTCGAGCTCACCCGCGCGGCGCTGGAGGCCACCGACCTGATCGCCGAGGGGATCGAGCGGCTCGAGGGGCTCGACCTGGTCGCGGCGCCGGAGTCCACGCTGGTCGCGATGACCGCCGGCCCCGGCCTGGACGTGTTCACGGTGGCCGACGAGATGACCGCGCGCGGCTGGTTCGTGCAGCCCCAGCTCTCCTACGCCGGCCAGCCGCCGTCGCTGCACCTCTCGGTGAGCGCCGCGACCCTGGACGGGGTGGCCGACTTCCTCGACGCACTGGCCCGCGCCGTCACCGTCGCCCGCGAGACCGGTCCGGTCCCGGTCGACGCCGACGTGGTGGCGCTGCTCCACTCCCTGGACCCCACCACGCTCAGCGAGGCGGAGTTCGACGCGCTGCTCGCCGCCGGCGGCCTGGCCGGCGAGGGCGACGCCCCCGGGCTGCCGGAGCAGATGGCGCCGGTCAACGCGCTGCTCGACGCCGCCCCGCCGGCGCTGCGTGAGGCGGTCCTGGTGGCGTTCCTGGACCGCCTGTCGCGACCGGTGGCGCTAGAGTGACCTCAGTCACGGGTGGCATCCCCGCCACACCGGCGGCGTCCCGCGGAGGGAGTGGGACGGCGACGGGGCGGGCGTGCCGATGGGAGCCCGCGGCCGGGCTCGCTCACGGCGCTGGCGACCCCCTAGGGTCAGCGCCGTGAGCGGACTCGACGAGCTTCTCGAGCGCGGCCTGATCGCCTCCGACTGGGCCGAGGCGCTGCGCCCGGTGGACGACCGGATCGCCGCCCTGGGCGAGTTCCTGCGCGCCGAAGTCGCCGCCGGCCGGCCCTACCAGCCCACCGGCGACCGGGTGTTCCGCGCGTTCCGGCGTCCCCTGGCCGAGGTCAAGGTGCTGGTCGTCGGGCAGGATCCCTACCCCAACCCGGCGCACCCGATCGGGCTCTGCTTCGCGGTGGAGTCCCACGTCCGGCCGCTCCCGCCGAGCCTGGCGAACATCTACACCGAGCTCGCCGACGACCTCGGCGTGACACCCCCCGAGCACGGCGACCTCTCGGCCTGGTCGGACCAGGGCGTGATGCTGCTCAACCGGGTGCTGACCGTGCGACCGGGTGAGCCCGGCTCGCACCGCGGGCAGGGGTGGGAGCACGTGACCGCCTGCGCGATCGAGGCGCTGGTCCGGCGTGCGGACGCCGGCGTACCGATGGCGGCGATCCTGTGGGGAGCGGACGCGCGCGGCCTGCGCCGCCACCTCGGGTCGGTCCCCGCGGTGGAGTCCCCGCACCCCTCCCCGCTGTCGGCGTACCGCGGCTTCTTCGGCTCCAAGCCGTTCAGCCGGGTGAACGAGCTGCTCGTCGCGCAGGGCGCGGAGCCGATCGACTGGACCCTCCCGGCCTGAGCCGAACCCGATTCGGCCGGCGCCGGGCCGGCTTGTAGGGTCGATGCACATGGCATGGAGGTATCGGCCCGAGCTGGACGGCCTCCGTGCACTGGCGGTCATCTCGCTGATCCTCTTCCACGCCGACGTCGCCGGCTGGGCCAACACCTACATCGGTGTCGACCTGTTCTTCGTGCTCTCCGGGTTCCTGGTCACCAACGTGGTGCTCACCGAGTTCGACGAGAACGGGCGGTTCCGGCTCGGTCGCTTCTACGCCCGACGGGTACGCCGGCTGCTCCCCGCGGCGGTGGTCGCGATCCTGGCCACCAGCGTGGTGTGGGTGCTCTTCTTCTCCGAGCCGGAGCGGATGGGGCTGGCCCGGCACGCCCAGGCGGCCCTGCTCTACGTGGCGAACTGGCAGTTCATCGCCGAGCAGGGCGACTACTTCGCCGGCGCGATGCGCGACTCGCCGTTCATGCACTACTGGTCGCTGTCGATCGAGGAACAGTTCTACATCCTGTTCCCGCTGCTGATCCTGGCGGTCTTCCGGTTCTTCCCGCGCAACCGGCGCGCGCTGCTGCTGACCTTCGTCGCGCTGGCCGCGCTGTCGGTCTGGTCCCAGCTGTACTGGGGACAGGCCGACCCGGGGCGCGCCTACTACGCCACCGATGCCCGGGCCTTCCAGCTGCTGGCCGGCGCGATCGCGGCGCTGGTGCTGCGCGGCCGCACGCGCACCGGGCGACGGGTGCTGCCCCGTCCCGAGCCGCGGTCGCTCACCTGGCTGGCGGCCGCCGTGCTGGCGGCCTACCTGATCCTCGGCAGCGAGCTGCTCACGATGACCACCTCGCACCGCAACCTGGCCGCCACCGTGGTCAGCACCGCCCTGGTGGTGGTCGTCTACCTGGCCGATGGATCCCCGGTCGGACGCCTGCTGGCCGTCCCCGGGGTGGTCTACCTCGGCAAGATCTCCTACGGCACCTACCTGTGGCACTGGCCGACGATCCTGGTGCTGCAGGAGATCCTCGACGTGCGTCCGTTGGTCATCGCAGTGCTCGCCGGCGCGCTGGCCACCGGGGTCGCGGCGCTCTCCTACGAGCTCCTGGAGACCCCGATCCGGCGCAACCCGCGCCTGGACGGCTTCGCCTGGCGTGCGGTCGGCGCCGGGCTCTCGGTCTCGGTGCTGGCCGCGGCGTTCCTGGTGAGCCCGGTGCTGAACAGCTCGCGGACGCCCGCGGTGACCTCGGCCGGGACGGGTGACGCCGGGGTCTCCGCGGAGGTCGCCGAGGCCCTCGACCAGCCGGTGCCCGACATCGACTTCGACGCCGTGGCGAAGGACCGCGGCACGGCCGGCGGCACCTGCACGCCCGACGACCTGGAGTCCTGCCGACGGGTGGAGGGCTCGGGCCCGCACGTGGTCCTGGTCGGCGACAGCCAGGCGCGGGCGATGGTGCCCGCCTTCACCAGGCTGGCCGAGGAGCGTGACTGGACGCTGTCGACCAGCGTGGTGATGGCCTGCCCGTGGCAGCAGGGCTCTACAGCACCGAACCGGGCGAGAACGTGTGCCGCGACGGTCGCCAGGACTTCTACGAGGAGACCCTGCCCGCGATGGAGCCGGACCTGGTGGTCTTCGTGAACCTTGCACGCAGCGCCGAGGCCTGGGAGGGCGTCCTGGTCGACGACCGGGGGCGGACGAAGAACCGTCATCGGCTCCAGCTGGAGGCCACCCAGCGCACCGTAGAGACCGTCGAGAAGGCAGGCGCCCGCTCCCTGATCGTGCACAGCGTGCTCGGCACGAACGGGTGGGACCGGGACGGCTGGGATCCGCTGGACTGCCTGGCCCGGGCGTCGAGCCAGCGCGACTGCGTCGTCAACCCGCCGCTCGACCATCCCGAGGTCGACGGCTACTACGACACGCTGGAGACCGAGCGGGAGAGCGTCGCCACGATCGACGTCAACCCGGTGATCTGCCCGGACGCGCCGTACTGCCGGCCGATCCTGCGCGGCTCGGTGGTCTGGCGGGACGGCAACCACGTGACGCCCGGCGTGCTCAAGAAGGTCCGCAACGAGATCGGGGAGCTGATCGACCGGACCGAGGTGCTCGACGGCTGAGCGGGAATATAGTTCAATGTTAAATCATTGGAGTTGACATGAGCGAAGCCCCCTCGGCCCCCGGCCGCCTGCCGGCCCTCTACATCGGACACGGCGCACCGCCCCTGCTCGACGACCCGATCTGGTCCGGGCAGCTGGCCGCATGGGCGGCCGACCTGCCCTGCCCCAAGGCGATCCTGATCGTGAGCGCGCACTGGGAGTCGGCACCGGTCTCGCTCAGCGCGAGCGGCGCGGACCTGGTCTACGACTTCGGCGGCTTCGACCCGAAGTACTACGCGATGACCTACCGGACACCCGACGCCACCTCCCTGGCCACCAGGATCGCCGCGATGATGCCGGACACCGAGCCCGTCCACCAGCACACCTCCCGCGGCCTCGACCACGGGGCCTGGGTGCCGCTGCGGATCATGTACCCGGAGGCGGACGTCCCGGTGCTGCAGATGTCGCTGCCCACCCACGACCCCGAGCGGCTGCTGCGACTCGGGGAGCGGCTGCGTCCGCTGCGCGAGGAGGGCGTCCTCATCGTCGGCTCGGGCTTCCTGACCCACGGGCTGCCGTTCCTGACCGAGTGGCGCATCGGCGCCCGGGTGCCGGGCTGGTCCGCGGAATTCGACGCCTGGGCGGGTGAGGCGCTGGCGCGCGGCGACGTGGACACGCTGGCCGCCTACGGCTCGAAGGCGCCGGGCATGCCGTACGCGCACCCGACGGTCGAGCACCTCAGCCCGCTCTTCGTCACCCTCGGCGCGGCCACCGACCCGGGCGCAGCGGGGATCCAGGTGATCGACGGATTCTGGATGGGGCTCTCCAAGCGGTCGCTGCAGATGGCCTGATCCCGGGCCCGGGCCCGGGATCGGGTCAGCGCACCCGCAACCGCTTCATCAGCTTCAGCGACGAGAGCATCTGCTTGACGTAGGCGTCGTAGTCCTGCCCCGGCCGGGCGCCGAGCACCTGCTTCCTGAGCACCGCGACGTTCTTCACGTCGGTGTACTTCAGCAGCCCCTGGTCGCCGTGGCGGGCACCGACCCCGGAGTTCTTCACCCCGCCCGACGGCGTGCCCTTGGAGGCGTAGGCGGTGGCCAGGGCGTCGTTGATGTTGACGTTGCCGGACTCGATCCGCGCCGCCACCGTCTCGGCCCGTTCCAGATCGGTGCCCCACACCGAGGCGTTGAGCCCGTAGTCGGTGTCGTTGGCCAGCCGGACCGCCTCGTCGACGCTCCGGTAGGGGTGCAGCGCCACCACCGGGCCGAAGGTCTCCGTGCAACCGGCGAGCATCTCCTTGGTGACACCCTCGAGCACGGTGGGCTCGAAGAAGGCCGGGCCCACGTCGGGGCGGGCGCGGCCCCCGGTCAGCACGGTGGCACCCTTCGCGACGGCGTCCTCGACGTGGGAGGCGACCCGCTCGCAGTGGTCCGGCGAGACCAGCGAGCCGAGCTCGGGTCCGAAGTCGTACGCCGCGCCCATCGTCATCGTGGCGGCTCGCTGCACGAACGCGTCGCGCAGCTCGTCGTAGCGGGCCTCGGGGAGGTAGATCCGCTCGATGTGCATGCAGATCTGACCGGTGTTGCCGAAGACGCCGAACGCCGCGCCCTCGAGCCACTCGTCGACGTCGACGTCGTCGAGCACGATCATCGGGTTCTTGCCGCCGAGCTCGAGACAGCAGCCGATCAGGTTGCGCCCGGCGCGCTCGCCGATCACCCGGCCGGTGGCCGTGGAGCCGGTGAACATCACGTAGTCGGCGCTGTCGATCAGGGTCGGCCCGACGTCGGGCCCCTCGCCGCAGACCACCTGGAACAGCCCCTCGGGCAGGCCCGCCTCCTCCAGCAGCCGGATCCCGAAGAGCGGGGACAGCGCGGTCTTGTTGTCCGGCTTCACCACCACGCCGTTGCCCGCCATCAGCGCCGGGATCGCGTCCGAGAGGCCGGTCGCGAACGGGAAGTTCCACGGCGCGATGATCCCGACGACGCCCTTGGGCACGTGCACCTCGGTCGAGCTCGAGACGAACGGGATCGGGCCGCCGCGCTTCGTCGGCGCGAGCACCTTCGGCGCGCGCTTGAGGTAGTGGCTGATCACCATCGGCGGGTCGCAGGTCTCCTCGATCGCCATCCGCCGGTTCTTGCCGCTCTCGGCCTGGAGCAGGTCGGCGGTGGTGTGCGCGTTGTCGACCAGCAGCGTGTGGGCGCGGTCGAAGACCTCGAGCCGCCTGGCCAGCGGCCACTGCGCCCACAGCCGCTGCGCCTCGCGGGCCCTGGCGAACGCCTCCTCGATGTCGGCCGGCGTCGACTGCGGCAGCTCGACCAGCGCCTCACCGGTGTAGACCTCGGTCAGCTTCCAGGTGTTGCCGCTCGACCCGGGACCCGCGCGACCAGGCTGTCGAGGAAGTCGGGGGTCAGCCCCGCCGGGCGGGCCGGGGCTCCGCTCGTGGTCGAGGCGTTCGTCGTACCGGTGGGGGTGTCGGCCGCCATGCTCACGCCCTCCCGAGGATGAAGTCGGTGGCGCGCTCGCCGATCATGTAACAGGGCGCGTTGGTGTTGCCGCCGGTGATGCTCGGCATGATCGAGGCGTCGGCGACGCGCAGCCCCTCGACGCCGCGGACCTTGAGGTCGGGACCGACGACGGCGCGCTCGTCCACGCCCATCCGGCAGGTGCCGACGCCGTGGTAGACCGAGATCGAGCGCTGCTTGAGGGCGACCCGCAGGTCCTTGCCGTTGCCGAGCTCGGGGCCGGGGTGGATCTCGGCCTTCACCCCGCCGCCGAACGCGGCCCCGGCCATGATCTCCCGGATCATCTCGCTGCCCTGGGCGAGCACCTCGACGTCGTCGGGGTGCGTCTGGTAGCCGTAGTCGATCAGCGGTGCGACGGTGACGTCGGAGGAGGCGAGCCGGATGGTGCCGCGACTCTTGGGATAGATCAGCGTCGAGAAGACGGTCAGCCCCGGCCGCGGGTCGGGCATGTGCCGGACCGGCTCGTCGGTCGGCGGGCTCGGGTAGATCCACGGGAGCGCGTGGAGCTGGATGTCCGGGATGTCCTGAGCCAGCGAGCTGCGCACGAAGCCGACCGACTCGAAGACGGAGTCGTCGAGGAACGAGCCGCCGATGGTGCGGTCACGCAACACGCCCTTGGCGAAGGTCCACGGGTTGCCCTGGTACTCCACGCTCGGCACGTGGAAGGACATCGGGTGGAACATGTGGTCGTGCAGGTTGTCACCGACCGGCAGGTCGGCCAGCACGTCGATGCCGAGGCCGGCCAGGTGGTCGGCCGGGCCGACACCGGAGACCATCAGCAGCTGCGGGGTGTTGATGAAGCCGGCACTGAGGATCACCTCCTTGGCGGCCCGGATCAGCCGACGGGTCCCGCCCTTCTTCCCCTGGTCGAGGACCTCGACCCCGGTGGCCCGGCCGTTCTCGATGACGACGCGGGTGGCCAGCACCTCGGTCTGCAGCTCGAGGGTGGGCGGGTTGAGGTGGTGCACGTAGCCGCGGGAGGAGGAGTAGCGCAGTCCGCCGACGGCGTTCTGCTGCATCCGGGCGATGCCCTCCTGCTCGGCCGCGTTGTAGTCGTCGAGGATCTTCACGCCGAGGGTGTCGGCGGTCGACTGGATGAACTGGAGGGTGGCCTCCTGCGGCTTCTTCTTGCGGCCGATCTTGATCGGGCCGCCGGCGCCGCGGTACTCGTTCTCGCCGTCCTCGAAGTCCTCGTAGCGCTTGAACGCCGCGTTCACCTCGTCGGCCGACCAACCGGCGTTGCCCTCGGCCGCCCAGGAGTCGTAGTTGGCGCGGTTGCCGCGCACGTAGACCATGCCGTTGACCGACGACGAGCCGCCGACGACCTTGCCCCGGGGCGCCGGCATCCGGCGGCCGTCGAGACCCGGCTGGGGCACCGAGCGGTAGCCCCAGTCGAACTTCGCCTCCAGGCTCGGCTCGGAGTGCATCGGGCCGATCATCCCGGGCTTCTTGGTGAAGTAGCCGTGCATGCCCTTGTCGTCGGACTTGCCGGCCTCGAGCAGGATCACGGACGCGCCGGACTCCGCGAGCCGGCCGGCCACGATCGAGCCGGAGCTGCCCGATCCGACCACCACGTAGTCGGCCTCGTTGCTGTACCGGTCCCTCGCTACTGCGCGCTTGGCCATGTCCCGTCCCCTTCGATCGGCGGCCGCCCGCAGCGCGACGGTGGCGTCGTCACGGCACGACCAGGTGTCAGCCCAGTATGAGCCCGGTCACTGTAACGCGTTCTAGTCCTTTGCGTATAGGTGTCCGCGGAATGTGAAACTGTTTCGTGCGTGCCCGCGGTGGCGGCACTCGGCGAGGTGTCCGCACCAGGTGCGACGATGGGCCCATGCAGATCCTGTCGGTGCAGTCCTCGGTGGCCTACGGCCACGTCGGCAACTCCGCGGCGGTCTTTCCGCTGCAGCGGCTCGGGCACGAGGTGTGGCCGGTCTTCACCGTGCACTTCTCCAACCACACCGGGTACGGCGCCTGGCGCGGCCCGCTGCTCGACCCGGCCGACGTCCGTGAGGTCATCGTCGGCATCGAGGAGCGCGGCGTGCTCCCCTCGGTCGACGCGGTCCTCTCCGGCTACCAGGGCTCCCCGCGGTCGCCGACGTGATCCTGGACGCCGTGGCGCGGGTGAAGGCGGCCAACCCGGAGGCGACGTACACCTGCGACCCGGTGATGGGCAACGCCAAGTCGGGCTGCTTCGTGAACCCGGAGATCCCCCCGATCATCTGCGAGCGGGTGGTCCCGGTCGCCGACATCGTCACGCCGAACCAGTTCGAGCTCGGCTTCATCACGGGCCGCGACGCGCTCGGCGAGCCCTCGCCGCTGGCCGAGATCCTGGCCGCCGCCGACCAGGTCCGCGCGATGGGCCCGGGCACCGTGCTGATCACCTCGGTCGACCGCGAGGAGACCCCCGAGGACGTGATCGAGATGATCGCGGTGACCGAGGCGGGAGCGTGGTCGGTGACCACACCGCGGCTGCCGCTCAAGGCCAACGGCTCCGGCGACGTCACCGCCGCACTGTTCACCGCCCACCTGCACACCACCGGCTCCCCCGCCCAGGCGCTCGGGCGGACCGCCGCGTCGATCTTCGGGGTGCTGGAGGAGACGCTGACCTCCGGCGAGCGCGAGCTGCAGATCGTCGCCGCGCAGGAGGTCATCGCGAACCCGCCGGAGCGGTTCGAGGTCACCCGGGTGCGCTGAGCACCCGGACGACGGGTCCGGTCCGCCGCGGTCCTACGATGGTCGCCGGCCCCGACCCGAGGCCGTGCCGCGTTAGCTCAGTTGGCAGAGCGTTCGTCTTGTAAACGAAATGTCGCGAGTTCGACTCTCGCACGCGGCTCCACGCAGCGCCGTCCCGGCAACGGATCGATCGGCCCGGCGTCCGCGGCGTACTTGAAGAGAGGTTGAAGTCTCCCGGTCGCCACAGCAGGATGGTCCGGTGGCCCTCACCATCGGACAGCTCGCCGAACGTGCCGGCGTGGCGACCAGCGCGATCCGCTACTACGAGTCCAAGGGCCTGGTCGCCTCCGAGCGGACCACCGGCAACCAGCGGCGCTACGCCAGCGCGACCCTGCGCCGGGTCGCCTTCATCCGCGCCGCGCAGCAGGTCGGACTGTCCCTGGAGGAGATCGCCGCCGCGCTCGCGACACTGCCCGAGGAGCGCACCCCGACGAAGGCCGACTGGCACCGGATCAGCCGCGACTGGCGGCCCCGCCTGGACGAGCAGATCCGACGCATCGAGCTGCTCCGTGGGCGGCTGGACAGCTGCATCGGGTGCGGCTGCCTGAGCCTGAAGAGCTGCTCGCTGATGAACCCCGGCGACGAGGCCGCCGAGCGCGGCACCGGCGCGGTGCTGCTGGAGCCCTGAGGCACGCCGCGGCCCCGCCACCGGCCCCGCCACCGGCGCCGCGCGCGCCGGGTTGCTGTCGGAGCGACGGCATAGGGTGCGGTCGTGGACCTGCCAGTGATGCCGCCCGTCCAGCCGATGCTCGCCAAGGCGGTCAAGGGCGTGCCGGACCCGGCCCGGCTCGACCCCCTCGGGCTCTCCTTCGAGCCGAAGTGGGACGGCTTCCGCTGCCTGGTGTTCCGCGACGGCGACGAGGTCGAGCTGACCAGCCGGAACACCAAGCCGCTGACCCGCTACTTCCCCGAGCTGGTGGCCGCGATCCGCGAGCAGCTGCCCCGCCGCTGCGTGCTCGACGGCGAGATCTTCGTGGCCTCCACGGTCCGCGACGGGAAGGGACGGCTGGAGTTCGAGGTGCTGCAGGAGCGGATCCACCCGGCCGAGTCCCGGATCACCCTGCTCGCCGAGCAGACGCCCGCCAGCTTCGTCGCCTTCGACCTGCTCGCCCTCGACGACACCAGCTTCCTCGACCGCCCCTTCCACGAACGCCGGGCGGCGCTGGCCGACGCGCTCGGCCACCTCGACGCGACCGGCCCGTGCCACCTGACCCGCACCAGCACCGACCCCGTCGTCGCCGAGGAGTGGTTCCACACCTTCGAAGGAGCAGGTCTGGACGGGGTGATCGCGAAGCCGATGAGCGCGCCGTACGCACCCAACGCGCGGACCATGCTCAAGATCAAGCACGAGCGGACCGCCGACGTGGTGCTCGCCGGCTACCGGGAGCACAAGACCAGCACCGCCGAGAAGCCCCTGATCGGCTCCCTGCTCCTGGGCCTCTACGAGGACGGCGAGCTGCAGCACATCGGGGTGTCGGCGTCGTTCACCGCGGCCCGTCGCGCCGAGCTCTTCGCCGAGCTGCAGGAGCTGGTGGTCCCGATCGCCGAGCACCCGTGGGGCGCTGGCAGGAGTTCCTGATCGCCAACCCCGGCCGCCAACCCGGCACCCAGAGCCGGTGGAGCCAGGGCAAGGACCTCTCCTTCGTGCCGTTGCGCCCCGACCGCGTCCTCGAGGTCAAGTACGACGCGATGGAGGGCCGGCGCTTCCGGCACACCGCCCACTTCAAGCGGTGGCGCCCCGACCGCGACCCCGCCTCCTGCGGCTACGACCAGCTGGAGCAACCGGTTCGCTACGACCTCGCTGATGTGCTGGGCGGCTAGGAGGTGGAAGATGGGGGCATGAGCGACGCCGCCAACGAAGAGACCCCCACGCCCGCCGACGCGGAGCGGTACGACGTCGTGCTGCTCGTCGAGCAGACGCTCAGCGAGCTCGACGCCCGCCAGGTCCGCTCCCTCCACGAGGGCATCGACGCCCCGGTCACCTACCACCTGCTGCTGCCGATGGCCGACGCGGCGGCGGCGGTCGAGGCATCGCTCGGCGTGATCGGCGGTGGCGACGTGCTCACCCCGACCCGCACCTACGAGCCGGACGAGATCAACCGGCTGCACGACGACTTCCAGCACGAGGCCGAGGGCGAGCTCGCGGGTTCGGTCACCCAGCTGCGGGCCGCCGGCGCCACGGTCGGGAGCGCCTCGGTGGTCGAGGGTCCCCGGTGGACGCGCTGGCCGAGACCGTACAGCGGGTCGACGGCCGCGAGGCGATCATCCTGACCCGCCCGCACCTGGTCGCGGAGTTCTTCCACCTGGACTGGACCTCCCGCGCGCGGCGCCACGTCGGTGTCCCGGTGCTGCACCTGCTCGAGCACGAGACGTTCGACGAGCAGGCCGGCGGCGGCGAGGGCGCCGAGATCATCTGACCCGGGTCAGGCTCCCTCGAGCCGGTTGCCGTCGGCGTCCCAGTGGTCCTCGCGCTTCTTCGACGGCTGCACCCGGGGCGGCTCCCCGGGCATCTTCGGGTAGTCCGGCGGGAAGTTGAGCTCGCCCTCGCCAGCGGCGACCTGCTCCTCCCAGAGGTCGAGCAGGGGCTGCAGCGAGAACGCCTCGTCGTCGACGGTGGCCCACGGGTCGCCGTCGGCGAGGCGGTCGGGCACCGAGAAGAGGTGGAAGTCGCGCGGGTCGCTCACCCCGGCGAGCTCGCTCCACGTCATCGGGGTGGAGACCGTCGCGCCAAGCACCGGCCGGAGCGAGTAGGCCGAGGCGATGGTGCGGTCGCGGTTGTTCTGGTTGAAGTCGACGAAGATCCGCTCGCCCCGCTCCTCCTTCCACCACGCGGTGGTGACCTGCTCGTCGCGCCGCGCCAGCTCACGGCCGAAGCCGATGGCGGCGTGCCGCACGTCGGTGAACTCCCACTCCGGCCGGATCCGGACGTAGATGTGCACCCCGCGGTTGCCGGAGGTCTTCGGGTAGCCGCGCAGGCCGAGCTCGTCGAGGAGCTCGGCTGCCAGACCGGCCACCCGGACCGCGTCGGTGAAGGTGGTGCCGGGCTGGGGGTCGAGGTCGATCCGCAGCTCGTCGGGGTGGTCCAGGCTCGCCGGGGCGTCGGTGCGCCGTACCGGCCAGGGGTGGAAGGTCAGCGTCCCCATCTGGGCGCACCAGACCGGCACCGCGATCTCCGTCGGGCAGACCTCGTCGGCCCCCGCCCGGAGGGGAAGGCGATCCGGGCGGTCTCCAGGTAGTCCGGCGCCCCCTTCGGCACCCGCTTCTGGTAGAACGCCTCGGCGTTCCGGTCCTGCGGTCCGGTGGCCAGCTTGAAGCCCTCGCGGACGCCGGACGGCCACCGCTCCAGGGCGGTCGGACGGTCCCGCAGCGCTCGCATCAGTCCGTCCTCGACGGCGGCGAAGTACTGCGCGACCTGCAGCTTGGTGACCTCCGGCGTGCGGTCGGTCGCCTCGTAGATCACCCGGTCGGGGCTGGAGACCCGGACCTCACGCTCGCCTGCCTGGACGGTCGCCGCGGGGGTCTTGGCCATGGGGCGAGGTTAGTCGCCTCAGGCGTCGTCGGACTCCAGGGTGAGGCTGATCGAGTTGATGCAGTAGCGGTCGCCGGTGGGCGTGCCGTAGCCGTCGGGGAAGACGTGGCCTAGGTGGGAGCCGCAGTTGGCACAGCGGACCTCGACCCGCTTCATCCCGTGCGAGTCGTCCTCGAGGTACTCGATCGTGTCGCTGATCGGCTGGTAGAAGCTCGGCCAGCCGCACCCGGAGTGGAACTTGGTGTCGGACTCGAAGAGCTTCGCCTGGCAGGCCTTGCAGCGGTAGATGCCGGTGGTCTCGGTGTCGGTGTACTCACCGGTGAACGCCCGCTCGGTGCCGGCCTCGCGGAGCACCTGGTACTCCTCCGGGGACAGCTCCGCGCGCCACTCGGCGTCCGACTTGTCGACGTTGTAAGCCATGGCTCGAATCTACTCCGGGAGCGGTGGGACGCCGATCAGGGCAGCTCGGCGAGGTAGTCGGCCGCCTCCACCCGGCGACCGGTGTAGAACGGCACCTCCTCGCGCACGTGGCGACGGGTCTCCGAGCCCCGCAGGTGACGCATCAGGTCGACGATCCGGCTCAGGTCGTCGGCCTCGAACGCCAGCATCCACTCGTAGTCGCCGAGCGCGAAGCTGGGCACCGTGTTGGCCCGCACGTCCGGGTAGCCGCGCGCCATCTGGCCGTGCTCGGCGAGCAGCCGGCGGCGCTCGGCGTCGTCGAGGAGGTACCACTCGAACGAGCGGACGAAGGGGTAGACCGCGACGTAGGCGTGGCTGCGCTCGTCGGCCAGGAAGGCCGGCAGGTGGCTGCGGTTGAACTCGGCGGGGCGGTGCAGCGCCATCTGGGACCACACCGGCGCCAGCCGCGACCCGAAGGCGGTACGACGCAGCCGGTGGTACGCCCGCTGCAGCTGGTCGCTGTCCGCGGCGTGCCACCACACCATCAGGTCCGCGTCGGCGCGCAGGCCGGCGACGTCGTACAGGCCGCGGACCACCACGTCCTCGGCGGCCAGCTCGGCGAGGAGCTCCTCGAGCTCGGCCAGCTCGGCCTTGCGGTCCGCGTCGCTGCCGGGCCCGAAGGGGGTCTCCAGGGCGAAGACCGACCACATCGTGTAGCGGATCGTCGCGTTGAGCTCGTTGATCCTCGCGGCGTTCGACTTGATGTCGGCCTGCGGGTCGTTCTGCTCGGCGGGGGCGTCGCTCATGGGTTCATTGTGCCCTGCGGCCGGCACGACGCCGACCGGGGCCGGTCACTCCTCGGACCGGCCGTAACCGGCTTCACGTGCCTTCACGATGGCCTCGGCCCGGCCGCTGGCGTGCAGCTTGGCGTAGATCGCCGAGACGGCGTTGCGCACGGTCTTGTTGGAGACGTGGAGCGCGGCGGCGATCTGGTCGTTGGAGCGTCCCCCGGCGAGCAGGCCGAGCACCTCCCGCTCCCGCTCGCTGAGGTCGGGGAAGGGCTCGGCCGCCACCGCCGGTCCCGGCGTGAACCCGCTGAAGAACGCGGCGACCCGCGCGGCCAGCGCGGCGCCGAAGACCATGCCGCCGCCGGCGGCGGCACGGACCGCCCGCTCCACCTCGTCGGCCCCGGCGCCCTTGAGCAGGTAGCCGACCGCCCCGGCCCGGACCGCGGCCAGGAGAGTCTCGTCGTCCTCGTTCATGGTCAGCATCACCACCCGTAGGTCGGGTCGACGGCCGACCAGGAAGCGGGTCGCCTCGATGCCGTCGAGCTCCGGCATCTGGATGTCCATCACCACCACGTCCGGTGCGCTCTCCCCCACCACGTGGATCGCCTCACGACCGTCGGCCGCCACCCCGACGACGGCGATCCCCGGCAGCGCGGCCAGCAGCGCCCGCAGTCCGTCGCGGACGATGCGGTGGTCGTCGACCACCACCACCGTGATCGGTGCGGCCCGGTCCACGCTCGACACGTCCTCGGTCATCATCGGCTCCCCTCGTGCACCACGCTGGCTCCCAGCGGCAGCCGGACCCGGACCCGGGTGCCGCGCGGCTCCGGGCAGCTGACGTCCAGCGATCCGCCCAGCTCCTCGGCGCGCTCCCGCATGCTCACCAGCCCGACGCCGGCCACCGCCTCCGCGGCGATGCCGACGCCGTCGTCGGCCACCACCAGGACCAGGTCGGCACCGTCCCGCTCCAGGCACAGCGCGGCGCTGGCGGCCTCGGCGTGCCGGGACACGTTGACCAGCGCCTCGCCGGCGATCCGGAACGCGGCGACCTCGACCGCCGCCGGCAACGGGGCCGGTACGTCGTCCGCGACCCGGACCCGCAGCGGCACCGCGAGCGCCTCGGCCTGCTGCCGCAGCGCGCCGACCAGGCCGCGGTCGTCGAGCGCGGGCGGCCGCAGGTCGTGCACCAGCCGGCGCACGTCGGCGACCACCTCCTGCGCCTGGGCGCTGACCGCGGCGAGCTGGTCCGCGGCACCCGCAGGGTCCCGGTCCAGCGTGATCCGCGCGGCGTCGACGGCGAAGACGATCCCGCTGAGCGTGGGCCCCAGCCCGTCGTGCAGGTCGCGCCGGATCCGGCGGCGCTCCTCCTCGCGGGCGGCGACGAGGCGCTCGCGGCTGCGCTGCAGCTCCTCGGCCAGCTGTGCGGTGCGGACCGCGGTCGCGGCCTGGCGGACCAGGTCGCCGAGCAGCCGCTCGTCGCGGGCGGAGAGGCGGCTGCGCAGGCCGCGGGCGGGCAGCACCAGGCGACCGACCGGCCGGCCGCGGTAGGCGATCGGGAGCAGCCGGACCGCGTCGGGGCGGGACCCGTGGGTGACCACGACCCGGTCGTCGGGCCCGCGGTCGACCTCGACGCTGACGAAGGTGACGCCGAACGCCGCGGCCACCGCGGAGGCGACCGCCCCCAGCTGGTCGGAGGCGTCGTCGGTGGACTCCAGGGTGGAAGCGAGGCCGGCCACGGCGTCGTACCGCCGGCCGCGCTCGCCGAGGATCCGGCGGCGCACGGCCGCGGAGAGCCGGAAGCGCAGCGGACCGTAGAGGAGCACCGCCACGGCCAGGACCACGGCGACGACCTGTGCCTGGGTGAGCTCGTCGTCGAGGAGCAGGGTGAGCGCCGCGAGCACCAGCGCGTCCGCGGCGACCAGGACCGCGACGACCACGGCGAGCACGACGGTGCGGCCGAGCAGCTCCTGGATCGGCAGCACGGACGGGCGGACGATCGCCACGGTCATCGCCGCCGGCGGGAGCACGGTGACCAGCAGCAGGGTGAGGTAGTCGATGCCGGGGACCTGGAAGACCGCACCGGCCGGCACCGCGACCAGCAGCACCACCGCGCTCCACGCCAGCCAGCGCATCTGGTCGCGCGCGGCCCCCTGCGACCTGCGGTAGCGCACGAAGACGGTCACCAGCGCGAACACCAGCGTGGAGACCATCGTCGCCAGCGAGATCGAGACCAAGGTGTCGGCGACCCCGGCGAGGGCGTCGATCGAGGTCGGGTCGGGATCGACGTCGGGCGGCAGCTGCGCGCGCATCCGGCCCGCGGACGGGATCACCAGGAAGGTCAGCCCGGCGCTGACCATCAGCGCCACGGCGACCCGGCACGCGACGGCCCAGCGGCCGGGCAGGAAGCGGCCGGTGGGGAACACCATCAGCAGGACCGCGGTCACCACGGTGAGGTAGGCGCCGAACCGGTTCAGGAACCAGAGTGCGAGCGTCATCCCCGGCCAGGCGCCGGTGGAGGTCAACCCGGCGTGGATGTAGCTCTGTGCGAACCCGTCGAGCGACCAGAACAGCCCGAAGCCGGCCAGCACCCAGCCGAAGAGCTGGCGCCGGTCGTGGATCAGCACGATCCCGGCGAGCACCCCGAGCAGCGCCCCCATCAGGGCCCAGGCCCAGCCGTCGCCGGCCGCGATCTCCACGCCCGGACCGCTCGCGGGTGCCAGCGAGTCGAGCCAGGCGGCGGCGGGGACCAGCAGGACGCAGAGTGCGGGCAGGATCAACACGCCGAGGGCGGGGCGGCCGCTGGTGCGGCCGGTCGGCTGGTCCACCGCAGCATTGTGCCGCCGGCCCGGCCCTCGTGGGGCCGGACCGGCGGACTGCTCCGGATCGAGTCGGCTCACCCGGCGTGGCGGTGGGCCCGGTCGCCGAGCAGGAAGCCCAGCGCGATGACGACGAGACCGATCGGCCCGGTCATCCCGGCCATGTACTGCAGCGGGCTGATCCCGAGCAGCAGGGTCAGGCCGCCACCGAGCAGCCCGACCAGGCCGATCCACCGGGGCAGGTCACCGTGGCGAGCGGCGGCGAAGAGCGCCACCCCGGCCAGACCGAGCAGGCCCCAGCACCACGGCACCGTGCCGATCCAGTGGTTGAAGAAGACCGCGGACTCGGGCACGACCTCGTCGGTGCCGGCGCCGAAGACGAACTCGGTGTCCAGGGCGGTGCCGACCACCAGCATCAGGGCGGTGCCGAACACCCCGGCGGTGGCGATCGTCGGGACCAGGCTGTCCGGCCCGGTCCCCGCACGGAGCCGGCGCAGCAATCCGGCGGCGAAGACGATCATCAGCACCGCGCTGACCATGCCGAGCACGTGGAAGGTCAGGATCTGCGGCACCATGTCGCCGAGCGCGTCGTTGATCCGCGCGGGGTCAGCGTCCAGCGCCGGGTCGTAGACGGCGGAGACGGCCATCGACGCGGCGATCGCGCCGATCCCGGCGAGGCCGGAGACCAGGCCGGCCAGTGCCCAGCCGCGGCTCGCGGCGCGGGGTGCGCCGGACGCGGTCGTGCGGCCGGCGCCGGGGCCGGTGCCGTGGCCGAGATCGGTGTCGAGATCGGTGCGGGCCGGACGGGTGCCGACGTCGGTCAGCGCGTCGGTCAGCGTCTCGGCGAGGTGGGGGCTGCGGATGCTCATCGCGGTGGTTCCTCTCGGGTGGTGGTGTGCGATGACCCGACAGTGGCGGACCCGGAGTCCCGTCGTGGAGGGACATCGGGGCAACGTTCGGCCGCGGTCCCGGGACATGGCCGGGACGCCGGACCACGGTGACGCTGGGCCCCGGGGATCAGTCTCCGTCGAGGACCCGGGTCGCCGCGGCGTGCGCGGAGGCGATGCACGCAGGGATGCCGACGCCGTCGTACGTCGCGCCGCAGACGGCGAGACCGGGCACCCCGGCGACCTCGCGACGGATCTCCGCGACCAGGTCGAGGTGGCCGACGGCGTACTGCGGAAGACCGCCGCCCCACCGCTGCACCAGGCTGTCGGTGGGAGTCGCGGTGAGTCCGGTGGCCAGCCCGAGGTCGTCCAGGGAAGCGGCCACGAGCTCCTCGTCGGAGACCTGCAGCGCGGCGGTGTCGCCGGCCCGGCCCAGCGAGGTCCGCACCAGCAGCAGGTCGCCGCCCCCGACCGCGCCGCCACGACCGGCCGCACGCACCCAGTCCCACTTGGCGAAGGAGAAGGTCGCCGCCTTGATCCGGCGGCCGTCCACCGGCGGTACGAGCAGCCCGGACGCCCCGGTGTCCAGTGCGGCGGCGGCCGCGTCCGCACCGAACGCGAGGGTGACCACGGCCGACGAGGCGTACTCCACGGTGCCGAGCCGCTGGGCGGCACCCGGGGCGACCTCCCGAGCAGGCGCGCCGCCGCCGGCGCCGGGGTCGCCAGCACCACGGCGTCGGCCCGTTCGACCGTCTCCGCCCCGGTGGCGTCGGTGAGGGTGAGCCCGAACCCGTCGGCGGTACGACGCAGCCCGGTCGCCGTGGTCCGGGTACGCACCTCGGCGGACCGGTCCTCCTCGAGCGCGGCACGCAACGCCTCGGGCAGCTGCCACATGCCGCCGGGAAGGCCGGCGAAGACCGGGCCGGCGGCGCTGGGCGCCGGAGCGGTGCCGGCCTGGGCGGTGATCGAGCCGCGCTCGGCGAGGGTCAGCAGCGCCGGCATCGCGGCGCGGACCGAGATGGCGCGGGCGCGCCCGGCGTAGACCCCGCCGAGCAGCGGCTCGACCAGGCGGTCGGTGACCTCGGGTCCGTAGCGGGCGTCGACCAGGTCGCCGACGGAGAGGTCGTCGCGCTCGGCCAGGGTGGCGGCGAGCGCGGCGGTGAGGGTGGCGGCGAGCGCGGGCTCGCGGCGGGCGCGGTCGAGGCCGTCCGCGCCGAGGATGCCGCTGGCCGCGAGCTGGTCGAGGTCCAGCGGTGCGCCCATCAGGGTGCGGGGCAGCGGTCGCAGCGCGCCCCGGGTCCAGACCCGGGAGGTGGCCGTCGTGGGGTGCACCAGATCGAGGCCGAGCGAGCGGGCGAGCTCGACGCCCTCGGGCCTGCGGTTGACCATCGCCTCGGCGCCCACGTCGACGGTGACACCGGCGACCGTGCCGCGGCGCAGCTTGCCGCCGACCCGGTCTGTGCCCTCCACCAGGAGCACCCGGGCCCCGGCGCGCACCAGGTCGAGAGCGGCGACCAGTCCGCTGAGGCCACCGCCGACCACGACGACGCGCCGCTGGGAGCGCTGGGGGTCCTGCACCCTCCCAGCCTCTCAGAGCTCCGCCGCGGTCGGTGCCCGGGGCTCACTCCGGTCCGGGCCGGTGCGCGGGCGGCGTCATCGCTCCCGGGGCCGGTGCGCCGGGCGCGACCCCACCGAATCCGCTGCGGTGGAAGACCAGCGGCGCGCCCGGCGCGTCGGCCTCGCTGTCGTCCTCGACGGCGTGCAGCCGGAGCAGGACGATCGTGTGGTCGCCGGCCTCGACCTCGCGGTACACGGTGCAGTCGAACCGGGCCAGCCCTTCGGGAATGGTGACCGCGCCGGAGTCGGCGACGGTGACCGCGATGCCGTCGAAGCGGTCGGCGACCGGTCCGGCCAGCTGCCGGCACAGCGGCGCGTGGTGCTCGGCGAGCACGGTCAGCCCGAGGCCGCCGGCGCGTCGCAGGTCGGGCCAGGTCCTGGAGCCGTTCGCCACCGAGACGGAGACCAGCGGTGGGTCCAGGCTGACCGAGGTGAACGAGCTGGCGGCCAGACCGACCAGCCGGTCCTCGACCTCGGCGGCCACCGCGACGACGCCGCTGGGGAACACGCCGAAGGACTGCCGCAGCCGGACCGGGTCCAGATCCTGGTTGGTGGCCAGCGGGGCGGGCCGCACATCGGCTCGCATCGTGCTCACGCTCACTCGTCTCCTCCTCGACCCGGTCACCGGCATCCGCCCTGGTGAGCCAGGTGCTGACATCCACTACCTTTGTCTAGTAACTTACTAGCCTTAAGGCCGAGGGCAAGGACCGGAAGGTCGGTGTCCCCGTGCACCG
This sequence comes from Nocardioides sambongensis, assembly GCF_006494815.1. NCBI lineage: Bacteria > Bacillati > Actinomycetota > Actinomycetes > Propionibacteriales > Nocardioidaceae > Nocardioides > Nocardioides sambongensis. The sequence goes on from NZ_CP041091.1 coordinate 2,655,482, forward strand.
CGATCGGCCCAGCCACGCAGCACCACCCGAGGCAGACCACCCGAGGCAGACCACCCGATGCAGACCACCCGAGACCGACCGGTCCCGACCCAGGAGGCACCCCGTGCGGATCGAACAGTTGGAGTACCTCACCGCGGTCACGCAGCACGGTTCGCTGCGCCGGGCCAGCGAGCAGCTGCACCTCTCCCAGCCCGCCCTGAGCGAGGCGATCACCAAGCTGGAGCGGGAGCTGCGGGTGACCCTGCTGGACCGGCGCCGCTCCGGCGCCCGGATCAGCCGGGAGGGCCGTGACCTGCTGCCGGCGATGGTCGAGGTGCTCGCCGCCGTGGACCGGCTCCGCGTCGCCGCGGGCAGCCGGCTCGCCGCCACCCGTCACCTGCGGCTGGGCACCGTGCACGGCGCCACCTCGACCCTGCTGGTGCCCGCGCTGCGCGAGTTCGGCGAGCGCCACCCCGGCATCGCGGTGGAGGTCCTCTCGCTGCAGCAGTCGCAGATCGACGAGGCACTCGCCGAGGGCAGCCTCGACCTCGGCCTGGTCAACGTGCTGTGCGGGGACGACCCGACGGCGGAGCTCACCGGGAGCACGCTGCTGCGGGGCCAGCCCGTCGTCGTACTGCCGGCGGGGCACCCGCTCGCCGAGCGCGGCCAGGTGGGCATCGAGGACCTGCGCCGCGAGCGTCTCGTGATGATGCGCGCCGGCCACCTGATGCACCGCTACGTGCATCGCGTCTTCGGCACCGACCTGCCGCCGGTCCGGCACAGCACCGACGGCGCCGAGATGGGCAAGACACTGGTCGCGGACGGGCTCGGGGTCACCGTGCTCCCGGACTACTCGGTGCACGGCGATCCGCTGCACCGCAGCGGGCTCATCGCGACCCGGCCGATCGCCGGTGACCGGACCGAGATCGACCTGGTGCTGCGGCAGCGGCGGTCGCTGCAGACCGCCCCCGCTGTGCGCGACCTGATCGACGTCCTCGTCGCCACCGCGACGCGGCACGTCGAGGACATGGCGTCCTGACGCCCAGAGGACGCGGCGTCCTGACGCGGCGGGTCGCCCGTGGGAGGCTTGGCCCATGGCGAGCAGCACTACGAGTCCCAACCTCCGCGTCGCCGTCCTGATCGACGCCGACAACACCTCCCCCAAGCACGCCAGCGCGCTGCTGGCCGAGCTCGCCCAGTACGGCGTCGCCACGGTCAAGCGGGCCTACGGCGACTGGACCACCCCGCAGCTGACCGGTTGGAAGGGGCAGCTCAACCAGCACGCGATCGCGCCGGTCCAGCAGTTCGCCTACACCACCGGCAAGAACGCCACCGACTCCGCGCTGATCATCGACGCGATGGACCTGCTCTACTCCGGCAACCTCGACGCGTTCGCCCTGGTCTCCAGCGACAGTGACTTCACCCGGCTGGCCACCCGGCTGCGCGAGGCCGGCAAGACGGTCTTCGGCCTCGGCCTGCGCAAGACCCCGGCCTCCCTGGTCGCGGCCTGCGACACCTTCATCTACCTGGAGATGCTCGGCGATGAGGCCTCCGACGAAGAGGACGCCTCCGCCGCGGCTGCCAGCGAGGACGACGAGACGCCGCTGCCCAACCTGGAGAGCCTGCTCGCCCGGGCCATCAACAAGCAGTCAGCCGACGACGGCTGGGCCTCGGTCGGTGCGATCGGCCAGTACCTGCGCTCGGCGAACTCCTCCTTCGACCCCCGCCTCTACGGGTTCGGGAAGCTCACCGACCTGGTCCACGCCCAGCCCTACCTGGTCACCCAGGGCTCCGGGAGCGAGGTCCAGGTGTGCCTGAAGGGGAAGGCGCAGGTGAAGAGGTCCCCGGCCAAGAAGAGCGCGGCGAAGAAGTCGAGCGCTCAGAGCGGGTAGGACTGCACGAACTCGGTCAGCCGGGCCAGCTGGTCCGGGTCGGTGCTGGGGATGACCCCGTGACCGAGGTTGAAGATGTGCCCGCGGGCGGGCCGCCCGGCCTCGATCACCTCGGCGGCCCGGGCGGTCATCACCTCCGTCGGGGCGAAGACCAGGGTCGGGTCGAGGTTGCCCTGGACCCCGCGGTCCCCGACCACCCCGATCGCCCGGTCCAGCGGCGTGCGCCAGTCGACACCGACCACGTCGGCGCCGGCCTCGCCCATCACGTCGAGCAGGTTCGCCGTACCGACGCCGAAGTGGATCCGCGGCACCCCGAGCTCGGCCATCTCGGCCAGCACCCGGGCCGAGTGCGGCTGGACGTGGCGGACGTAGTCGGCCGGGGTCAGCGCGCCGGCCCAGGAGTCGAAGAGCTGGATCGCCGAGGCCCCGGCGTCCACCTGGGTGCGCAGGAAGGCGGCAGAGATCCCGGAGATCTTCCGCATCAGCGCGTCCCAGACGTCGGGCTGGGAGAACATCAGCGCCTTGGTCCTGGCGTGCTCCTTGGACGGCCCACCCTCGACCAGGTACGACGCCACGGTGAACGGCGCGCCGGCGAACCCGATCAGCGGGTCCCCCCGTTGATCGAGGCCAGCTCGGCGACCAGGCCCTGGACCGCCGCGGTGATGTAGGGGATCTGCTCCGGGCTCAGGTCGGGGATCGCCTCCACGTCGGCCAGGGTGCGCACCGGGTTCGCGACCACCGGTCCGACCCCGGGGACGATGTCCAGGTCGACGCCGACGGCCTTGAGCGGCAGCACGATGTCGGAGAAGAAGATCGCCGCGTCCACGCCGTAGCGGCGCACCGGCTGCAGGGTGATCTCGACGATGAGCTCGGGGTCGGCGCAGGCGTCGAGCATCGCGATGCCCTCGCGCAGCTTCAGGTACTCCGGCAGCGATCGCCCGGCCTGGCGCATGAACCACACCGGGGTGTGCCCCACCGCCTCCCCCCGGGCCGCCCGGAGGAACGCGCTGTCGTGAAGATCGACCACGGCACAAGCCTCCCAGGTCACGGCGTGGGGCGCACATCGAGCGAGCCCCATCTCCTAGGGTGAGCCTCATGGTAGCCCGGCAGGAGAAGCGACCGGGGGCCGGCGAAGCCGTCCCTGCGGAGTTCGCCACCGCCGTCGCCCAGTTGCGCTCGGCCCGTTTCCGCTCGGAGATCTTCTGCGAGGAGATGCCCGCACCGCAGCGGATCGCCCCCTACGCGGCCGCCCTCTCCGCCGACGTGACCGACGAGGACGACGACGAGGTGGCCACCGGCCGGCTGGTGCTGCTGCACGACCCGGCCGGCAACGACGCCTGGCACGGGACGTTCCGCTGCGTGGCCTACTGCCGCGCCGAGATCGACCACAGCCTGGCCACCGACCCGATGCTGGCCGACGTCGGGTGGACCTGGTTGCAGGACGCCCTGGAGGCCCACGGCGCCGAGCACGTCGCCGCCTCCGGCACGGTCACCCGGGTGTCCACCGAGAGCTTCGGCGCGATGGCCGACGACCCCGGCTCGGCGCAGGTGGAGATCCGCGCGTCGTGGACCCCGGTCGACCCCGCGGACACCACCGCGCACGTCGAGGCGTGGGCGGAGCTGCTCTGCACCGCCGGCGGACTCGAGCCGGTGCCGGAGGGCGTCGCGGTGATGCCGTCACGGCGCGGACAGCGGGGCACGACGAGCTGATGGCCGACCAGGACGACAATCGGACAGCGGAGGTCGGCTCCCCGGACGCCGACCAGGAGGAGACCGTCGAGGTCCCGCTCCTCCGTCTCGCCGACGGCCTGCCGCCGGTGATCGAGACCGACGAGGCGCTGGCCAGCTACTGCGCCGCGGTGGCGGCCGGCTCCGGACCGATCGCGATCGACGCCGAGCGTGCCTCGGGCTACCGCTACTCCAGCCGCGCTTACCTGATCCAGGTCAAGCGCACCGGCGCCGGGATCGGGTTGATCGACCCGATCGCCTTCGACGACCTGCGCCCGCTCCAGGAGGCGTTCGGCGACGCCGAGTGGATCCTGCACGCGGCCACCCAGGACCTGCCCTGCCTCGGCGAGGTCGGCCTGCGGCCGGCGAGCCTCTTCGACACCGAGCTGGCCGGCCGGCTGCTCAACTACCCGCGGGTCGGCCTGGCCACGCTGGTGGAGACCCTGATCGGCGTGCAGATGCTCAAGGAGCACTCCGCCGTGGACTGGTCCACCCGGCCGCTGCCCGACCCGTGGCTGGAGTACGCCGCGCTCGACGTGGAGGTCCTCGTCGAGCTGCGGCAGATCCTGGTCGACCAGCTCACCGAGGCCGGCAAGCTGGACTGGGCGCGGCAGGAGTTCGACCACGTGCGCGCCTTCGAGCCGTCCCCGCGCAAGGACGCGTGGCGGCGTACCTCCGGCATGCACAAGGTGCGCGGCCGCCGCTCGCTGGCGGCGGTGAAGACGCTGTGGGAGGCCCGCGACGAGCTGGCCGCCGAGCGCGACGTGACGCCCGGCCGGCTGATCCCCGACTCGGCGATCGTCGCCGCCGCCTCCGCGTTGCCCAAGGACCGCGGCGCGCTGATGGGCACCCAGGGGTTCCACGGGCGCGGCGCCTCGCGCTACGCCAAGATCTGGCTGCGCGCGATCGAGGACGCCCAGGCCCTGCCCGAGGACCAGCTGCCGACCCGGAACGGCCGCAGCGACGGCCCGCCGGTGCCGCGCGCCTGGGCCGACAAGGACCCGGTGGCGGCGCGCCGCCTCGAGCAGGCGCGGGCATCGATCGCCGAGCTCGCCGAGCAGCACGACCTGCCGCCGGAGAACCTGCTCACCCCGGACCACCTGCGACGCACCATGTGGACGCCGCCGGCCACCCGTGAGCCGGTCGCGCTCCTGGAGGCGGTGATCGACCAGCTGAGTGCTCTGGGATCGCGCAGCTGGCAGGTCGGCCTCACCGCCCCCGCCCTCACCCGGGCGATCCTCGACGCCGACGACTGACCGGCGCAGCCTCAGTCGGTCGCGTCCTCGCTCGGCGAGGCGGTCTCCGACGCACCGTCCGACGGGTCCTCGGTCTCCTCGTCGGCGGGGTCGGCGAGCACCTCGGCCGAGGCCGCATCGATCGACCCGAGCAGCTCGGTCAGCTCCTCCGGGCCGAGCACCGGCTTGGAGAAGAGCTGGCGGATCTGCGGGGCGACGACGCTCTCCAGCGCGTCGGGGTCGTCCAGCAGCGGCATCAGCTGAATCGCCCGCACCGCCGAGGTGAAGACCTCGGAGTGCTCCGGCTGCTGGTCGGACTGCTGGAACGCCTCGGAGTAGGAGACCTTGACGTTCGTCGGCTGGAGGTAGCCCACCTCGCTGATCTCGCTGACCGCCTCGTCGCTGACCAGGTGCACCAGGAAGTCCGCGGCCTCGCCGGCGTTGCCGGCGGCGCCCGCACCGATGCAGACGCCGGTCAGGTTGCCCACGGTGGCGGTGGTGCCCAGGTTGGGCATCGGCATCACGTCGAACCGCAGCCCGTCGACGTCCCGCAGCTGCGGGGTGAGGTCCCGGTAGCCGGCGATCATCCCGACCTTGCCCTGCTCGAACCACTCCAGCCCCGACCTGCGGTCGAGCTGCTGCGAGGTGAGGGTCAGCTGCGGGTCCCGGAGCACTTCCAGGGTCCGGGTCAGCGCGTCGACCGAGTCGCCCTCGCTGAGCGCCAGGCTGGTCGGGGAGACCGGGTCGTCGTAGACGCTTCCCCCGCCGGAGAGGACGAACGGCGAGATCCCCTCCAGCGTCGGGTCGATGTAGACGCCGCGGCTGCCCTTACGCGGGCGGCTGGCGAACTCGGCCGCGGCCCGGAACATGTCCAGGGTCCAGGCGCTGCGCTCCTCGTTCGGCACCGGCAGCCCGCGGGCGGCCATCCGGTCGAAGTCGATCAGGTCGGTGTTGTAGTACATCACCATCGGCGAGGTCGCGTACGGCATGCACTGCAGGTCGTCGTCGTAGGAGTAGGCGGCCACCGAGTCGCGGGAGAAGTCGTCGCCGAGGCTGATGCCGCGGGCGTCGAGCAGGTCGAGGAGCTCGATGTTGCGCTCGTTGTCGATGGTGTCCTTCAGCGCCGACCGGGGCAGCAGGTAGAGGTCGGGCGAGACCGCGCCGGCCTTCAGGTCGGCCAGCATCGACTCGGCGTCCGGCCAGGACTCCACGGTGACGTCGACGTACTCCGAGGCCTGGTTGTACTCCTCGACGACCTTCTCGTAGGCGTCGATCTCGGCCTGGGGCCCGTAGACGGCGAAGTCGAGGCGGACCACCTCGGGCTCGGTCGGCGCGGGCGCGGCGACCGGCGTCTCCCGGGTCTCGGAGAGGTAGAGCATCGCGGCGAGCACGGCCACCACGACCACGGCGACGACGCCGATCGTTGCGCGCCCGAGGCCGCGCTCATCCGACGTCTCCGCAGTCATCCCTTGCTCATCCCCTCGTCCGGCGATCCCATGGTTGCGCCGGGCAAACCCTACCGAGGTGTCCCAGCCCCTCGGGCCAGCCGGCCACCGTGGCGCCGGGGAGTCGCGAGGTGGCGCGGGGAGCCGCGGGGAGTCGCGGAGACCTGGTCGAGCACGCCGGACCGGGAGCGCCTCACGGCGCACGGCCGCTCGTAGCGGCGAATATTGGGACCCGGGGCTGCCGCAGCCCGGCGTGCTCAGTGGTCCACTCTAAAGGGTCACACCAGCCGTTGGCGCATCTCCTGGTGACCGGCTGCCTCGAGTTGCTCCGCCAGCGCCAGCATCCGCTGCACCGACGCCTCGCTGCTGCCCGAAGATGCCGCCCGACCTGCGGAAACGACACGGGCGAAGGCAGCCGCGCGGAACAGGACGTCGGCGAAGTCACTCGTCGCGATCCCGCGCAGCACCGCGTCGACCATCGCCCGCAGCTCGTCCGGCCCGGGCGGGTCGGCGACCCCGGCGACCACGTGTGCGAACTCGGCGCTGGCCCGGCCCGCCTCGAACTCCGCGGCCACCCCCACCGCGTCCGCGTGCACCCAGGAACGGAGCAGGAAGAGGCGCCAGAGGCACCCGGCCAAGGAGTCCGCGGGAGACGAAGACCACACCTCCGCGATCGCCTCGATGCCCTCGGTGTCGGCCAGTCGCACCAGGCGCTCGGCCACCGCGTCGTCCTCGGCCTGCCGGGCCCCGCGGACCAGCAGCGTCGCCGCACGGTCGGCCGCCTCGCTCACCTGCGCCGGGTCGGTGCCGCCCACGAACGACTCGAAGAACGCACCGTCACGCTGCGACGGACGGTGGTGGGGTCGCGGGGGCTGGGATCGGACACGCTCTCCAGCCTAGGACGCGGTCCGCCGGCCCGCGTGGTGCGGTGGATCAGCCGAGGGCGTCGAGGGCCTTGCGGATCCGGACGTCGCTGACCTTGCCGTCGGTGCCCATCGCCGAGGCCCACAGCGAGACCCGGTACTCCTCCAGCATCCAGCGCACCGCCTCCAGCGCGGGCCCGGCCGGCCGGCCGTCGGGCAACGCCGCCACCCGGTGCAGGTAGGCCTCCTCCAGGCCGACGAACCGGGCCATCAGCTCGCGATCCTTCAGCACCGCCGCGGTGCCCTCACCCAGCCGGGCACGACGTTGCCGCATGGCCGCCAGGTAGGTCGGGTAGCGGTGCAGGCGCGCCGGGCCGGTGCCGGCTCCACCGCCGATGAAGCCGTCGAAGACCAGGCGGCCGAGCTGCGCCTGCAGGTCGGTGAGGGCCGGCAGCAGGGCCATCTCCACCCGCCCGCTCAGCACCCGGTCGGTCTCGCGGTGCGCCTCCAGCGTGCGCAGCACCAGCGCGAGATGGTCACCGACCGCGGTCGCCGCCCCGGCGCGCAGCCGGTCCAGCAGGGCGTCGTACGCGGCGGGGGTGCGGGGCAGGTCCGCGGCGGCCGCCGGCAGCGCGGCCAGCACCACGGCGCGCAGGCAGTCGGCGAGCAGCGCCTCGGTGGTCCGGTACGGCGAACCGGCCAGCGCCAGCCGATCGGTCATCGAGAGCGCGTCCAGGCGTCCCTTCAGGGGCTTCTCCCCCAGCGCCAGGAGCAGCAGGCGGGCCACCCCGTGCCGGTGCCGGTCGCCGGCCTCCTCGGCCGACCCGAAGATCTCCAGCCCGACGGTGGTCCCCTCGTCGACCAGCGCCGGGTGCGCGGTGACCTGGTGCCCGGCGCGGGTCTCGGTGACCTCGGCGGGGATGGTGCCGAACGCCCAGCCGGTCTCCCCGGTGCGGGCGAGGCCGGCGTCGGTGGCCACCTCGGCGAGGGCGCGGTGGAACTCACCGGCCAGCGGCGCCTTGAGGCCGGCCAGCTCCTTGCCGCGCGACTGCTCGCGGCCCCGCTCGTCGACCACCCGGTACGTCGGGCGCAGGTGGGCCGGCAGCGCAGCGGTGTCCCACGCCTCGGCGGGGACGTGCACGCCCCGGCTGGAGCGCAGGTAGCGGCTGAGCGCGACCAGCAGCGGCTCCTCCCCCGGCGGCACCGCGGCGAGGAACTCGCGAGCCGTGTTCGGCGCCGGCACGCACTGCACCCGCAGCGCCTTCGGCAGGCCGCGGATCAGCTCGGTGACCAGCTCCTCGCGCAGCCCCGGCACGTGCCAGGAGAAGTCGTCGTCGGCGACCCGGTTGAGCGTGGCCACCGGGATGTCGATGGTCAGGCCGTCCTCGGCCGAGCCCGGCTCGAAGTGATAGCTGATCGGGAAGGTCAGTCCTTCCGATGCCTGCCACTGCTCGGGGTAGTCGGCGGCACTGACCTCCTCGGCCGCGTCGTGGGTCAGCATCGAGGGGTCGAAGGTGAGCAGGTCGGGGCGCTCCCGGCGGACCTGCTTCCACCACTGGTCGAAGTGGGCGCCGCTGACCACCTCCGCGCCGACCCGGGCGTCGTAGAAGTCGAACAGCGTGTGCTCGTCGACGACCAGGTCGCGCCGGCGAGCCCGGTGCTCGAGCTCCTCGGCCTGCTCCAGGAGCGTGCGGTTGTCGTGGAAGAACCGGTGCCGGGTGTGCCACTCCCCGTAGACCAGGGCGTGCCGGATGAAGAGCTCGCGGGAGAGGGCGGGGTCGACCTTCCCGAACGCGATGGTGCGGTCGGCGACCAGCGGGACGCCGTACAGGGTGACCCGCTCGCGCGCCAGCACCGCGGCCCGCTTGCGCGACCAATGCGGCTCGGAGTAGGTCCGCTTGACCAGGTGGGCGCCGAGGCGCTCGGCCCACTCCGGCCGGATCTCGGCGTTCTGCCGGGCCCAGAGGCGCCCGGTCTCGACCAGCTCCCCGGCCATCACGAAGGACGGGTTCTTCCGGGCCAGGCCGGAGCCGGGGAAGATCGCGAACTTCGCTCCGCGGGCGCCGAGGTACTCCCGGGGTCCGGGTCGCCGGGCGTCGCGGCCGCGGCCGCCCGAGGCCCGCTTCTCGCTCTTCTCCCGCTCCTCCAGCGCGCCGACGTGGCTGAGCAGGCCGGAGAGCAGGGCCTGGTGGATGCCGTCGGCGTCGTACGGCGCGCCTCCGTCCTCCGGAGCGCGGTCGCGCTGCCGGGCGTCGCCGGTCTTCTCCAGCGCGAGGCCCATCTCCTTGGCGACGCGCCGCAGTTGCGACTCGAACTCCTGCCACTCCCGGACCCGCAGGTAGTTGAGGTGCTCGCGCTTGCACATCCGGCGGAAGGCGCTGCCGGAGAGCTCGCGCTGCTGGGTGCGCAGGTAGCGCCAGAGGTTGAGCAGGGTGAGGAAGTCCGACCGCTCCGCCTTGAACCGGGCGTGCGCCTGGTCGGCCTGGGCCCGGGACTCGGCGGGGCGCTCGCGCGGGTCCTGCAGCGAGAGCGCGGCGGTGATCACCAGGACGTCGCGCAGGCAGCCGAGCCGCTCGGCCTCGAGCAGCATCCGGCCCAGCCGGGGGTCGATCGGGAGCCGGGCGAGGCGACGACCGGTGCCGGTGAGCCGACCCGCGCGGCCGGGGGCAGGGCTGGTCGAGACCGCACCGAGCTCCTCGAGCAGCTGCGTGCCGGCGGTGACGTTGCGCCGGTCCGGCGGCTCCACGAACGGGAACCGGCCGATGTCGCCGAGTCCGAGGCTGGTCATCTGCAGGATCACCGACGCCAGGTTGGTGCGCAGGATCTCGGGGTCGGTGAACTCCGGCCGGCCCTCGAAGTCCTCCTCGCTGTAGAGGCGGATCGCGATGCCGGCCGCGACCCGGCCACAGCGGCCGGAGCGCTGGTTGGCCGACGCCTGGCTGATCGGCTCGATCGGCAGCCGCTGCACCTTGGTGCGGGCCGAATACCGCGAGATCCGCGCGACGCCGCTGTCGACGACGTAGCGGATGCCGGGGACGGTCAGCGAGGTCTCGGCGACGTTGGTGGCCAGCACCACCCGGCGGCGCGAGCTCGCGGCGGGGCGGAAGACCCGGTGCTGCTCGGCGGCCGAGAGCCGGCTGTAGAGCGGCAGCACGTCGACGCCCCGGGGACTTCGCCCGTCGGCGCCCAGCGGCGCCAGCGCCTCGGCGGTGTCGCGGATCTCGCGCTCGCCCGGCAGGAAGACCAGGATGTCGCCGGGGCCCTCGGCGGAGAGCTCGCGGACCGCGTCCACGATCGCCTCGGTCTGGTCCCGGACCACCACCTCGCCGTCGTCGTCGTTGTCGTCCGCACCGGCGGCGAGGTCCATCAGCGGGCGGTAGCGGACCTCGACCGGGAAGGTCCGGCCGGAGACCTCGATGATCGGCGCCGGCCGGCCGTCGGCGTCGGCGAAGTGCTCGGCGAACCGCTCGGTCTCGATGGTGGCCGAGGTGATCACCAGCTTCAGGTCCGGCCGGCGCGGCAGCAGCTGCCGGAGGTAGCCGAGCAGGAAGTCGATGTTGAGGCTGCGCTCGTGCGCCTCGTCGATGATGATCGTGTCGTAGCGGCGCAGCTCCCGGTCGCGCTGCAGCTCGGCCAGCAGGATGCCGTCCGTCATCAGCTTGAGCCGGGTGCCCCGCGAGGTGCGGTCGGTGAACCGCACCTGGTAGCCGACCGGGCTGTCCGGTGCGCCGAGCTCCACGCCGAGCTCGTCGGCGATCCGCTCGGAGACCGACCGGGCGGCGATCCGACGGGGCTGGGTGTGGCCGATCATCCGCGGGCGGCCGTCGGGGCCCTCGCCGCCGCGGCCGAGCTCGAGACAGATCTTCGGCAGCTGGGTGGTCTTGCCGGAGCCGGTCTCCCCGGCCACGATCACCACCTGGTGGTCGCGGATCGCGGCGGCGATGTCGTCGCGGCGGCCGCTGACCGGCAGCTCGGCGGGGTAGGTGATCTTCACAGCGCGCCCATTGTCCCGGCTGATCCGCGCGATGGCGAACCCGACACCGTGCGGACCCGACACCGTCCGGATGACGTCGCCGGGGTGGGGTTCACAGCGACGGTGGGTTACCGTGGTCCGCAGATTGTCTGACAATCCTGGGCGGCGAGCGCACCAGGAGATCCCGCACCCGAAGGAGGCCCGCATGACCAGCACGTTCCAGCCGACGATCGAGACCGGTTCCGCCAGCACCACCCCGGCTCCGGCCACACCCGCGGCGGTCGACCGGGCCGAGGCGCGGACGGCGCACAACTACCACCCGCTGCCGGTCGTGATCGAGCACGCGGAGGGCGCCTGGATGACCGACGTCGACGGGCGCCGGTTCCTCGACCTGCTGGCCGGCTACTCCGCCCTCAACTTCGGACACTCCAACCCCCGACTGGTCGAGGCGGCCCGCGCCCAGCTGGGCCAGCTCACCCTGACCAGCCGCGCCTTCATCCACGACCGCTTCGCCGACTTCTGCGCCGAGCTCGGCGACCTGTGCGGCAAGGACCTGGTGCTGCCGATGAACACCGGCGCCGAGGCCGTCGAGACCGCGATCAAGGTGGCCCGCAAGTGGGGATACGACGTCAAGGGCGTCCCCGCCGACGCGGCCCGGATCATCGTCGCCTCCGGCAACTTCCACGGCCGCACCACCACGATCGTCGGATTCTCCGACGACCCCGACGCCCGTGACGGCTTCGGGCCGTTCGCCCCCGGCTTCGACACCGTTCCGTACGGCGACCTGGCCGCCCTCGAGGCCGCCATCACCCCGGAGACCGTGGCCGTGCTGATCGAGCCGATCCAGGGCGAGGGCGGCGTCGTCCTCCCGCCCGACGGCTACCTGCGCGGCGTGCGGGCGGCCTGCACCGCGAACAACGTGCTCTTCGCCGCCGACGAGATCCAGGCCGGTCTGGGCCGGACCGGGCGGACCTTCGCGTGCGACCACGAGGGCGTCGTACCGGACCTGTATGTGCTGGGGAAGGCGCTCGGCGGCGGCATCGTGCCGGTCTCGGCCGTGGTCGGTGACCGCGACGTGCTCGGCGTGCTCGCGCCGGGCCAGCACGGCTCCACCTTCGGCGGCAACCCGCTCGCCTGCGCGGTCGGCACCGAGGTGGTGCGGATGCTCGCCGGCGGCGAGTTCCAGGCCCGGGCGGCCGAGCTCGGCGACCTGATGCGCGAGCGCCTCGAGGCGCTGCTCGGCCACGGCCTGGTCGGCGTGCGGGTGCGCGGACTGTGGGCCGGCATCGACATCGACCCGGCCCTCGGCACCGGGCGGGAGATCTGCGAGCGGCTGATGGCGCGCGGCGTCCTCGCCAAGGACACCCACGGCTCGACGATCCGGTTCGCCCCGCCGCTGGTGATCGAGCCCGCGGACCTCGCCTGGGGCCTGGACCAGCTGGCCGACGTCCTCGCCGAAGCGCGCTGAGGCGCAAGGCGACGAGACGAAGAGGCTCAGCCGGCCACGGCGACCAGCGCGGGGAGCGCGTCGGTGACCAGCCGGACGATCCCCGCGCGGTCGATCCCGCGGGGATCGGCGCACCAGTCGAGCACCGCCTCCTCGGCGTACGCCGACCAGGCGCGCACCACCAGCCGGGTGGCCGGGGTGTCCGGGATCAGGTCCCCGGCGGTGTCGTCGCGGAAGATCCGGTCGGTGAGCGCCAGCCGGGCGTCGTCGTAGATCCGGCGCAGCGCCTCGTTCCCGCCGGCGGCGGCCCGGACCAGCGATCGGTAGCCCTGCTCGTTGGCGACCACGTAGTCGACGTACGCGGTCATCGAGCGCTGCAGCCGGGCCAGCGGGTCGGGGTCGTCGATCGGGGCCGTCTGCACGACGAGGTCGTCGGCGGCGCGCTGCACGACCGCCTCGTAGAAGCCCTGCTTGCTGCCGAAGTAGTGGTAGAGCAGGCCGCGGGAGACGCCGGCGACCTCGGCCAGCCGATCGATCGAGATCTCCTCGATCGAGCCGCTGCTGAACAGCTCGACGCCCAGGCCCAGCAGCTGCTCGCGCCGCTGCTCCGGGGTGAGCCGGGTGCGGGGCGCCGGCGTGTGCGCGGTCACGGGCCGCACTCTATTGACGTTTGTTCAATAGCGCCAGTAGCGTCGCGGCGAGGTCGACACCCGACGAAGGAGAACGTGACCGCATGAAGACTCTGAACGACAAGGTCGTCGTGATCACCGGCGCCGGATCGGGGATCGGCCGGGCGCTCGCCCTCGACTGCGCCCGCCGGGGCTCGCGACTCGCCCTCTCCGACGTCGACGAGGCCGGACTGGCCGAGACCGCGGCGCTGGCGCGCGACGCCGGCGCCCGCGAGGTCCACACCGCCGCCCTCGACGTCGCCGACCGGGCCGCGTTCACCGCGTACGCCGCCGCGGTCGTCGCCCACTTCGGCCGGGTGAACGTGGTCGTCAACAACGCCGGCGTCGCGCTGGCCGGCGACTTCGTCGACCTCGCCTACGAGGACCTCGACTGGATCGTCGGCATCAACTTCTGGGGCGTCGTGCACGGCACCAAGGAGTTCCTGCCGCACCTGATCGCCTCCGGCGACGGGCACCTGGTCAACCTCTCCTCGCTCTTCGGCCTCCTCGCGATGCCCGGTCAGAGCGCCTACAACGCGACCAAGTTCGCGGTGCGCGGCTTCACCGAGGCCGTCCGCGAGGAGATGCTCATCGCCGGCCACCCGGTCGGGGTCACCGCGGTCCACCCGGGCGGCATCAAGACCGCGATCGCCCGCAGCGCCCGGGTCTCGGACAAGGAGGACCAGGCCGCGACCGCCAAGCTGTTCGACGAGAAGCTCGCCAAGATGACCCCGGAGCGGGCAGCCGAGATCATCGTCCGCGGCATCCTGCGCGACCAGGCCCGAGTGCTGGTGGGCATGGACGCCCACGCCCTGCACCACTTCCAGAAGCTGACCGGCTCGCGCTACCAGGACATCGTCGCCAAGGTCTCGGCCAAGGTGATGCCCGCCAAGGTCGTCTGAGGACGCCGCGGCGCTCGACCGCCCCGGCTACCCGGCCTCGGCGCGGCTCCCCCGCCGGCGCTCCCGGCGCTCGCGGCGGGGCCGCAACGGCCGGTTGCGGGTGACGCCGACCATCCGCGGTCCGGCCAGCCGGCTCGGCATCTTGCGGGCCTCCCGGGCCACCGGCTGGGCGACGTACTCACCCAGGATCACGCCGGCGGCGAGGGCGATCGCGACCGAGGCCGCGGTGACCATCGCGAGCAGGCCCTCGGCAGCCGACCGGTTGGTCTGCTCGCCCAGCAGCGACAGTCCGCGGTAGATCGAGAGTCCCGGCAGCAGCGGGACCACCGCGGGCACCACCACGACCAGGACCGGCACCCGCAGCCGGCCCGCGATCGCGAAGCTCAGCAGACCGACGGTGAAGGCGGCGACGCCGACCGCCCAGGTGCGGCCGAAGGTGTTCAGCTCGATGGTGGTGGTGATCGCCAGCGCGAGGCCGGCCAGCAGGCCCACCGGTGCCATGGTGCGCTTGGGCGCATAGCTGGCGTAGGCGAACGCGGCGGCCGCGATCGCGGCGCCGAACGCGCTGACGCCGACGCCGGCCAGGGAGACCTGGGCCGGCTCCAGCGCAGGGAGCTCCAGGCCGATGCTCGAGGCCACGCTGATCCCGCCGCCGACCCCGGCGATGATGCCGGCGGTGGCCAGCACCGCCTCGAGGAGACGGGCACTCCCGGTGACGAAGAAGCCGGACAGGGCGTCCTGGATCGCGCCCATGAAGCCGATCCCGGCGAGCAGCATGATGATGTTCGCGGTGACCACCAGCGAGGCGTCCAGAGCGGTCCACATCTCCGCGACCCGGGTGGTCAGCGCGGCCAGCAGGGTGGCCAGCGCGCCGCCGGCGATCTGCTGGTAGAAGAGCGGCAACCGGCGCCGGGTCATCGAGTGCTGGAGGCGGTCGATGGCGACCGCGGCGAGCAGCGCCGCGAGCACCACGGTCGCCGAGCCGCCCAGCATGACGCCGATGCCGGCGCACATCACGCCGTAGCCGAGGGTGGCCGCCCAGCGGGGGCGGGCGTGGCCGGAGGAGACGATCCGGGCGACCTGCGCGCGGGCCTCGGCCAGGTCGATCCGGTCCGCGATCACGTCACGCACCAGGTGGTCGACCTTGGTGAGGTCCTCGTAGTCGATCTCGCGCTGGGTGACCTGGCGGATCTGGAAGACCGGCGGGTCGTCGCTGTCCGCCTGCGCGGTCATCGCGAGCGAGGTGAAGGTGACGTCGATCTGCGGGTTGCGCAGGCCCAGCGCGAGCGCGACCGCCCGCATCGTGGCGGTGACGTCAGCGGCTCCCGCGCCGGAGGAGAGCAGCACCTCGCCGACCCTGAGACACAGGTCCAGGGTCTGGGCGATCTGCCGTGATTCGGTCACGTCGCCGATGGTCGCACTCACCCTGACGGCGCACGAAAGTCCGACCGGCGCTCCGGGCCGCCAGGGGCCCGAACGTGCGCAGAATCACCGCGCCGGCGGGGGAAGTGCGTCGGTCGCCTCCAGCTGGCCCATCCCGGTGACCATCAGCAGGTCCACCACGATGGACCGGATCTGGGCCAGTACGGCGTCCCCGGTCAGCTCGCTGGTCCGCTCCACGAGTCCGGAGGCCTGACCGACCGCGAGCAGCTCGTCGCGGGCAGCGGTCGCCATCCGGTTCTCGGCCAGCTCGTCGGCCACCGCCTCGACCGCGAGCGCCAGGTCGGCGGCCAGGTCGGCATAGGCACTGGGCAGCGGGCGACGACGATAGGCGGCCACCCCGACCTGCCGCACCAGCACGCGCGTGCTGCGCAGGGCGCGGTCCAGCGGCTCCACCAGCTCGGCCATCTGCCGCACCGGCCCCTTGTGCCGGCGCCGGAACGGCGAGGAGGTCACCACCGACATCCCCTCGCTGGCCGCCTCGTTGAGCTCGCTGATCATCCGGTCGGTGGCCCGGGCGTCCGCGAGCAGCTCCAGGGCCGGGTCGATCTCGCCGTCGACCATCACGTGGCTCGCCGCCCGCAGCAGGCCGGCGATCTTGCGAGCCACGGCAGCCGCCTGCTCCCGCGGCCGCCGCAGCGCCGCCGCCGGTACGACGGTCGCCGCGACCAGTGCGACCGACCCGCCGATCACGGCGTCGGTCCAGCGGGTCAGGGCGGCGCCGGGGTCGGGCAGCAGCGTGGCCACCACGATCGACTGCACGGCGGCCTGGGTGACGAAGAGGATGCCCGCGTCCAGGAGCAGGGCGGT
Source organism: Nocardioides sambongensis (assembly GCF_006494815.1). Classification (NCBI taxonomy): domain Bacteria; kingdom Bacillati; phylum Actinomycetota; class Actinomycetes; order Propionibacteriales; family Nocardioidaceae; genus Nocardioides; species Nocardioides sambongensis. The sequence goes on from NZ_CP041091.1 coordinate 2,671,864, forward strand.
GGACATCGCCAGCGCCACCACCAGCGTCAGCTGCCAGCCGCCGGTGCCGATCCAGGCGACCAGGACATCGGCCACGAAGACCCCGATCGCCACCCCCAGGGTCACCTCGACGACGCGTCGCAGCCGCTGCCCGTAGGAGGTGCCGAGCGAGACCACCGCGGCGATCGGCGCGAAGAACGGGGTGGTGTGGCCGAACAGGTCGGCGGCGACGAACCAGGCGATGCCGGCGGCCACGGCACACTGGGCGACCGCCCACCACTTGCTGCGCAGCCGAGCGACCCGCTGCCGCATCGAGAGCCGTCCACGTGCCCACATCCGGTCCAGCGGCGCGTCCACGCGACGATCCTCCCACGTGAAGAGCCGCGGCGGACTGCACGCCGGGCCCTCGGTGTGGAAGCCTTCGGTTGTGCGGATCGACTTCCACGCCTCCCCTCCCCGACGCTCGGCGTCGAGTGGGAGCTCGCGCTGGTGGACCGTCGTACCCGCGACCTGCGCAACGAGGCCGCCCACCTCTTCGCCCGGGCCAAGGCCCGGATGCCCGATCCGCACCGGCTGCACAAGGAGCTGCTGAAGAACACCGTCGAGGTGGTCACCGACGTGTGCCGCACCGTGCCGGAGGCGATGGCCGACCTGCAGCGCACGCTCTCCTACGTGGTGCCGGCCTGCGACGAGCTCGACCTGGACCTGTACGGCGCCGGCACGCACCCGTTCGCCTCCTGGACCGGGCAGCAGCTGACCGAGGGCGTGCGCTACGCCGAGCTGATCAACCGGACCCAGTGGTGGGGACGCCAGATGCTGATCTGGGGCGTGCACGTCCACGTCGGGATGCCGGCCAGGGAGCGGGTGCTGCCGGTGCTCTCCGCGCTGCTCGCCTACTACCCGCACCTGCAGGCGCTGTCGGCCTCCTCGCCGATCTGGGCGGGCGTCGACACCGGCTACGCCTCCAACCGCGCGCTGATGTTCCAGCAGCTGCCGACCGCCGGCCTGCCGTTCCAGTTCCAGCGGTGGGAGGAGTTCGAGTCGTTCGCGCACGACCAGCTGACCACCGGGGTGATCGACGACCTCAGCGAGATCCGCTGGGACGTCCGCCCGGCGCCGCACCACGGGACACTGGAGACGCGGGTCTGCGACGGGGTCTCCAGCGTGGCGGACATGGCCGCGCTGGTCGCGCTGACCCACTGTCTGGTGGTCTGGCTCGACGAGCGCGCGGCGGCCGGCGAGAGGCTGCCCACGATGCCGCCGTGGCACGTGCAGGAGAACAAGTGGCGGGCGGCGCGCTACGGCGTGGACGCCATCGTGATCCTCGATGCCGCCTCGACCGAACGACTGGTCACCGAGGACCTCGCCGACCTGGTGCCGCGGCTGATGCCGGTCGCGGAGCGGCTCGGCTGTGCGGCGGAGCTGGCCTCCGTCCTCGACATCCTGGACCGCGGCCCGTCGTACATGCGGCAGCGCCGGGTGGCCGAGGCGTCCGGCGGGGACCTGGTGGCGGTGGTCGACTCGGTGGTGCAGGAGCTGCGGACCGGGCTGACCTGACCCGCTGAGGGGGGCCGTGGGCGGGCCGGCGGTGGGTACTTGTCAGCCGAAACCCGCACGACACGCCGAGCGGGGCCGGCGTGTCGCGCGGGTTTCACCGGCTGACCGGGGAAACCCGCACCCGCTCACTCCGGCGCGGTCATCTCCAGCCGCACCCCCAGCAGCCGCACCGCCCGATCCTGCTCCACCCGGGCCAGCAGCGCGACGGCCTCGGCGGCGAGCAGGTCGGGGTCGTCGCTCGCCGCCGCCAGCTTGTGGCTGCGGGTGAGGGTGAAGAAGTTGGTGTAGCGCACCTTGATCTCCACCCGCACGGCCGGCCGGCCCTCCGCGTGGATGTCCTCGACCACCCGGCGCGCGATCCGGTCGACCTCGGTGGCGACCTCGGCCCAGTCGGTCAGGTCGTCCTGGAACGTCTCCTCCCGCCCGTGCCCGCGGGCCACCCACGGCGTCGGGTCGACCGGGCTGGGGTCGACCCCGCGACCGAGCCGGCGCAGCCAGGGACCGGTGGTGGGGCCGAAGGCGGCGGCGAGTCGGTGCGGGTCCGCCCGGGCCAGGTCCTCGACGGTGTGCACCTCGATCGCGGCGAGGCGCTGCGCGATCTTGGCCCCGACCCCCCACAGCGCCCGGGTCGGGCGGTCGCCCATCACCGGGAACCAGGTCTCGTCGCTGAGCCGGTGCACCCCGGGCCCCTCGATCCGCCCCTCCCCCGGCGCCCCGGGCCGCGGCTTGGCGAAGCCGGTGGCGAGCTTGGCCTGCAGCTTGTTGTCACCGATGCCGACGCAGCAGGTCAGCCGCTCGGCCTCCAGCACGCGGGCGCGGATCCGGGCCGCGACCTCCTCGGCGGCCTCGGTCCCCGCGCTCGCTCCGGGGTCGGCGCCGACGAACGCCTCGTCCCAGCCGAGCACCTGGACCACCACCGGGCGCCCGCCCCACTGCACCGACCGGATGGCGTCGAAGACCCGGGCCGACACCTCTTCGTAGGCGGCGAAGTCGACGGGGAGGAAGACCGCGTCGGGACACTTGCGCGCGGCCACCCGCAGCGGGGTGCCGGAGCCGACACCGTAGGCCCGGGCCTCGTACGACGCCGTCGACACCACGCCGCGGAGGCTGGGATCGCCCCGGCCACCGACCACCACCGGGCGCCCGGCCAGGGACGGGTCGCGCAGCATCTCGACCGCGGCGAGGAACTGGTCGAGGTCCACATGGAGGACCGGCGGGGTGGGCCTGCTCGGGCCCACCCCGCCGGTCATGGTCACTCCTCGCGCCGGTCGGCGCTCAGAACAGGTAGAGGTCGCAGTAGTCGTCGGGGCACCGCGGCAGCGAACCCCAGGCCGCGCCCTCGCCGAACGTGCCCTCGTCGGACAGCGAGACCGTCATGTCGCTGAACCGCTTGCCCTCGAAGGGCTTGTAGACGTAGATCAGGTCGTCGTCGCCGTCACCGTCCACATCGCTGAGGGCCGCCGCCGAGAGGGTCGCCTCGCCGATCTGCACGGTGCTGGAGCTGGCCGCGTCGTCCACGAACCGGCCCTCCAGGAACTCCATCACGCCGATCGCGAGCCCGCCGGAGTAGTCCAGCTCGAGCTCGAGGACCACGTCCTTCTCCCCGCCGAGGTCGGCGACGAGCAGCGGGTTGGAGCCCGGGTAGCGCTCCGAGGGGGTGACCCCGCCGGTCTCGAAGGTGTCGCCGCCCGAGGTCAGCTGGGTGAAGCCCATGTCGATGTCGCTGACGTACGCCTCGCGGTAGTCCTTGGGCTTCAGCTTCTCCGCGACGGTGTGCACCATCAGGTCGTCGTCCCCGTCGCCGTCGAAGTCACCGGGCCACACCATGAGCTCGTCGATCAGCGCGTTCGGCACCGTCGCCCACAGCGTCGGTGCGGAGAAGGTGCCGTCGCCGGCACCGAGCATCACGTAGGACTCGACGACCTTGTCCTGCTGGCCGAAGACCACCACGTCGGCGTTGCCGTCGCCGTCGAAGTCACCGCTCTCCACGACCGGGTCCATGTAGTCGCCGTACTCCGAGAGCGAGCGGAACGGGATCTTCACGCCCTTCGAGCCGGGCAGGCCGTCGCTGGAGCGCAGCGCGAAGCTGTTGGTGCCCGCCGAGTAGTCGTAGCTCAGCTCCTCCAGCGCTCCGTCGTTGTTCCAGTCGACGTAGAGCGTGCTGTCCTGGTCGGTGTCGGGGTTGCCGACGTACTCGTTGGTCGCGAAGGTCTCCCCGTCGCTGATGCCCTCGACGACCTGGACGCGGTCGTAGTCGAGCTGGACGTTCGCGAGGACGTCACCGAGGCCGTCGCCGTCGAGGTCGCCGGTCACCACCGCGCCCGGTCCCTCGTCGCCGCCGTCGTCACCGCCGTCGTCGCCGTCACCCTCGCCTGCTCCGTCGCCGTCACCCGAGCCGGCCGAGGTGTCGTCCCCGGACCACGGCTGGGTCACCGCGAGCGTGACGCCGCCACCGACGATCAGCACCAGGACCACGGCCAGCACCAGCCAGAGCCAGAGCTTGCTCTTCTTGGGCGGGGCGCCGTAGCCGCCCGGGCCTCCCGGATAGCCGGGTCCGCCGGGACCCTGCTGGTAGCCGCCGGGTGCGGGCTGGGCGCCCGGGAACCCGGTCGGCGGGCCGGGGATCTGGCCGTAGCCGCCGGCGGGCTGCTGCCCGCTCGGCCCGAACCCGCCCGGCGGGTAGCCGCTCGGGGGCGGGCCGCCGGGTGCCGCGCCCGGCGGGGGCCGGCGGGTGCACCGGGAGCGGGGGTGGACCCGGCGCTCGGCGGGCCGTAGGGCGAAGGGGCCTGGGGAGAGGGAGTCTGGGGCCAGGCGCCGGGGCGCTGGCCGCTGGCGGCAGGACCGGACGGCGGCTGCTGCGAGGTACGCCGACGGTCGTCGGTCCAGGCCGCCCCGTCCCAACGACGCTCCCAGCCCTCACCGTCGGGATACCACCCGGGAGGCGTGGAGTAGTTGTTGTTCACGTCGTTTCCTTTCCAGTCCTGCACGGAGGCCGATCCGCCCGCGATCCGGGGCCGAGGGCCGGCGCCGCTCCAACGACTCGCGGGTGCCGAGGTCCCGCCCGCCGCGAAGCAAGCACGGGGAGACCCATCACCAGAAATCGCTCCGCGGAAACCTTATCCGCGGTGGCGGCCGACCACACCGTCGCTGCACAGCCTGGACCGGGAGGACGGACCGCTTGTGACCGTCGTCACGGCGCGGGAGGATCGCCTCCCCGCCCTCGAGCTCCGAAAGGCGTCGCCGTGGTCTCCGTGCCTGCGATCCGCCCCGTCGATCCGACCGCCACCGGCTTCCTGCTGGCCGAGAATCGCAGCCAGCCGATGCACGTCGGTGGACTGCAGCTCTACGAGAACCCGGCCGACGCCGGCCCCGACTACACCCGCGAGATCTTCTCGACGATGCACGAGACCCCGGCGATCGCGCCGCTCTTCCTGCGCCACCCGCACCGCTCGCTGCGGACCGGCGGCGCACTGGTCTGGCGGGAGGACGAGCAGTTCGACATCGAGCACCACGTCCGGCACAGCGCGCTGCCGCACCCGGGCCGGATCCGGGAGCTGCTGGAGCTGTGCGGGCGGCTGCACTCCACCCGGCTGGCCTGGGACCGGCCGCTGTGGGAGATGCACGTGATCGAGGGTCTTGCCGACGGCAGGGTCGCGCTCTACACGAAGATCCATCACGGCCTGGTCGACGGCGTCTCGGCGATGCGGCTCCTGGCCAGCGTGCTGACCACCGACCCCGACCGCACCGGCATGCCGGCACCGTTCGCCGAGGGCGCCGGGCTGCTCCCGCCCAGCACCCCTGCCGAGACCCCGGCCCGGCGACGGCGGCCGTCGCCCGCACCCTCGCCGACCTCCCCGGCGATGCGTGGCGCACGGCGCTGGGCATCAGCGCCGAGGCCGCGGGGATGCCGCTCGCGCTCGCCCGCACCCTCAACAAGGGACTGCGCAACGAGACCTCGGCGGTCTCCCTGGCCGCGCCTCGCACCATCTTGAACCAGCGGATCACCGGTGCCCGCCGCTTCGCAGCGCAGGACTGGCCGGTCGAGCGTCTGCGCGCGATCGGCAGCGCGACCGGCACCACCATCAACGACGTGGTGCTGGCGATGTGCAGCGGAGCGATGCGCACCTATCTGGGCGAGCTGGACGCCCTGCCCGACACCTCGATGGTCGCGATGGTGCCGGTCGGCCTGAAGGCCAAGCAGGCCGGCCACGCCTCCGCGGAGGGCGGCAACGCGCTCGGGTCGGTGATGGTCCGGCTGGCCACCGACCGTGCGGACCCGGCCGACCGGCTGACCACGATCAGCCGGTCGATGCGCGACGGCAAGGAGGCCCTCTCCTCGATGACCCCGACCCAGATCCTGGCGATGAGCGCGATCGGCATGGCGCCCTCGATCGTGGTGCCGATGCTGCAGCTCGAGGGGATCGTGCGGCCGCCGTTCAACCTGGTCATTTCGAACGTGCCGGGGCCGAGCACCACGCACTACTGGAACCGGGCCAAGCTGGTCGGGAACTACCCCCTCTCGATCCCGATCCACGGCATGGCGCTGAACATCACCTGCACCAGCTATGACGGCAAGATGGGCTTCGGGCTGACCGGCTGCCGGCGTACGGTGCCGAGCCTGCAGCGGCTGCTGACCTTCCTCGACGAGGAGGTGACCGCGCTGGAGGTGGCGGCGGGGATCGACTGACGCCGATCAGGCCGACGGAGCGTCGGAGGGGAGCTCGGCGAACCCGCCACCGACGCCCTCGGCGACCGCCCGCAGTCGAGCGCGGGTGATCGCGGCGACGTCCGCGTAGCCGGCTCGTGCCGCGTTGCTGCCTGTCCGGGTGGGCTCCGCGGAGTTGACCGACACGCAGGTACGACGACCGCCGTCGGCCGCGTTCGCCAGCGCCACCGCGTGACCGGTGGTGCCGCTGCCGGCGAAGAAGTCCAGCACCCGGGCATCGTCGGGCATCGTCTCCAGCAGCCGGCGCAGCAGTCCGGTCGGCTTCGGCGACTCGAAGACCGGACCCAGGATCGCCTTCAGCTCCGCGACCGCGGTGTCGGTCGACCCGACCTCCTCGGCCAGCCAGATCGTGCTGAGCTTCTTGCGGCGGTGGCCGTGCGGCGGGTGCAGCCAGTCGCGCTGGTAGACGTCGACCCGCTCACCGCGGGTGCCGCGCACCAGGCGGCACTCGAGGTCGTCGGGGCGCTCCTCGATCCGTGGCGCCGACCAGCGCCACACCGCCGGCCGCCCGTCGCCGAAGACGGGCTCGATCCGGCTCGCACCGTCGAACGGCGCGGTGGCGACCCGACCGGAGACGGGGTCGCCCCAGACCGGGAAGTGCAGGGTGGGCGCGGTCAACGGGTTGAACTTCTTGTTGGTGTTGCGCAGCGGCAGCCGACGATAGCGCCGGCCGTCGGGCGCGGCCAGCGGGAAGTCCGCCTCCCGCACGGTGGTGCGGGAGGACGCGTCGAGCACGCAGTCGCGCAGCTCGCGGGCGTAGACCAGCAGGTACTCGTGCGAGGTGGCGAAGCCACGGCCGAGCTGGCGGCCCTTGGGGTTGAGGTTGACCACGACCTGGCCGAGCAGGTTGGTCTCGCCGAAGATCTCGTCGAGCAGCAGGCGGAGGTGGGCGACCTCGTTGTCGTCGATGCTGATCGCCAGCGCCCCGCGCCGGTCGAGGACTCGGTGCGCCTGCTCCAGCCGCGGACGCATCATCGCGGTCCAGGCCGCGTGCCGCCCGGACCGGCCGGTGCCGCGGTCGCCGCGGAAGTCGTCGCGGTAGGCGAACTCGTTGCCGGTGTTGTAGGGCGGGTCGATGTAGATCAGGTCGAACGAGCCCTCCGGGAGGAGGCGCAGCACCTCGAGGTTGTCGCCTTCGACGAAGGTGTTCCACGGTGCCGGCACGGCCCCATCCTCGCCGACGCGGGGCCGCGGCGGACGGCGCTTGCGTCAGTCCGGGTCGGGAGGCTCGATGCTCCGGGTGGCACCGGGCTCGACGGGCAGCAGCCCGGCGGGCACCTCGACCACCGCGACGGAGGTCTCCGGGGCCTCGCACACCGCGGCGTCGGGCGCCGGCTCGGCGGACACCTCGAGACGACCGTCCACCCGCTCGACGACGACCTCCGTCGGGGTGCCGCACCCGACCCGCACCACCGCGGCGGCGAGTACGTCGCCCTCGGCGACGGTCGCCCCCTCGACCACGGCGGTGACCTCGTCGGCAAGCACGTCCCCGGCGTCACCGGACGGGTCGCCGCCCCGCAGCAGCGCCGCGTAGCGCAGCAGCGACGGCGAGTCGGGCAGCGGCGTCGGGCTGGTGCTGACCTTCCCGCCGGCCCCGGTCACGGTGACCACCTCGACCAGCCGGTGCTCGACCGGTCCGTCGTGGTCGGTCGGTGTCCCGCTGCCGGCGTCCCGCGGGTCGGGGTCCTGCTCCGCACCGCACGCGGCCAGGACGGCTCCGGCCGTCCCCAGGGCGGTGGCGGTGAGGGTGGCGGCGAGGGCGCGTCGGACTCCGGCGCGACCGCCGGGCCGGATGCCGTGCCGTCGCTGCCGCCGCTGCTCCCGCTCTCCTCGTGGCATGCCCCTTCGACGCTACCCGCGCGGCCGCGGTTCCCCGGCGTGCGGCAGGGTGGCCGGGTGGCACGCCGTACCTTCTCCCGGGCCGAGCTGGAGTCCTTCCGCGACGTGGCGGTCCCCGACCTCCTGCCGAACCGACCCGGCCAGCGGCTGCGGCTGCTCTTCGTCGGGATCAACCCGGGACTGTGGACGGCGGCGACCGGCACCCACTTCGCGCACCCGGGCAACCGTTTCTACCCGGCCCTGCTGGCCGGCGGCGTGATCACCACCCCGATCGATCCCGCCGACGGGATGGACGACGCACAGCGGGACCTGCTGCGCGAACGCGGCATCGGGATCACCAACATCGTGCACCGGGCCACCGCGAAGGCCTCCGAGCTGGACGCCGAGGAGCTGCGCGCCGGCGGCGCCGCGCTCACCGCGCTGGTGGAGCGGGAGCGGCCCGGCGTGGTCGCGGTCGCCGGGATCACGGCGTACCGCACCGCGTTCGGGCGGCGTACGGCGACGCCGGGGCGCCAGCCCGAGCCGCTGGGCGGCTCCGAGCTGTGGGTGGTGCCGAATCCGAGCGGGCTGAACGCCCACGAGACGGTCGCCTCGCTGGCCCGCGCCTACGCCGAGGTCGGGAGCGCCGCCGGCCTGCTCTGACGCCGGCGCCACGTTCCCCGCGGACGAGACGCGGCGCTCAGTCGCGTGCGGCCGCCCCGACCACCAGCGGCACCAGTCCGGTCGGGGTGCCGGGCATCGGCAGCCGTTCGACGTCGACCAGCCGGAACGACGAGCGCTCCAACAGGCCCAGGAAGTCCCGGTTCGGGTGACAGCCGTCGGCGACCAGCCGCTGCACGGGGGTGATCACCTCGTGCAGGACGCGGTGGACGCCGGTGCCGCGCACGTGCTCGTGGAAGAGGAGCTCGCCGCCCGGCCGCAGCACCCGGTGCGCCTCGGCGAGCGCCACCTCCGGGGCTGGCAGCGAGCAGAAGAGCAGCGAGGCGGCGACGGTGTCGAAGGTCGCGTCGGCGAACGGCAGCGCCGCCGCGTCACCGTCCACGATCTCCCACCGCGGCGCCCGGATCCGGGAGGTCACCCGCTGCAGGTCCGCGCGCAGCCGCGGGTTGGGCTCGAGCATCACCAGGTCGGTGACGGTGGTCGGGTGGTGCGGCACCGAGAATCCGTTGCCGGTGCCGAGGTCCAGGGTGCGTCCGCGGGCCCGCGCCAGGTGCCGCTCGCGCAACGCGGACTGTCCCGCGTCCTCGAACCGCTGCCCGGACGAGGGGTACCAGCGCGCGAAGAACCGCTGCCGGCGGGTGCCGTGATCGTGCCGGTCGCCAGCCATGGCACCGATGATGGCACCCGCGAACGACCGCGGTCAGCCGGAGCGGCCCGCGTCGCGCTGGGCGAGCACCTCGTCGACGAGTTCCTCCACGCTCCGGGCGACGTCCAGTACGACGCCGCGCTCGTCGTCCCCGAGCGGCTCGAGCGCCGCGAACTGGGAGTCGAGCAGTCCAGCCGGCATGAAGTGGCCGGGGCGGTCGGCCTGCCGCCGGGCGATCACCTCCCGGCTGCCGTCGAGGTGGACGAAGATCGCCTTCCGGGCGTGGTCGCGGAGCTGGTCGCGGTAGGAGCGCTTGAGCGCGGAGCAGCTCACCACGCCACCGGTGGCGGTGTGGCCGGCCAGCCACCGGCCGACCGCGGCGAGCCAGGGCCTGCGGTCCTCGTCGTCGAGCGGGGTACCGGCACTCATCTTGGCGATGTTGGCGGCGGGGTGGAGGTCGTCGGCGTCGGTGAACGGGACGCAGAGACGCTGCGCGAGGGCGGCTCCGACGGTCGACTTGCCCGACCCGGAGACGCCCATCACGACCAGGAGCGGGTGCTGCTCGGACATGGAGACCTCCGGGCGGGTCGGGGCCGCGACCTGCACGACCGGGGTGGCTGCGCTACTCGTCCTCGGAGATCACGTCTCCGTCGACGTCGGTGGTCACCCGCAGGTAGTCGTCACCGGAGCTGACCGTCATGTCGTAGGTGATCTCGCCGGTCTCGTCGTCGGCCTCGATGGTGACGGTGTAGTAGTCGGGATCGTCGGCGTCCTCGACCAGCCGCTCGGCAACGGTCTCCAGCGCCGCGGTGTCGATGGCGTCGAGGTCGATCGGGCGCGGGCGGCCGAACCGGGCGGCGTCGGCGTCGCGGCGCACCCGGATCGTGTAGCCGTCCAGGTAGTCGGTGCTGCTGTAGGTCCACAGCTCGTCGCTGGTCCGGTCGTAGTACTCGACGTCGACGCTGCTCTCGCCGATCCGCACCGAGATCGGGCTGCCCTGGATGTCGGTGTGTGCCTCCTCGGCTTCCTCGATCACGCTCGTCAGCGTGTCGGCCTGGAGGAAGGTCGTGTCGATCTCGGGCTCGTCGGAGCCGCCGTCCCCGTCGCCGTCGACGGCCGCGGCGATGCCGATCACGGCCAGGGTCAGCAGCACCGCTCCCCCACCCAGGTAGGCACCGCGGCGCCTGCCCGAGGACCCGGACCTGGCGTCCGAGCGCGGCTTCGCCGCTGCCCCGCTCTTCGTGCTCGGGGACTTCGTGCTCGGGGACTTCGTGCTCGCGGACCCGCCGGCGGCCTTGGGAGAGGGCTTCGCCCCCGACGTCTGGCCCTCCTCGTCGCGCGGGTCGCCGGGTCGGCGGTATCGCCGCCAGGTCGGGGAGCCGCTGCCGCCGGAGTCGTTCGCCACGGCCCGCATCGTACAAAGCCGTGGCGGCTCAGCCTGGAATCAGCCCCGGGTCCACGTGCTCAGTCGACGATCGCCTCGTCGACGATCTTGCCGTCGAGGTCGGCGCGGAGGACCAGGCTGGTGTCGTCGGCCTGGCTGACCACGTCGGAGATCTGCACCTGCTCGGCCACGGGGTCGTGGACCACGATCACGCCGTACCAGCGCGGGTCGGTGGCGCGTTCCAGCCCCTGCGCCGAGACCGTCACCAGCACGGAGGGCCGGAGGAGGTCGAGATCGAACAGCTCCTCCCGCGCCGGGCGGGGTGAGGGCTCCCGGACGCGGACGGTGTAGCCCGGCTCGTAGGAGTTCGCCGACAGCTCGACCGTCCGGTCCGCCCGGGGGTCGTAGAAGTCGACCGTGGTCCGGTCGGGCGAGAGGTGGACCTCGGCCACGGAGAGGCCCCGCACTTCGGGAGCGGCCGCGAACTCGGTGAGGGTCGTGGTGAGCTCGTCGGGGTCGAGCGGCTCGGGAGGCGGTGCCGGGGCGGGCGGCGCACTGGTCGTGGGAGCCAGGTCCGGACCGTCGGAGTCGTCGGCGGTGAGCAGGACGGCGCCGCCGAGGACGCCGACCACCAACGCCACCACGAAGACCGCGCCGAACAGGATCGTCGACACGCTGAGTCCCGACTCGGCGGGAAGGGCGTCCCGGGCGCCGGCAGCGGGGGTGGCGTCCGGGTCCGTGGCGTCGGCCCGGTCGACGTACCTGCCCGCCTCGTCACGACGCCGCCGGTCGGGTCGGTACCGCGACCAGCGTGGTGTCGGGGCGCTCACCGCTCCACGACGTCGCCGTCGGCGTCGGTGACCTCCACGACGTCGTCCCCGCCGCCGTCGGAGACGTCCGCACGGATCCGCAGCTCACCGGAGTCGAGGTCGGCCTTCGCACTGACCTGATAGCTGTAGGGCTCCTCGCTCTCCTCGATGGCGCCCTCGCCGACCTCGACGAAGACGGCAGGGTCCAGGTCCTCCAGCGGCAGCGGGCGCGGTCGATAGTCCTCGAAGTAGTTGTCCTCGACCTGGACCTGGTAGCCGGCCGGGTCGTACGCGTCCTTCTCGAAGGTGCGCACCTGGTCGCGGTTCGGGTCGTAGTAGGTGATGGTCAGCCCGTACTCGTCGACGCTCAGCTCCACCGGCGTCGCCCCCTTGACCGCGGCGGCGGACGACTCGGCCTCCTCGATCGCCGTGGTGATCAGGCCGTCGTCGAGGAACTCGGTGTCCAGGTCGCCGAAGCCCGAACCCGAACTGGAGTCGGAGTCACCGCCGCTGGTGGCCGCCCCGACCACCCCGATGGTGACCGGTACGCCGATCACGGTGGCCACCACCAGGGCGGTGATCACCCCGCTCCGGTCCGACTTCTTCGCGGCGGACCTGTTCGACCTGCTGCCCGACGTGCTGCCCGACGTGCTGCCCGACGTGCTGCTCGGTCGGGGCTTCGCCCTGGCCGAGTACTGGTGGACCTTCGACTCCCGCGCGGACCCGCCCGGCGCGGCGATCTCGTTGCCGTCCTCGTCCCGGGGGTCGCCCGGCCGGCGGTAGCGGCGCCACTCCTGCGCGCCGTCGCCTCCGTACCGCCCGTTCCCGTCCCGGTCCGGCGACCTGCCCGTCATGGCCGGAATCGTACGGAACGCGGGCCGGCCGGCCCCGACCGCCTGACGGTCGCGCGCGGATCCGCGGCCGGCGGGCGCCGTAGGCTCCGTTCGTGAACCAGCCGCCCGCCACCACCCCGCGTCGCGCGTGGCTGGTGTGGGGCATCGCCCTGGCGATCTACGTGCTGGCGGTCTTCCACCGCACCAGCCTCGCGGTGGCCGGCCTGGAGGCCACCGAGCGGTTCGGGCTGACCGCGAGCCAGCTGAGCTCCTTCACGATGCTCCAGCTGCTGGTCTACGCGGGGATGCAGATCCCGGTCGGGCTGCTGGTCGACCGGTTCGGAGCGCGCTCCGTGCTGACCGTGGGCGTCACCGTGGTCAGCCTCGCGCAGGCCTGGTTCGCGCTCGCCTCCTCCTACCCCGAGGCGCTGACCGCGCGGCTCTTCGTCGGGATGGGCGACGCGATGACCTTCATCTGCGTGCTGCGCCTGGTCAGCAGCTGGTTCGCGCCACGTCGCATCCCGCTGGTGGTGCAGCTGACCGGCAGCACCGGTCAGATCGGCGCGATCGCCGCGGCGGTGCCGATGACCTGGGCGCTGCGCGAGCTCGGCTGGAGCGGGGCCTACCTGGTGGCCGCCGCGATCGGACCGGTCCTGCTCGCGCTGCTCCTGCTGTTCGTCGACGACAGCCCGGTGCAGCGGCACCTCACCGGCCAGCCGATGTCGCGACGGGTGCTCGTCGGCAGCCTGCGCGCCTCGTGGTCCCAGCCCGGGACCCGACTCGGTTTCTGGGTCCACTTCGCGACCCCGTTCAGCGGCCACGTGCTCGCCCTGCTGTGGGGCTTCCCGTTCCTGGTGGTCAGCGAGGGCGTCTCGGCCACCACCGCCGGACTGCTGCTCAGCCTGATCGTGGTGGCGACCGTGTCGTCGGGTCCGCTGTTGGGCTGGCTGGTCGGCCGGCACCCGTGGCACCGCTCGACCACCGCGCTGATCGCGGTCGCCGTCACCGCCCTCACCTGGACCGCCGTCCTGGCCTGGCCCGGCACGGCACCGCTGTGGCTGCTCGCCCTGCTCATGGTGGTGTGCGGGTCGGCGGGGCCGGTCTCGATGATCGGGTTCGACGTCGCCCGCACCTCGAACCCGCCCGAACGCCTGGCCAGCGCCAGCGGGATCATCAACCAGGGCGGCTTCATCGCCGCACTGGTCGCGGTCCTCGGCATCGGCATCGTGCTGGACGCGATGACCCCCAGCGGCTCCAGCGCCTACACCCCGGCCGCGTTCCACGCCGCGATGTCCGTGCAGTACGTCCTCTGGGCACTGGGCGCGGCGCAGATCTGGCGCTACCGGCGGCGGGTACGTCGCCTGCTGCCGCGCGCGGTGGTGGAGGGCGGCAGCACGATGATCGCCTGACGTCGCAGCACGCCGTGGTGGGCTGGCGCCGGCGGTGCACGGGCGCCGGCTGACAGGGTTGAACCGATTCATGGCAGGCTCCACGGACAGCGAGACGAGGAGGCGCCGATGTCGCTGCAGATGCAGGCGGTCGGGCTCTACATGCGGGCCACCAGCAAGCGGACGTTCACCGACCCCGCCGGCGGCAGTCGGATGTTGGCCATGCCGAAACGACGGCCCGACCCGGCGCCGCGCACGATGCGCGGGCTGACCGTGCGCCAGGAGGAGGTCCAGGGCTTCCCGGTGCACTCGGTCACCCGCGAGGGCCTGGAGGACTTCGACCTCCCGACGCTGATCTACGTGCACGGCGGCTCCTTCTGCAAGGCGATCGCCCCACAGCACTGGCAGCTCGTCGCGCAGGTCGCCCGCGAGCTCGACGTGACCGTGCAGGTGCCGCTCTACGGACTGGCCCCCGACCACCACGCCGCCGAGGCCCGCTCCCTGCTCGCGACACTGGTCGACCGGGTCGAGGCCGACCGGCGGGCGTCGTACCTGATGGGCGACTCGGCGGGCGGGAACCTCGCGCTGGTCGCGGCCCAGCAGGCGGTGGCGCGGGGCGTCACCGGCCTGCAGGGCGCCACCCTGATCGCACCGTGGCTGGACCTGACCCTGTCCAACCCCGAGGTCGACGCGATGGAGGACGACGACCCGTGGCTGGCGAGGGCCGCGCTGCCCGAGGTGGCCCGCTCCTGGGCCGACGGAACGCCGCTGGACGACCCGTCGGTCAGCCCGTTGTTCGGGTCGTTCGAGGGGCTGCCGCCGGTCGACCTGTGGATCGGGGAACGCGACATCTGCCTGCCCGACTGCCAGCTGCTGCGCGACGCGCTGGCCGAGGTCGGCACGGTCTACTACCACCAGGGTCCGGGTGCGTTGCACGTCTTCCCCCTGCTCCCCGCCCCCGAGGGCAAGCGGGCGCGCACGGAGTTGATCGCACACGTACGACGCGCACTCGCCGCCTGAGCGCGCGGTCCGGCTCCGGGGTCAACGGGGTGCGGCGGGGGCGCGCGGGCTGCGCCGGTAGGCGGAGACGGTCGGGTCGTCGGTGATCCAGAAGCGCCACGGGACGTCGGCGGCCTTCGAGACGCCGACGCGCGGACCGGCCGCGATCCGGGGCGGCGATGTCGCCGGCTCCCCCAGGTGCACCGCCGCGGCCGGATCGAGCAGGTCGGTGCCCTTGTCGGCCAGGCTGATCCCGAGCGCCTGAGCCAGGTTGCCGGGGCCGCGGGCCAGCCGCGCCTCGGGCACCCCGCCCCGCCGGGCTCGGGCGCGTGCGTGGCCCTCGATCACCTCGCCGGAGCGGACCAGCACCGCCGCTCCCTGCTCGGTCGGTCCGGTCACCACGTTGGCGCAGTGGTGGATCCCGTAGGAGCGGTAGACGTAGAGCCGCCACGGCGGCCCGTACATGATCTCCGAGCGTGCGGTGCGGGTGTAGGCGTGCGAAGCGGGGTCCGACTGGCCGCCGTAGGCCTCCACCTCGGTGATCCGCACCGTCACCCCGTGGCCGGCGAGGTGGCGGCCGAGCAGGGAGCGGGCCGCCTCCACGACGTCGACGGTGGTCGGTTCGGAGCGCATGTGGCGATTCTCGCCGACCCGGACGGCGTGTCGGTCACCCGGTGCGGATACCGTCGGCACCGATGGACAGCCACACCGAGCAGCCCGACGCGGCCGCCGACCCGCTCGCCCGGCTCATCGAGAGCCTCACCGATGCCGAGTACGTCGTGGAGCAGCCCCTCCCCGGCGTGCTCCGGGTGGAGGGCCGGTTCTCCAACACCGAGCGCATCGCGCTGCAGGCGGCCGCGGACGCGGCTCGACCGGTGGCGATCTGGGCGGTCAGCCACCGCAACGACTGGACCCTGGTGGCGTGGAACAGGCCCGAGCTGGTCTGCATCACCCAGCGCGGAGAGGCGCCCCAGCGGTGGCGGCACCGCCAGCTGCCGGCCCAGCTGCGGCCCGACGCGCAGACCTTCCTCGAGGGCGCTGCCTCCGCCTTCGACATCGTCACCCGGCCCAAGCACCGTCCGACCGACGCGGCCCGTGAGGTGCTGGGCGGGTTCGGCATCACCGACGCGGCGCCCCCGGGATGGGTGCCGCCGGTGGTCGAGGCACCCCCGGTGGTGCAGACCACGGTGCCTGCCGAGACCAACCGGCCCCGGCGCGCAGCGGCACCGAAGGCGGCCAAGCCCAAGCCGGCCGCCAAGCCGGAGCCGGTGACCCCGGTCTGCCCGACCTGCTTCATGGCGCTCCCCGCGACCGGCATCTGCGACAACTGCGGCTGACTCTGCCCTGCGCGTAGGGCCGAGCCGGCGTGGGCCGGCCACACCCTGGCGGTGCGACCGGCCGCACGAGGTCAGCGCCGCGGGATGCGGAACCGCACCGCCTTCTTCGACGCCTCGAACGCCTCGGATCCGCGGTACTGCACGACGAGCGCATAGCGGTGCCCCGGCCGCAGCATCTTCTTCGCCCGGCGCTCGGGGAGCTGGACCACGACCGCGCCACCGGAGGGGAGGCTGCGCACCGTCGAGAAGATCGCGCGCTGCTGCCCCACCCGTTGCAGAGTGAACTCCACCCTCCCGGCCACCCGGTCCGATCCTCCCGCGTCCGCGGCGACCACGCCGCGCAGGACGACCGTCCCGTTGCGCCGGACCAGGGTCGACGCCGTGGTCGTGGTGCCGGTGAGCTCGGTCGGGTCGGTCGGCTCGGTCGGGTCGGTCGGGTCGGTCGGGTCGGTCGGGTCGGTCGGGTCGGTCGGGTCGGTCGGGTCCGTCGGGTCGGTGCCGTCGGAGACCTTGATGGTGGCGAGGGTGGCGTCCTGGCCGCTGCTCAGCGAGCAGGTCAGCTCGAAGGCGTCCGGCGTGCCGGACCCGTCGGCGTTCTTGTAGAGGTTCATGGTGACCGCCTCCTGACCGGCGCTCACCACGATCTCCTCGCCGTCCGCGCCGGCGGTGATCGGGCCGATCCGACCGGTGCCGGCCAGGCTCATGTCACCGGTCGAGGGCACCGCGGAGGTCGGAATCTGGACGGTGGTCCGGCGCGCCTCGCCGGCGACCGTCAGGTCGGCGACGATCCGGCCGCCCATCGCCTTGGTCCCGTAGAACTGCTGCATCGTGTCGACCAGGTTGCGCGGCACGCTGAGGGCGACGTCGAGCGCCGGGTCGACGGTCGTGCCGGGCGCGACCTGTCCGGGTGCCTTCACGTGGAAGGTGGCACCGAAGGTCTTCGCGCCGAGCACCGGCACCTGGCAGTCGTAGTCGAGGTCGACCGGGGTCGGGTCGGGATTGGTCGGACTGGTCGACCCTTCGCCGATCTCGATCACGTCGATGGTGCGGGCGGCGGCCTGCCCGCCGTCGACCGAGCACCGCTTCGCGGTGTGCGAGCCGAGGTCGATCGGCAGCGGCCCGAGGGCGCCGGCCAGGTCGAGCTCGATGGAGGCGATGGCGTCCGCCACGATGGTGACCGACCCACCCGCGACGGGGCCGGAGACGTCACCGAGGTTGCCGGTGGCGGTGACGGTCAGCGGCTTGCCGGTGTCCTTGCCCCAGCCGGTGCTGGCCTCGCCCACGCGCAGCTCGACGTCGCGGGCGACGCCGCCCACCACGAAGCTGGCGCTCGCGGTGCCGGTGACGGTCTGGGCACCGCGGAAGCGGATCCAGTCCGCCACCACCGTGGGCATGGTGATGCTCGCGGTGACCTTGGGCTTCGCGCTCGCACCGGCGGCCAGCTCGGCGGGCGCGTCGGTGTCCATGCTGATCCGGTAGCCGAAGTCGAGCGCGTCGATGCGGCAGGTGTAGCCGAGCTCGCCGGACGCTGCGGTGGCCGGCGTCGCGGCGGTCACCGCGCCGAGGCTGCCGAGCAGGACGGCCCCGAGCGCGCCGAGCGCCGTACGGGCTCTGCGGTGGACAAGTGCCATGGTGCGGGTTCCCCTCCCCTGTGTTTCCCGGCCGAGCAGGCGTCGGCCGGAGCGGGAAGCGCCCGATGCGCGTCCCGGGATCAGGGGGACCTGCCGTGCGCGGCCCGTTCGCACGGGCGCGGGACCTCCCGACATCCGTACGACGGTCTCCCCGGCTCGCACCGCGTCGACCTGTGCAGACGTGGCCGCACACGCCAGCCCTCCCTGTCGTCCGGACCGGCACCCTCCCGCGCCGACCGGACCCTCCGCGCTGAGGGAATCACATTCGCGAAAAAGAGAACAGGTTCCATTTTCGCCCGTTCTGCGCTAATGCACGCGACAGGGTGTCGCGGGACAAGAGCCCGACTGCAACAGGTTCTACTGTTGGCGCCATGGTCCACACCGCCGTCCGCTACGACTTCCGCGCGCCCGGCGCCACGCCCGCACAGCGTCAGGAGATCTACGCGCGCGCCCTGCAGCAGGCCACGTACGTCGACCGGCACGGCCACGACGCGTTGATGCTGAGCGAGCACCACGCCTCCGACGACGGCTACCTGCCGAGCCCCCTGGTGGTCGCCGGCGCCATGGTGGCCGCGACCTCGCGGATCCCGATCACCGTCTCGGCCCTGCTGGTCAACTTCTACGAGCCGCTCCGCCTCGCCGAGGACATCGCGGTGCTCGACCACCTCAGCGGCGGCCGCGTGGGCTACACGTTCGGACTGGGCTACCGGCCCGAGGAGTACGCGATGTACGGGCGCGACTGGTCGAGCCGGGGCAGGGACGTCGAGGACCGCATCGCGACCCTGCTGCGCGCCTGGACCGGCGAGGAGTTCGAGCACGAGGGTCGCCGGGTGCGCGTGCTGCCGACGCCGTACTCCCAGCCGCACCCCTTCCTCCTCTACGGCGGCGGCTCCGCGGCGGCCGCCCGGCGTGCGGCCCGGCTCGGGCTGAACTTCCAGCCGCAGCACGGCGACCCGGCGCTGAAGGAGACCTACCAGTCGGCCTGCCGCGCCGCCGGACGCGAGCCGGGACTGGTGCTCCGGGCGCCGAGCAGCGGCCCCGCCTACGTTTTCTGCGCCGACGACCCCGACGCCTTCTGGGAGCGGTACGGCGCCCACCTGCTGGCCGATGCGCTGGCCTACCAGGAGTGGCACGGCGAGGCGGCGTCGTACGTGGTCGACACCTCGCGGACGGTCGAGGAGATGCGCGCGGCCGGGACCTACCTGGTCGCGACCGCCGAGGAGGTGGTCCAGCGGTGCCGGTCCGGCGAGATCAGGCTGATCACCAGCCACCCGGCCTGCGGCGGCCTGCCGGCCGAGCCGTCCTGGGAGAGCCTGAGGCTGATCTCCGAGACGGTGCTCCCGGCCGTCAACGGCACCCCGCGCTGAACGGCTGGATCCGACCCCGTAGACAAGGGGGCATGCGAGCAATCGGAGTGACCGAGTACGGAGGACCCGAGGCGCTGCGGGAGGTCGACCTGCCGCAGGAGCCGCTCGGCCCGGGTCAGGTCCGGGTGCGGGTGCACGCCGCGGCCGTGAACCCGACGGACACCTACGTCGTCAATGGCTCCCGCAACCGCGCCGGAGTGCCCCGGGACGTCGCCGACGTGCCCGGGATGGACGTGGCGGGCGTGCTGGCCGAGGTCGGACCGGACGCCGGGACCGACCTGGTCGCGGGAGAGCGGGTGATGGCGGTGGTGGTGCCGCGAGGTCAGCACGGCGCCTACCGCGAGGACGTCGTGCTGCCGTCCGGATCGGTGGTACGGGCACCCGCGGACACCACGCACGCCGAGGCGGCGACCCTGCCGATGAACGGCCTGACCGCGCGGCTGGCCCTGGACTCGATGGGCCTGGCGCCGGGCGAGGTGCTGGCGGTGACCGGCGCGGCCGGCGCCTTCGGCGGCTATGTGATCGAGCTGGCCAAGGCCGACGGGCTGATCGTCGTGGCCGACGCCGCGGAGCGGGACGAGGAGCTGGTCCGCTCGCTGGGGGCCGACCACGTGGTGCGCCGCGGAGACGACGTCGCCGACCGGATCCGGGCGTTGTACCCCGACGGCGTCCACGGTCTGGCCGACGGAGCGGTGCAGGACGAGGCGGTCCTCCCGGCGGTCCGGGACGGCGGCGCCGTCGCCACCGTGCGGTTCTGGAAGGGCGACGGGCGTCGCGGCCTGCGGTTCCACCCGGTGCTGGTGGCCGAGGTCGCCGAGCGCCGCGACCTACTGGACCGGCTGCGGGAGCAGGCCGAGGCCGGGGTGCTGTCGCTGCGGGTGGCGGAGGTCCTCCCGGCGGAGCGGGCCGACGAGGCCCACCAGCGGCTGGCGGACGGCGGAGTGCGCGGACGGCTCGTCCTCGACTTCGGCTGAGCTTGGACAACCGGCTCAGATGCCGAGGTAGCGCCCCGGGCGGTGGTTGAGCGTGAGCACCAGGTTGAGCAGGGCGGCGCCGAGCGCGGAGAAGGCGACCACGACCGGGCCGGCGACCAGCAGTGCGCCGAGCACGACCAGCAGGTCCAGGGACATCTGCACGTTGCCGGCGCGCCAGCCGAGCTGCTCCTGGGCGATCAGCGCCACGATGTTGAAGCCGCCCACGCTCGAGCCGTGGCGGAACAGGATCAGCAGGCCGAGGCCGACGATCAGGTTGCCGACGACCGCCGCGTAGAGCGGGTCGACGCCGGAGAGATCGACCATCCGCGGGTGCACCTCGGAGAGCGCGGAGACCAGTCCGACCGAGATCAGGCTGCGCAGCGTGAAGCGCCACCCCTTGCGCCGCAGCGCGAGGACGAAGAACGGGAGGTTGATCACCGCGAACAGCACGCCGAACGGCACATCGACCGCGTAGGAGACCAGCAGCGCGAGGCCGGCGGTGCCGCCGGTGACCAGCTCGGCCTCCCGGAGCAGGAACAGCCCGAGCGAGACGACGATGGTGCCGCAGGCCACCGCGAAGGCGTCGTCGACCAGGGAGTGGGGTGGCCCGGCCGGCGGAGCGGACTCCTCGGCCCGCACCGCGGTCGCCGAACGTCCCGTGGTCCTCATCGGGGTCCATGATCCGGGACGACGCGAGCCTTCGCGGAGGTGGCGGCGGCGTGATTCGGGCCACGGGCCGATCGGATGTCGGCCCACTCCGGCCGACGGCGGCCGATGCCCCTCAGGTGGCGGCGATGCCGAGCCGCTTGGCGACCTCGGGACCACCCGCGCGCACCACGAACTCGGGGTCGCCCACCACCACCAGCTGGTCCGTGGCGCGGGACATGCCGACGTAGAGGCGCTCCCGGGCGCGGTCGCGGGAGCCGTCCTCGTTGAGGCAGAGCACCACTGCGGCGCGCTCCAGGCCCTTGCAGCCGAGCACGTGTCCGTAGAAGACGTCCTCGTCGTCGAAGTACCGCTGCCAGTAGGCCTCCTGGCCGTGGCGCTCGGTGACCTCCACCTGCACCGGGTGGCGGTGGCCGGTGGTGATCAACGCGACGCGTCCGGGGTCCCAGCCCTCGTCGAGGAGGCGGTCGACCTCGTCGTCCGCCTTCGCCAGGGCCTGGTCGGCGGTGGCCGGAACGAACCGGACCTCGGGGCCCTCGCCACCGCGGGCGTACATCCGGCTCGGGGTCATCGGCCCGAACGCCTCGAAGACCTGCTTGGTGTTGCGCAGACAGTGGTCGAGGACCAGCGGCACCAGCTCCACCGGTGGGCGTCCGAACCGGGAGAAGACCCGCTGGTTCTCGTCCGCGAACACATAGATCCCGCCGCGCTCCTCCGAGCGCAGTGACCGCAGCAGCGGACGCCACCACGAGTCCGCGAAGTCCTGCGCCTCGTCGATCACGATCGCGTCGAACCTCTTGCCGTCCGGCAGCTCGCCGGCGAGCTCGGTCATGATCGCGGGCAGCCGCTCCTCCCAGAAGGCGCTGTCCTCCCGGGTGCCCTCGGGCGCACCCCAGCTGCGGCCGAGCTCCTCCCAGGTGCCGACGAACGACGGCCGCTCACGGCGCTTCCACCCGGCCACCTCCCGCTTGAAGTGCTCGGCCAGGCCGAGCGAGTAGCAGAGCAGCGCGACCCGCTGCGGCGGGGTGTCGCCGCGTCCGCGCTGCAGCTCCTTGGCCTTCTGCAGGGCGAGGACGGTCTTGCCGCTGCCGGCGCCCCCGCGCACCTCCACCCGGCGCAACAGCCGGGTGACCTGCAGGATCAGTGACTGCTGCTCGGTCAACCGGTCCGCCTCCGCGGCGCGCTCCGCCGACTCCGCGTTGGGATCCCGATAGCCGCGCACCGACCGTCCGGCGAGGCAGTGGACCACCGCCTCGATGTCGTCGAGGGTCGGCACCCGGTGCTGCTGGTCGAGGCCGTGCGCGTTCTGCCGGACCCGGGTCGCCAGGTGGGCGAGGTCGTCCCGGTCGTGCAGGGCGAACCGGGGAAGCTCGGGCAGCGCGTCGTCGGCGGGGAACGACGAGTACGGCACCACCACGCCGTGCGACCAGGCGATCCGGCCCCGGCTTCCCCAGCCCGCTCGGTGCTCGACGAAGGAGCGGAGGGCGTACTTACTGTCGAGGGCCTGCTGGACCGGGTCGATCCGGCGTCGCTGGCTGGCGTCGGACTGCCACCAGCCGTCGTCGTGCCAGACCGAACCGCCCTTGATCTCGAGCACCAGGACGCCGTAGTCGGGCATCAGCACCACCAGGTCGGCCTCGTGGTCCCGGTCGGAGGTGGTGAGGCGCACGTTGGTCATCAGCACGTCGTCGGGGCCGAGCTGGTCGCGCAGGATCTCCCACACGTCCTGCTCGGAGGCCGCGGCGAAACTGGGCGCTTCAGGGATCAGGCGGGGCATGGTCGCCTCCTCGACGGGAACGGGGACCGGGCCAAGGTAGGCCAGGGGCCCGACGGAAGGTGGCCGTTCACCGAAGGTCGGCCGCCTCCCAGACGAGACCCCGGCCACGCGCCTGCGGGAGCGCTGCGCGGACCGCGGCGCGGGCCGCCTCCGGCTCCACCCCCAGCAGCACCGCGTAGGCCACGGCGACGCTCGGTGTCCGCTGCTGCGCGGCGACACAGTGCACCAGCACCCGCTTGCCCTCGGCCCGCAGGGCACGCACCGCCTCCGCCGCGTCGGCCAGTACGAAGCGCAGGTGCGGGTTGTCCTCCGGGCGGTCGCTGTCCATCAGTCGCGCGTGCACCACCTCGGCGGCTCCGTCGAAGCAGGGCTGCTCGCGGCCCACCCGGCACAGGGAGACGACCGCGTCGGCCCCGTGGTCGCGGCTGGCCGCCGAGCCGAGCAGCACGCCGCGATCGAACGGGTGCGGTACGACGCCCGCCCACTCCTCCGGGTAGTCGACCGCTCCGGCGGCCGGCCAGCCGGTGCCGTCTGTGCGACCGCCGCGAACGGCGAGGGTGGCCAGCGCGACCAGGTCGACGGCGTCACTGCCGGGCCACCCGTGCACCGCGCGCCGCCAGTGCCACGGCACCGCGCTCGCTCCCCAGCGGGCACCGAGCAACCCGCCGGCGATCGCGGCGACCGTGTCGGTGTCGTTGCCGATCCGGACCGCGTTGTGCAGCGCGTCCTGGAGCCGCCGGCACGGCTCCTCGACCGGGATCGGGGTGCCCTCGATGGCGGCCGTCGCGGCCTGGAGGGCGGTCACGGTGAACCCGTTCGGCGTGAACCGGTCGCCGGGCACCGGGCGGGCGAGCGCGGTCGGCTCGGTCGCCTCGTCGAGCCAGGTGCGCCAGCGCTCCCGGCGCTCGGCGGGGATCAGGTCGAGGCCGGCGCGCACGTCGGTGCGGGCGTGCAGCACGGCGACCCGGATCGCCTCGCACCAGAGCACGCACGAGTCGGCGGCGAGCGGGTCCGCGTGGGTGAGCGAGGCGACCGCGCGGGCGGCTCGCGCCAGCTGGTCGCGGTCGTCGAGGTGCGCGAGCGCCACCGGGGCGGTGCGCATCAGGGCGCCGTTGCCGGCGGAGTGCCGGTGCACCCGGGCGTAGGCGGCCGCCTCCTCGGTCATCACCCGACCGGCGCCCCGCTCCCCGCGTCCAGGCGACGGCGGGTGGCGGCCAGCACCGCGGAGGTCTGGATGCCGATGTCGGCCGGGCCGGCGTCGTACCAGGCGAGGAAGCCGGTGGCGATCTCGTCGAGCGCCGCCGGGGTGGCCAGGTCGGCACCGGTGGCGGCGACCCGGGCGACGGCGACCGCCATCGCGGTGTCGTCGCTCCACTCGCCGGGGGCGAATCCGCCGAGGCCCCCGCCGGTCATCGCGGCGGGCTCGCCGACCGCCGGCGGCCGGGAGAACTCGTACGGAACGCCGAGGGCGTCTCCGGCGGCGGTGGCCAGCAGGACGCCGGCGGCACGGTCCACCTGGGCGGTGGTGAGGGTGCGCGGGTGGTTCATGCGAGCTCCTGTCCGGCCACGATCCGTTGGATCGCGGCGTACTCGTCGCGGGTGAGCTGGTGGTTCACGTAGGCGGCCTCGACCTCGAGGAAGCTGCCCTGGATGTCGCGGTCGGGAAGCGCGCCGGCCATCCGGAGCAGGGTGGTGCGCGCCGTCGGACGGCCGGCGGCGTCAACCGGCTCGATCAGGTCCCGGATGATCGAGCCGGCCTGCTGGAGGGTCACCTCACCGTCGCGGTAGCGACGCAGGGTGCGAGAGATGGGAGTCATCACGTCTCCTTCCGAGACGGGCGGTCAGGCGGGCGGTCAGGCTGCGAGGAGCAGTGGGTGACGCAGGTGGGTGCAGCGCAGGTGGACGGTGGTGGCGGCACCGACCAGGACCCGCGCGTCGAGGATCGGGTCGGCGATCCGGACACACCCCTCGACCCCGTCCGTCCGACCGGCGGTCGGCGCCTGCTGGCGCAGCACCCGTTCGGCCCGGGCGACGAACCGACGAGCGCGGCGTCCCGGCGTGGACGCCGCCGGCACATCGAGACTGTCGAGCACCGCGGCCCGGAGAAGCGGACGGTACTGCTCCCCCAGGGTCCGCGGGTGGTCGAAGACCTCGAGTGCCAGCGGCTGACCCCCCACACCGACGAGGACACCACACTGGCCCGACAGAACCGGTGCGCGGCGAACCAGGCGGTCGACCGCGCGGTCGAGATCCGGCCGGTCGAGTCGCTCGGCGAGGGAGCCGGTCGCGGACGGGCCGTAGCGCCCGACACGCTCCCAGACCGCCCCTGCCCGCCGGCGTCGTACCCGCTCCGGACGAGCGTCGTGGCCCGGCGACCGCGGGTGCGCTGGGCGGTGGCGCCGTGCCAGCGGCCCTCCTCGACGCAGGCGACGTCGATCGCCGCTCGGGCGCCGGCGGGGACCAGGGTGGAGGACAGCGCCATCCGGTGCTGCCAACCGCCCTCGAACAGCTGTCCCTCCAGGATCAGGACCGGCTCGGCGCCGCTGTTGGCCGCGACGAGCCGGCCGACGTCGGGGCCGCCGTCGGCCTCCCCGACGTCGAGGTGGGCGGTGCGGGTGGTGTAGCCGCGGTCCGCGGCGACGGGCCGGTCGTGCCAGACCGGGAACACGGTGACGGCGCCCGAGGTGGCGCTGCGTCCGAGGTGAAGTCTCATCTCGTTCTCCTTATCTAAGATCTGCGCAAATACCGGGCGTCGGCGAAGGATTCTGGAAACGACAATCCACCGGCCAACTTTGCGCGGATATGAACATATCACACGTTTGTGCGAATCTGCGCTAATCTCGTGCCCGTGCCCGACCTCGCCTCCTACCCCCGCCCCCATCTCGCCGTCGACCTGGTGGCGCTGACCCTGGGACCCGCCGGCGTCGGGGCCCGCACACCGGAGCTGGGCCTCGTGGTGCTCCGACGCTCCGACAGCACGGCCGCGCTCCCCGGTCGCTTCGTGCGCGAGCGGCAGACCGTGAAGGCCACGGTGGCCGAGCTGCTCGACGCGAAGCTGGGGCTGCGCCCCCGCCGCCGGATCGAGCTCGCCATGCTCGACGTCTACGACGCCCCCGACCGCGACGAGCGGGCCTGGGCGGTCTCCGTCGCCTACTCCACCGGGCTGCGGGAGGACGAGGTCGCCCGCGCGATCGACAGCGGCGCCGAGGTGATCGGGGTCCACGGCGCGGCCGAGCGGGGCCGGCGGGTCACCCGGGAGTCGCTGGCCTACGACCACGATCAGATGGTGACCACCGCCGTCCGGCGGCTGCGACGCCGCTACGAACGCTCACCCGACCCGCTCGGGTTGCTGCGGGCGCCGTACACGTTGAGTCAGCTGCGGCGGGCCCACGAGGCGGTCCTCGACACCCCGCTGCGCCGCGACACCTTCAACCGGCGGATGCGCGAGTTCCTGGAGCCCGCGACCGACAGCCGCGGCGAGGACCTCTACACCTCGGCCACGGTCGGTCGGCCGGCCCAGCTCTTCGTGCCGGTACGACGCTCCCGGCGCGACCCCGAGGCCGGCCCGTTCCCGCTGCCGCGGGAGGAGTGAGCTGAGCGGGGTCGCCGGTCATCGACCCGCGACGTTGATCCGTACGTCGAGTCCGTTGTCGACCGGTCCGATCAGACCCCCGAGCACCCCGACGAGCAGCCCGATCGCGACCAGCCGGCCGATCCGGGCACCCTCGTCGGTCGACGGCCTGGTGCGCTGCCAGTCGAACCAGGCGGTGCGGTGGAAGGCTGCCAGTCCGCCGATCGCCGCCCCCGTGGCCGCGAGCGACGTCGCGGACAGGACGACCTCAGCCGGGTCCCCGGCCGATACCAGCCCGGCGATTCCGGCGGCCACACCCAGCAGCAGCACCACCCAGGCCACCACGAGTCGGACGGTGCGCGCCCGTACGACGCCGGCCGACACGTAGCCCACCACGAGGGCGCCGATGACGACGGACGCCACGAGCGACACCTCGTCGTCCAGCCGGACACCCTGACGGACCAGGATCATCACCTGGACCACCAGCGAAGCCCAGGCAACGACCCAGATCGAGCGCGGCAGCGGTGGCGTGCTGCCGGTCTGCTCGACTCCCCCGTGAACGCTCACGTCGTCATCCTCGCAGTTGTGAGCGGTCGGTTGCGGCCCATCCAGCGGTGTCCCGGACGTCGGCGACGCCGTACCCCATCCGGGGACCTCGGCGTTCGGCGACCGGGGCGGCTTCTGAATCCCCACGTTCCGGGTACGTCACCACCATGATGGAGATGTCCTCGAACAGCCGACCGCTGAACGACCCGAGCGCGAACCCTCAGGATGATCCGCAGACCCAGATCGCGGCCGAACCGGAGTCGCCGCTGGAGTCCGACTCGGAGGAGGGTGAGGAGGACCAGCCGAAGGACTGACGCCATCCTCGCGCTCAGCGTGACTATCGCCTCGGCGACCCCACCGGCCGTCCGGCGGTGAACACGGTGGCAGCATCGTCGATCCCGATCCCCGCTGCGCCGCTCAGCGCCCGACCCCGCGAGTCGACTTCCCGTACCGTCGGAGCCATGGACGTCGACTTCCATCGTGAGCTCCTCGACCAGCTGCAGTGGCACTGGACGAACCAGTTGCGGCCACGGCTGGACGTGCTGACCGATGCCGAGTACTTCTGGGAACCCGTGGACGCCTGCTGGTCCATCCGGCCCCGGGGAGACGGGACCTTCTCGTGCGACTGGGCGCCGGCAGAGCCCAGCCCACCGCCGGTCACGACCATCGCCTGGCGACTGGCACACATCAGCATCCTCGTGCTCGGGCTCCGCGTCGCCACGCATTTCGAGGGCGTCTCCCAGCAGGAGTACGGCGAGCGCCTGCAGTCCTTGGACTGGCCTGGCAGCGCCGTCGACGCGCTCGCGCGCCTGGACGAGGCGTATGACCGATGGGTGGCAGGTGTCCACTCATGGGGCGAGCACGGCATCGCGGAGGAGTGCGGCGAGGCGGAGGGTCCGTGGGCACGGCGCCCTCGGGCTACTCTCGTGCTGCACATCAACAGGGAGGTCATCCACCACGGCGCGGAGATCGCGACCCTGCGCGATCTCTACCGCGCTTCGAACGCCCCCACGCCGGCCTGATCCCCTCCGATGTGGTCGCCGATGCCTAGGCTGGGTCCGTCATCCCCGACCACGAACCGAGGTGCCCGTGCCCGCCAGTCGTTCCGCGCGACAGAGGAAGGCCAGCGTCGAAGCAGGGGCGCTGGCCGAGGTCCGCATCGACGTGAGTCCCGACAACTCCTACGCCTACAAGATCTCGTGCACACAATGCGAGGTCCCGCGGCCGGGGAGTGGCACGCGCCCCTGGAGCACACGCCGGTCGGGCAAGGACAACGGTTACATGGCTGCGATGGATCGATGGATCTTCCACCTCACCGCCAAGCACCCCGACGCCACGGCCCCGTGCCTGAACTACCTGCCCGAAGCCCGCGCACGTCTCCAGGAGCGACGCGACGCTCGGGGCTGACGCCTTGGGCCCGCCATCCGCGGCGTCTGCGGCATCCTCGGAATTGTCGGCGCCGTCCATGATCGAGGACTGTCCAGCGCAGTAGCGGTGTCACTCCTGCTGTTCCGGGCTGTTCTCGAGGTCTGTGGACCAGCTGTGGTCGCGCGGACGGGTCGGAGTGATGTGGTCCTCCCAGTGGAGTCCACGCAGTTGCTCGGGCGAGTCAACTCCGCGGCTCCCCTGCCTCCGGTCCGCACACCGATGCACCCGATCCCGGCCCGCCCAGCGGCCTGTACGTCGTAGGTGGTGTCGCGACGAAGACAGCCCGCTCGACACGGCGGCGGCCTGCGCAGCAGACCTCACGCGCCCGGGCGGGGCCGGCCCGTTCGCGTCGGCGCCGCTGGCTGGAAGGTGGAGGGGCTCGATGCCGGCCGATCGGGGTACGGGCGCAGGTATGGCTGAAATGGACCAGAACGCCGCGCGGCGCGAGGCGCTGCGCCGCGTGATCGAGCGAGTGACCGCGTGGCAGGAGACCGCCCCCGGCGGAACGATCCGGACCGAACTCGACGATGCCCTGCGCGAGGCGAACCTGACGTTGACCGACGAGCAGCGCAACGACGTGGTGACGGCGATCTCCGAGGGCAGGACCGTCGACCTCGATCGACTCGCGGACGACGTCGATCAAGGAGGGCCCGCCTGAGACGGCCGCTGCCGAGACAGAAGCTGCGCCAGCACCCTGCCAAGTAATTCCTCCTCCGTTGGCACCACGGACGCGTGTAGCAGTTTGCTACGCTTGTGTAGACGACTGCTACAAACGCAGTTGCACGAGGAGTTGTGCCATGGGAAGCAAGACCGAACGGGTCACCCGATTCGACGAGGCCCTTTTCGAGACCGCGGCCGCTGAAGGGTCGCGACAGTCCCGGTCTGCTCGACAGCAGCTCGAGCATTGGGCGCGGCTCGGCGCCGCTCTCTCTGCCCAGGTGGACTCACCCGTCAATCGGGTCAGGCTCGCCCTCGAGGGTACGATCGCCCAGCGAGACCTGACGCTCGACGAAGCGCGCCAGTTCGACGCTGCCATCGCTGTTCGTATCGACGACGCCGTGGCGGGCGCAGACTTCGCCTCCGCACCCCTCCCGGACTTCTCCGCCGTCTCGCCCGACCCGCACAGCGTCCTGGCCGACCTCGCCTCACGCGCACAACTCGGCGCGCGCGCCCGTGACCGGCTTCGCGAAGCTCTGACCGACCTTGAACAGGTCCTCGACCAGCAGCAGTCGGGCGAGGCCGGTCGGTGACGCGACTGGACCTCGTCGTCGGCCCCAACGGCGCCGGGAAGTCGACCTTCGTCGACAACGTTCTTCTTCCCACCCTGCCGCACAAGGCGTTCGTCAACGCCGATGAGATCGCCAAGCTGTATTGGCCGGGCGACGAAGTCGAGAAGTCCCTGGTCGCTGCCCGCCTCGCTGACGTGCTCCGCACGGCGTTCCTGGCGATGCAGGAGCCCTTCATCACCGAGACCGTCTTCTCACACTCCTCGAAGCTCGACCTGATCCGTGAGGCGCTCACCGCCGGCTATCGAGCCCATCTGCACGTGTTGATGCTCCCCGAGGACGACGCCGTCACGCGGGTAGCCAAGCGAGTGGGTCAAGGTGGGCACCAGGTGCCCGAGGCGAAGATCCGCAGCCGCTACCACCGTCTGTGGGGCAACGTCGTCGAGGCCATCCACCTGTGTGACGCCGCTGACGTCTACGACAACACCGGTCGCCGGCCAATACTCGTCGCCCGGTTCAGCGGAGGCGGCGCACACGGCGCGCACTCATGGCCAACCTGGACACCAACGGCCCTCACCACGGCCTGACCCATGAGCCACCCCAGACGTCAGACCCGAGCTCGGAAGAGACCGGTTGCGTCTCACCGCCGCGTGGGCAGCCCGTCGCGCTCCGGTTGCGTCCTCGAGTCTCTGCGAGACTCGTGTGGTGACCGCCCCGGGAGACTTCGAGTTGACCATCGAGGAGTTGCGCGCGGTGACGGCCTACGCCGTGGCCTGTGCGTCACCGACGCTCAGCATCGTGGCGAAGGTCATGCCCGGCGACCCGCGCTCAGCGACGGCGCTCGAGGCTGCACGGGTCTTCGCTGACGGCGCCCCGCGATCGAACCTGCAGCGCGCCGCCGCGGTCGACGCCCACCGGGCGGGCCGGGAGGCGCCCACTGAAGCAGGGGGGCACGCCGCGACCGCGGCCGGTGACGCGGCTGGTTCGGCCTACCTCCACCCGCTCGCGAACGCGACGCAGGTCCGCCACATCCTCGGCGCTGCGGCGCACGCCGCCCGCGCGGCCGAGCTGACGCGCGGCGACGACCCGGTGGTAGCCCAGTACATGCTCTACGGCGCCGCGCGGCGCATCACCCCCGCGGTCCGGGACGTACTTGAGCGTTACCCGCGGGCACCCGCCGGACGCACGCGGGTAGCCGAGCTCATGTCGAGCCTCGACGGACTGATCCGCGACCCGGCGCCCGAGCCCCGGGCCGCCGACGACGCAGGGCCGTTCTTCCATGGCACCAGGGCAGATCTGCGACCCGGTGACCTGCTCACCCCCGGATGGGAGACGAACTACGGGTCGGGCAAACAGTCGCGGCATGTCTATCTCACGGCCTCTGAGTCCGGCGCTCCGCTGGCCGCGGCACTGGCCTCGGGTGAAGGTCCGCCACGGGTCTACCGTGTTGAGCCGCTGGGTCCGATCTATGACGACCCCAACGTGACCGACAAGAAGTTCCCCGGCAACCCGACTCGTTCCTACCGCACCCAAGAGCCGTTGCGAGTGGTCGAGGAGGTCGCCGGACTCCCGGTGCCCGACCCAGCCATGGTCGAGCGCATGCGCGCGAACGCAGCCGAGCTGAAAGCACTCGGCATCGAAGCGATGGACGACTGAGTGGGGCCGAGGCCGAGGCGGCCAGTCTCGGCCGCCCGGCGGGCCTGGGAACGCCCCTGCCTGTCGTCTATCGAGTGATGACGATCTTGCCGTTGGCGTTGCCCTGCTCGACGTAGGCCAGCGCGTGGATCGTGTCCTCGAACGCGAAGGTCCGATCGACGACCGGGCGCAGGTCGCCTTTGTCGTACAGGTCCGCGAGCAGTTTCAGTTGGTCGCCGTTCGCGCGCATGAAGAAGAAGGAGTAACGCACACCGAGCTTCTTGGCGCGGCGGCGGACCTTGCGACTCATCAGGGCCATCACCGGTTTGAGGAGGGGCTGACCGAGTTGGGCAGCGAAGGCGGGGTCCGGTGAGCCGACGACGCTGATCGCGATGCCACCGCGGGCGAGGACCGTCATTGACTTCTCGAGGCTGGCGGGGCCGAGCGAGTCGAGGACGACGTCGTAGCCGGTGAGGAGTTCGGCGAAGTCCTGCTGGGTGTAGTCGACGACCTCATCGGCGCCCAGTCCGCGGACCTTGTCGATGTCCTTGGTGTGTGCGGTTGTGGCCACGTGGGCACCGAGGTGCTTGGCGACCTGGATGACAGTCGACCCGAGCCCTCCGGCTCCGGCGTGGACGAGGACCTTCTGGCCGGGTCGTACCTGGGCCAGATCGACAAGTGCTTGCCAGGCGGCGAGCGCGACGAGGGGAACTGCGGCTGCTTCCTCGAACGAGAGGGTGGCGGGTTTGAGCGCCACGTCGGCCGCGTCGATGGCGATGGTCTCTGCGAAGGTGCCGATCCGCAGGTCGCGGGGGCGTGAGTAGATCTCGTCGCCGACCTCGAAACCCCGGACGCGCTCGCCGACCTGGGTGATGACTCCCGACACGTCGTGCCCGAGGGGAAGGGGCGCTTGTATCTCAGCAGTTGTTTGAACTCGCCGTTGCGTACCATCGCGTCCAGAGGGTTGATGCTGGTGGCCCTGACGTCGACAAGGACGTCATCGCCGCCAGCGACCGGTGTCGGCAGATGGGCTTGCTCGAGTCCTTCGGGACCGTAGTCGGTGACGACGAAGGCCTTCATCGGGCCACCCGACCAGCCGGGGTGGCGGTGCTCAGCTGGGGGTACAGCGCCTCGACGGGCTGGGACAGCGCGGCCTTGAGGTCGATGCTGGCTCGGTCGGCGAGAATCTCGAACATCCCTGCCTCGATGCCGTCGTAGGCGCTCCGTACGACGTCGGCCGGATCGTTCTTCGGGGCATCGACCCCGGCGGTCATCGGTGTGTCGGTGTAGCCGAGGTGCAGCGACGCGACGTGGATCCCGCGACCGTGCAGGGCGATCCGCTGGGTGTTGGTGGCAGACCACAGTGCTGCTTTGGTCGCGCTGTACCCGTCACCGACACCCCACCAGCTCAGCGCCGAGAGCACGTTGAGCACTGTTCCCCGCGAAGCGCTCAGGGCAGGCAGGAAGGTGTTGGTGACGTCGAGCGCGCCCCAGAAGTTGGTCTCGAACAGCTCGCGCGCTGCGGAGAGATCGCCCACCACGCTCGCGCCGTTCGAACCGCCGGCGTTGTTGATGACCATCGTCACGCCCTCTGCCCGGTCGGCGGCAGCCCGCACGGACTCATGGTCGGTGACGTCCAGATGCAGGGCAACGATCCGGGGATCGTCCCAGACGGCGGGCTTGCGAGCCGCCGCGTACACCCTCGACGCACCGCGCTCCAGGGCCTGCGAAACGAAGTGTCGCCCAAGTCCGCCGTTGGCTCCGGTGACCAGCACGACCGAGTCAGCAAGTGTCGGCATCATTCGTCCTTCTCGTGAAGGTGGCGGCCCGAGAGCCTCGTGGAGCACCCCGCCCATCCACCGAGTGAGTTTGTTTCTCCAACCTAGTGCGGTCGGTTGGATATTCCAACCCGGTAGGCTGGACGCATGACACAACAGGTTCGTGAGTGTTCGGTGGCCCGGACTCTCGAACTGGTCGGCACCAAGTGGACCCTGCTCGCAGTGCGTGAACTGATGCTCGGGTGCCACCGGTTCGACGAGATCCGACGAAACACCGGGGCTCCTCGCGACATCCTCACCGACCGGCTGCGAAAGCTGGAGGACAACGGATTCGTGGAGCGGGTCCGCTATGAGGACCACCCGCCCCGCTATGAATACCGGCTCACCGACCTGGGTCGAGCCTTGATGCCGGTCATCGCCACCCTGCGAGAGTTCGGCGACCGCCACCTCGCCGGACCGGACGGCCCGCCGCTGGAGATCGTGCATTCCTGTGGCCAGGAGTTCCATCCGGCGCTGGCATGCCGCGCCTGTGGCGACGTGGCGCGAGCCGACGACCTGACGATCATCGGCACAACCCCGCCCAGCGCCAGAGCGGGGGCCTGACCGGCGGTCGGCCGAGGGGTCGCAGCCGGGGTCCGACGGAATGCGGCTTCAGCCGACGATGACGTCGTCCTCTACGACGTCGTGGTCGGCGGCACAATGCAGTGCCACACTGATCGGCTTCCCGCAGTCGGCATGGCGCATGCGGGGGGCGGGACCATCGGTGTGCCGGGCGCCCCACTGGACGAGCGCGAGCACGACGGGCAGAAGGTCGTGACCGGCTTCGGTGAGGACGTAGGCGTACCGAGTGCGTTGGCCCGGCTCCTTGTACGGCTCCTTGGCGAGCACCCCGATCTCGACCAGCTCGCGCAGGCGCTGCGCAGCAGAGGCCTCGGTGACCCCGACCCGCTTGACCAGTGCGTCGAACCTCGAGACTCCGTAGAACACCTCGCGCAGCAGCAGTAGCGAGGTGCGGTTGCCCACCAGCTGCAGGGCGCGATCCATCGGGCACCGATCGCCCAACGGCTCATCGGCCCGCGCGGCCAGTCGACCAGCCAGCTGAACACTCACAGCACCAGCCTACCTTGCCACAGCCATAGTCAGGTCCGTACTGTTCTGGCTATGCGACAGCAGAGTCAGCCGATGCTGGCAGTGGTCCTGGTCGGCGCGGCGTTTCTGGCCGGGGTCGACCTGTTCATCGTCAATGTCGCCTTCGACCAGATCGGCGCCGACTTCGCCGGCGCCGACCTGTCCGCGCTGAGCTGGATCCTGAGCGCCTACGCTGTCGTGTACGCCGCGATGCTGGTCCCGATGGGCAGGCTCGCCGATCGCTTCGGGCAGAAGCGTGGGTTCGTTGCGGGGATGAGTGTCTTCGTCGTGGCCAGCCTGCTGTGTGGACTGGCCCCGGGGGTGTGGTGGCTGGTGGCGTTCCGAGCCGTTCAGGCGGTGGGCGCGGCCGCGATGACGCCGGCCAGCCTCGGCCTCCTGCTGGCCGCCGTTGCTCCCGAGCGACGAGCTCCGGCCGCCCGCATGTGGGCGCTCACCGGGGCCGTGGCCGCCGCGCTCGGCCCCGCTGTGGGCGGTTTCCTGGTGCAGATCTCGTGGCACTGGGCGTTCTGGATCAACCTGCCCATCGGCGCGCTGCTCATCCTCGGGGCCGTGCGACTCGTCCCCGACGTACGCCCTGACGCCGACACGCCCCTCCCCGATCTGCTGGGAGCCGTCGTCCTCGCCGTGGCCGTCGGCGCCCTGATGCTGGGGCTGGTCCAGGGCGCCAAATGGGGCTGGGGATCGCTCGAAGTGCTCGGCTGCTTCGCCACGGCTCTGATGGCGTTGGGACTCTTCGCGCGTCGTACGACTCGACACCGCTCGCCGGTGATCTCGCCGGCGCTGCTGACCGTGCCCGACTTCCGGTGGGCCAACATCGCCACCCTGGCCTTCAACATCGGCTTCGGCGCCGCGCTGCTCGGCGCGATCCTGTGGTTGCAGCGCGAGTGGGAGTACGGCGCGCTGCAGACCGGCTTGGCCGTGGCCCTCGGGCCGCTGGCGGTGCCGGTGACCTCGATCCTGGCCCACCGCGTCCTGCCCAACGTCCGCCCCGGCTCGATGATCGCGGCCGGCAGCCTGGTCTTCGCCGGCGCAGTCCTGTGGCAGTCGTGGACGCTGGGCCCGACTCCCGCTTATCTGACCGACTTCCTGCCCGCCTGGGTGCTGGCCGGCGTCGGGGTTGGACTGGCGATGCCGAACCTGGTCGCCGCCGCCACCGCCGGACTCCCACCCGACCAGACCTCCACCGGCGCCGGCGTGGTCAACATGGCACGCCAGGTCGGGCTGGCCTTCGGAGTGAGCATCCTCGTCACCCTCATCGACTCGCACGCTACGACGTCACAGATCGCGTTCGACCGGGCCTGGTACACGGTCGCGGCCGCCATGATCATCGCCGCAGCCGCCGGCCTGCGCATCCAACGACGCGAACCCGCGCTCCCCGCCGATGCCCCAACGCCCTCGGTGACGTCCCCCTGAGCCGACCGCGCCGGCGACGACCTTCCGGGCAACGACCGCCCTCCCGTTGAGATCTCGCGCGGCACGACCGGCCTGCCTCGACTCGCCGCATCTGTTGCGTCGGACGTCCCGACCCACTCCGCCGCTCACCCGCCCCACACTTCGCAACTCTCTGGCCAGGGCACCGACCAGCGTCTGGGTAGAGGCGGTAGGACCCGTGGGCGCGTCGCCCCGGTGCCACGTCGATTGCCGACACGAGGCGGCATGACTAGCGTCCGAGGGACCCGATGGTCTCGGAGGTGAACTCACCCATGATCGCCAAGCGATTCGCTGGGATCAGCCAGTTCGAGCGATGCCTTGATGGGGGCCGGATGACCTCCGCGGGCTTCGACTCGAACGGCGATCTTGCCGTTGACGAACCGAATGACATCGGCGCAGTCATTGCAGTCCAGGCGGCCTTGAGGGCTCTCGGATATCAGGTCCTGCCCAGTGGCGTGTTCGACAGCGCCACCGAATCCAGCGTCCAGCGGTTCAAGGTCGACCAGGATCTGGGCCTCCCGACTGGCCTCACGCAGCACGATGGTGTGCTCGGCCCAGGAAGCAGCCAACGCTTGAACGAGATCTTCCTGAGGGAGGATCCGGACCGTCCGCCAGCCTCGGGCGTCCCCCTGATCGCTATCCAAGGCCTGACGTATCCCGCTCTGAGTCCAGACCTCGTCTCGGTGGTCATCCACGACACAGGCGGGCACGCAACTGCCGAGATCGAAGTTCTCGGCGTGCCGAACAGATACCTGGTTGGGGTGGCACCCGGGTCGACCACCATCGCAATCCACACCGCGGATTCCCCAGAAGCGTTCAACGGTCGAGCCGTTCAGATCGAGACGCGGATGCCTTCTGACGGACTGCCGTCCACCGTCCTCCTCGCCGATGGAACGGCGCCGAGAGCTGGACCCGAAGAGCCAGTACCGCTCCGCTTCGGTGCCGAGATCACAGCGTGCACCGCGCGCCGGACCGCAGACCGATCGGAGGCGCGATGCCACACCGCCGCGCCGGGACTCGCCGTCGGCTCACGCGTCCGTTTGATCCTGCCGGATGACAACGCGCCCGGAGAGCTTGTCATTGCCGAGGTGTGGCACAGGTACGACGTCGCCGGCGGCCACACGACTGAGTTCACGGCAATCAGCTGAGAGGACGTCGCATCCGGTCGATCTGCGTCGCGCCTGCATACCCGCCGGGTCACCAACTACGTCGATTACCCGCCCCGACCGGGGTTTCCAAGTAACCGAGCCTCTACGAACCTGGGGCGATTCACGGGGCTACCCTTGCCGCGATGAACGAGTTGGATCCCAAGGACCGCTACGGCGGTCCGAACGTCGCGATGAAGGTCTCGGGAGCGCTGATAGCGCTCGCCATGATCGTGCTCGGCGCGATCTGGACTCTCGCCGGCTCTGGCACCGCCGAAGCGTTCGGCCCGATCGTGGCGGGGATCGGCGTCGCACTTGGCTACGTCGCATTGATTCAGAAGCGACACTGATCAGTCCCGGGTCGAATCGCAAACGGACACTGTCACCGTGACCGTGGCTGCACCCTGAGATGTGGGGACTGCTGCACGGGTAGGTGACATGACACCCCGGTCCCGGGATCATCTCCGGACGGGGCAACCGGAACGGTCGTCGGACGTCGACGCCTCTGGCCTTTGGCACCGTCTTTGGGGGTTCCGCTTGCGAGATGCTCCTCGTCCGTGGCGGTCTGCACACCGCCGCTCTAATGAGTGGGCCATGGTCACCCTGTAGCAGAATGCTGCACGTGCCCGGCGCCATGGTCCTCGTCATCGCTGGTCCGCCATGCGCTGGCAAGTCGACCGTGGGTCGCTTAGTCGCCGAGCGAATGCGAGCTCAGCCGGTTCCCTTTGTTCAAGTGGACGGGGTCTTTGACCTTCTCCTGCCCGCGTCCGACCGAGCTCGTTCTGATCGACTGCTGGGCTACGAGGCCTCACACGCACTTGTGCGGACGCTCTTGAAGAACGACCGCGATTGTGTACTCGAGTGCACTTACGCCCGAAAGGACCAACGCATGATGCTGAGGGAGGCCTTGGCCGGCCTTAGTCCGTCCCCGCTACGCGTTGCCGAGTTGAGAGTCTCAGGGAATGAGGCACTTGCTAGGTTTCGCGGGCGTAGCGAGGCCACGGACCTCGACGAGAGCAGCCTGCGTGAGCGTGTCGCCAATTACCCGTTCTGGGACGGCGCGTTGCAGTTGGAG
Organism: Nocardioides sambongensis; assembly: GCF_006494815.1. Classification (NCBI taxonomy): domain Bacteria; kingdom Bacillati; phylum Actinomycetota; class Actinomycetes; order Propionibacteriales; family Nocardioidaceae; genus Nocardioides; species Nocardioides sambongensis. The sequence goes on from NZ_CP041091.1 coordinate 2,709,420, forward strand.
TCCGGCTCCGCACCGCCTGAGGAGACGGCCCGTCAGGTCGCCGCTTGGCTTGAGCGCTCAGCGGTGCCGACCGACATGAATGCATGGACGCAAGCGGGTCGCAGCTGGGCCTAGTACGCCTCATGGCCGCTCCTCGGCGAGCCCATCCCGCACCGGGTCGCTCGGCGAGCCCATCCCGCACCGGGTCGCTCCGCGAGCCCATCCCGCACCGGGTCGCTCCGCGAGCCCATCCCGCACCGGGTCGCTCCGCGAGCCCATCCCGCACCGGGTCGCTCCGCGAGCCCATCCCGCACCGGGTCGCTCCGCGAGCCCATCCCGCACCGGGTCGCTCCGCGAGCCCATCCCGCACCGGGTCGCTCCGCGAGCCCATCGATCTGCGGGACTGATGACCTGCGTCGTTCCCCCGCGAATGGTCTGCGGCTCGCGGCCGTGTCTAAGCGCCGCGTAGAGGCCAGTCGATCCGCCGCGTACCGTCCGGTCGCGTCTTAACCCCGCGGCCGACCGAGACCCTCAGCCTGCGTGCTGCTGAACGACGTTGAGCACGTTGCCATCGGGAGCGCGGACGAAGAAGCGAGTCACACCCCATGTCTCGGTTGTCAGGGGATGCACGATCTCGTACCCACGCTCCTGTGCTTGGCGGTAGGCGGCTTCGACGTCGTCGACCATGACCGAGACCACAGGGTCCACGGGCGCGGTGGCATCGCTGGTCATCACCTGGAGCGTCGCCCTGGATACCGGCGAGGTGTGGCGGGCCACCCAACCCAGGTTGAACTCCTCTTCGGCCAACCCGAGGTAGTCGCTGTAGAAGCTCCTAGAGGCGGGGAGGTCGGGTACGCGAAGGTCGGCGATGATCTGCGTAACGCGGACGCGCGACGTGTCGGCACTTTCAGCTGAGCCGGTTTCGCCAGAGGTCTGCCCCGTCACGGGTCCCAGGAGGTGAATCCAGCGCGGATCCTGCTGGCCCGACCGGCGCTCGAGCTCGCACACCAGCGGTTGCGGGCGGCTCGCCATCCGGCGCAGGCACTCCTCGACCTGGCCACGGTCGGCGAACCCGTGCAACCGCTCGGTGCGGGTGCGCAGCTCACCCGGCGCCTGCGCGCCGCGGAGCAGTAGCACCGTGAGCAGCGCCCGCTCATCGGGCTCGAGGCCGAGATGTTCGTGGAGCATCTGGTGGTACCTCAGTGTCCGACGCCCGGTGTCGGACCATACGATCCGCAGCAGCCCGCGGTCCTTGAGCGACTTCGCGGTCCGCTCGACGGTGTGCTGGTCGAGATCGGTGACGGGGTCGCGGCTGCTCCTCTGATTGCACGCCGACACCAGCGCGTTCGCGGAGAGGGGATAAGTGGCGGGCACGGTCGTCTGCTTCTCCAGCAGGCTGCCGAGGATGCGCTGGTCAGTCGCATCGAGGACGGGGAGTTCGCTCACGTCACGACCTTAGATCTGCCTTGGCACGAGCAGATCGAACAGCGTCCCTTTCGCCGCGATGCGCCCCCTCGTCTTCAGCACGCCTCGGCGGCGGCGGTTGCGTCGAAGGTCGCGATGAGGTCCACGACCTCGGCCATGCGGGAGCCAGGTTCAATCGCGTCGCCCCAAGTGGTCGCGTCCTGTGCGGTCTGATTGATGGCGAGGATCGTGCCGGGCGCTGTGCCGGAGTCCACCGCGAATGTCGCAACGTTGCCGTCTATGTCTGCCGCGACGATATGGGTGGGGAAGCCGCTGGTGTTCCGCTCGTTCTCGGGGTCGGTCTCGACCATCTGCGCGTCGGTGAGCTTGAATCTGCTCCCCGGATACAAGCCCTCGGAGATGGCAGCGACGGTCGCAGCCGGGGCGGGCTCGCAAGCGGAAGGGTCAGGGGTCTCCGACACCCCCGCTTCGGTGTCCCCATCGGACTCACTACCGCAGGCACTGAGCGTGACAACGAGCGCGGCGGGCCCTGCAAGGGCGGTAAGGGTCTTCGCGAGTTTCATGGGAATGGTCGCCTTCCGAGAAACGGTGATGCTTGGCAGGTAGGGGCCGAGGACACCGATGCATGGCTTGGTATCAAGTCACCGCCCGTCGGAGGCGGCTACGAGGGCCGTCAGGACCACGGTTCGCTGCGGTGAAGGCGGGCATAGGGCCGCGCACGAACCACAAACTCTCTGGCGCCAGGGCTGCCGGTTGCGCTTGGGGTCCGCCCTGGAGGCGCAGAAGGGCTCCACCGCGGTGGCCCCGATCGCGGGCGCTCGGGTGCTGCACTCCGCCGCGTTTCACGCATCGAGCGCGGATACCCACGTACTGCCCCCATCCGCCGCTCACCACGCCGGCGCCACTCTCAATGCTCCTGCGGGCCTTCGCAGGCGCCCTGAGCTGCGCGGGCGCAGGGACCGCGGACGCGGGACACTCCGCGACCGCGCAGACCGCTCCAACGACGACAGCCCGGCCACCACATCGCGGTGACCGGGCCGTCTCATGCCCTACTGGAATGTCCACATGACCGATTCCCGGACATTGCTGGCCGACGTCAGGACATTACTGACCGATCCAGCGTGGACATTGTTTGGCCGTTGACATCAGCTGTTAACGGTCATCCAATGTCCATCCAACGGTCATCCGGACATTGTCACGCCTGGATTCGCCGTGGAACGGCGAGCCCACCGGCACCGACAGCACAGGCGAAAGGCGCATCTCGGGGCGCCCCAACTACCTCTGCCATCCGCCCCCGACGCCCGAGTCGTCCAACGGCGATCCAACGCCAACCCCATCCGCCCTTGGCTCACACAGGGGTCTGCTGCACGGATAGGTGACTAGCCTGTCACCCGTTCGTGCAGCAGACCCATCCGCTCAACACTGGGCCTGGATCGGTCAGCGAGCAGCAGTTCGATCTGGCACAGCTTCGAGTTCGCGTTGCTGGTCACTTGGGACGGGCTGATGGCCACGTAGGGCCTCCTTCTGCGTGGGTGTCAGAGGAAGTGGGGTGCGAGACGCGCCCTGGCGGTCGATCGCGCTGACGGCGCGCAGAAGCTGCGAGTCACGCCTTGCGCGAGTACTGCTCGACCGAGTGGTCCTCGGGCTTCCACCCGGTCGCCGCAGCTTCGACGACGCTGGTCACCCAGTCGTCGACGGACTCGCGCGCGAGCGGCTCGCGGGTCGTGGTGATGAGGACGTCATCGAGTTCGATCTCGTGCCACGGGTGGTCGACCTCGCCGGGGAACGAGTCCCACGCGTCCACCCCGAGGTGAGGCCACCCGATCTGGTCGGGAACGAACCGGTATCCGAGGTCCAGGGCCGCTTTGACCTGAGCTGACTGCTCGACGCTCAGCGCCCCCAGCAGTTCTACGTACCGGCCCTGTTTGTTGTTGTCGCCGTCACGGTAGAAGTAGTGGACGACCGTGACCGGTGTCCGCTCGGACCGGTCGGTCTGGGTGCGGTGCGGAACCGAAGTCGTTGCACTCATTGCTCCTCCTGGTGGGTTGGTGGCTGCTGTGGCAGACCGTGCCCGCCATCAGGCGTCACACAATCGCGACCCACGCCCGGCCCGCCGGCCGCCACAGATGGCAGCGCCCGCCGCCTGTGACAGTCGCCTGCGACCACCGACCGATGGCCGGGCGATGGCCGGGCGATGGTCGGGAGGGGTCGCGTTGAGAGTGCAGATGCCGCACAGCCGGCGTACCGGGTTGTCCACAGGTGTTGTGGACTTCTCCTACCGTCCAGAAGGTGAAGCCGTTAGCGTGCGGCCTGACAACTTCGTGCAGCATCACGCTGCGACACCTTCTCGGGAGATGGTCAGAATGCGTCAGAATGCGACGCGCGTCCCTTTGGCTCTGTTGACGATTGTTGCGGTCGCAGCGTCGTTGCTCATCGCGGTCTCGGCGGGAGTACGCGCACCGGCAAACGCCGAGCGCGGCGACCCTTTGATGATGCGAGCAAAGCTCACCGGGTCCGCTGACCTGCCGGACGGAGCAGTGACCGCGAGCGTAGAGCCGGCGCTGTCTCGCCTGGCGAAGCTCGCCGGCGGTCAGCAGTACTCGCGCTTCGTGCTGCCAACGGAGGCGGTCTACCGCAACGGCGACGAGATCGAAGTTCGGTTCCCACCCGAGGATCTGCCGGACGCGTACGTCGACGAAGGCGGCCTCGTGACCGTGGTCATTGACGCTGCCGACGCCGAACACGGGAAGTACGGCACCGTGCTGTCGAGCGTGCGACGCGTGACCATCGCGAACAGTCAGCAGTGGGCGCCACCGATGTACTCCGCGGAGTCGCTGTCAGTTCCGCCTGCGAAGCGAACCGCAGCGCAGGCTCGCGCAGTCGCCGCGAAGGCACCAGCGACGACTGCCCGCGCCGTCTACGCAGCATTCGACGGTGATGAGAACCCAGTTGAGGAGGTTCTGGCCGATGCCCTGCCGCACGCCACGTCCCGGATGCAGCCAACCTCAGACGAGAAGCTCGCTCGCGTCGCCTCGGAGATGAGCGCGTTGCCGCCACACGACCTCGCTCGCGCCGTCGCAGCCAGCAACTGTTCGCTCGCGAAGAAGGAACGGATCCGGTCGGCGACGGTTGGGACCAGCTACCCGATGCTCAAGGGATCGAAGTCGTGGCTGACCTACAACAACTCCACGTCGAGCTCGTTCGGGACCGCGGTCAACGTCGGCGACGGCTGGTACCAAGGCGGCGGAGTCACCGCGACCGCCGACAACTGGGGCTCCTCGTTCCAGAAGAGCCACCGCCTGCGCTCGTATCGCGTCCACGTCATCTACCGGAAGCAGACCTGCACCAGCGCCAAGTGGGGCACGATCCTCAGCCAGAAGCTGATTCCAGTCGGGCAAACGGGTGGAATCGGCCGGAACATACTCTCGTCCCGTCCGAGCTGGCGGAGCAAGTGCGCGCCCGTCGTGAGCCACAAGTGGTGGCGCGGTTCGACAACCGGGCAGTCCTACACCCTTTCGTACGGAGTGAAGTTCGAGAAGGTCCTCGGCTTCAACCTGAAGTCCGAGCGGGGATACTCGAGAGGTGCGCGCTTGTTCTACACAGCGAACAAGAGGCGAGCGATCTGCGGCGACACCACCTGGCCCGGGTTGGCCGGAAAGATGATGGAGCGCGGATGGCGAGCCCGAAGCTACTGACAAGTCCGCCGGCCCGAAGCCGCTACGCGGCCCGGGCCGGCGTGCTCGCCGTGCTGTGCGCAGTCCTCACCGGATGTGACGCGGACACCGGCGACGACGGGCATCCCCGAGAAGACGGGCCGTTGACACTCTCCGGAGAGGGCGGCGGAGGCGTCGGGGACTACGCCCCGCCGCGGCGGAAGTGGGTCGGTGACACGTGGGCGCTCACCGTCGGCGGGTTGGCGCTCTGCGTCGACGACCCTGACGTCACGGTGACCCTGCAAGGCGCCACCGCGACCGGAGACCCGGCACCACAGGGCGTGACCGGTGTGATCCGGCGAATGACGCCTGCTCTCCGCGAAGCCGCCGCACCAGGAGAGTCGACCGCCCCGCTCCTCGGGGCGCGCGGAACGCCACCGCAGTTCGCAGAGAGCTACTCAGGCAACCCGGATCCACTCGCCGGAGAAGTGCAGCCCCTCGAGGATGCAACCGTCGACCAGCCGTGCAGCACTCGGACCGGGTCCGGATACGACTACACCGAACTCCTCCTCACCGCCTACGCGGACGAGAAGGGCGGCCTCGCCACCAGCTTCGACATCACCTACACCGCCGACGACGAGACCTACGTCCTGAACGTACCGTGGGAGATCGCGATGTGCGGCACGGAAGTCGACGCCGACGTCACCCCATCGTGCTAGCACCTGGTCGACGGGCACCACTGAGCAAGTTCGACGGCACACCGGCGGCACGACGTCAGCTCGACCGGTAGGCCCTCCACCAGCTGGCCGCCCGCCTGCACGAAGCCCGACGCGCGAGCAGGAGTCGGGCAAACGAGTCGAGGTCAACAACGCACGCCGGCAGATGGTTGGTTGCAGTCCGCACCGCCCCAACGGTCCTTCGGGTAACCACAACCGACCCAGAAGGAGCCTTGTCGATGAATGACACGGACCACGATGCCCCGATTCCGGGTGGAGTTCCCGTTCTCGACGAGGACTGGATGCCCGCCGACGAAGCGTCGTTCGTCGCAGACGAGCCGCTCGACCACAACACCTACCCCGAAGGCGTCGACCTCGCGTGGGACGAGGTGGCCGCGACGGCCGCCGAGCTTCCCCACGAGTTCGCCGACGAGTTCGCACCTGACTTTGCGGCCGCAGACCTCGACCTGCCCTTCCGGGACGGCCGCGGAGAACGGCGCGGAACTGAAGCGGACCCGGAGATGACCAACCGGGTCATCGACACGCTCCGCAGCTGCTTCGCGGCCGCGCACGGCCGCGTCGGTGACGAAGTGACCGACCTCGTCCGGTACCTCCTTGGTTCGGACAAGGCGATGGGGTACCTGGACGAAACAACGCGCCGTACCTTCAAGCGAGTAGGAGAGGTCTTCGTCGCCGTTGCGGGAGACAACCCCGACGGCGACTTCGACATCGACGACCTTCCCGACCTCGAAGCCGCCCACCCCAAGGTTGTCACCGAGGTGAAGACGATCCGGGCTCGCATCCAGGTCGACTCCACCCCAACCAACCCCACCAGCACGTGGCGCGCGCTGTGCGACCAGATCCAGAAGACGTCCGCCAAAGACGGAGCTCGAACGCTCATCGACGCCATCGAGTCCGACCTCCCAGCCGACGAACTCATGAAGGTCTTCACCGCACTCGAACCACCCACCACCCAGAAGACCATCGTGAACTCCACGTTCTCCCAGTCCGCCGGCGCGTGGGAACTTCAAGACGAAGAAGCCGAAGCGGAACGACCCACCTACCGGATCTCCTCCGGCTACCGCACCCTCGACTACGTCTTCACCCTCAAAGACGCCTACGGCAAACCAGCCGAAGCACTAGGCGCCTGGGCACCTGGAGAGTTCCACGCCATCGCCGCAGGAACCGGCCACGGAAAGTCAGCGCTCTCCCGCCGACTCATCACCGCCGCCGCCGAAGACCTCGTCAACGGGTGGGGCCACGAACACGCCAAAGTCCTCATCGCCATTACCGAAGAGGCGCCCAAGATCGTGTACAAGGCCGCGGGCCTATCCAAAGGCCAGCCCTTTCACCACCTCCGCGACAACGTCGTCATCGCCGACGTCGGAGCATCACGCCGACGGTTCGTTCAAGCAGTGTGGGACTGCGTCATTGACGCCTACCACCTGTCCAAAGCAACCGGCCGACCGATCGTGGACTGCGGACTTCCTGAGTTCATTGTCCTCGACTACATCGGCGGAATCGTTGAGGCAGGCGAAGGCGGCGACACCACCGCCATCGAGAACACCGCCAATCTGATCATGCGTGGCTTGTGCGGCTGGCGCATCCAGGAAATGGAGCAGTTCTCAGGAGAATCCTTTTCCGAGTACGCCGGCATGACCTGGCCGACCGGGATGGAGAATTTCAAGCCTGCGGTTCTCACTTTCGTCCAGTTGCGGAAGCTCACCCGTCCCGAGTTTTACAATCCCGAGATCAAGGGAATGTCGGCAGGTGACTTCACGGTGGAGAACGCTGATGGAGCACCAGGATGGTCCGTCAAGACTGGGGACTTCGTTGTTCCCGTCCGAGGGGAGGTCCGCGGTTCGGGGGTCCTTGCGAATCATTTGTCCAGTCTGACGGTCGCGCACCGTTCCCGGCCCCAGGCCAACTCGAAGATCGTCGATCCGGTCACCAAGAAGATGCGTCTGGAAGATGATCGAGCGCGCCTGATCTTCTTGAAGACGCGAAACTCCTCGGACATACCGTTCGTCCCGATGCGTTTCGACTCCAACCCAGAGGGCCTGCGGGGTCAGTACTATGACCTGCTTTCTGAGAAGGCCATCGAGGTTGGGAAGGTGAAGCCGCTGGCGTCCTACACGCAGACAGGTGATCCGATCCTGCCGGCGCGACCGTCCCGCTCGCCGTTCGCTGGCATCGCCTACTGAGCAGAGACCCCCACGTGCAGCTGCACGTGGGGGTCCTCCACTGCCCAGGGTCCATTCGGCGGCACCGTCTCTCGGTGCCTTCGAAGCAACGCTCACACTCGCTCCTGTCTGAGTATCCGCTGGTTGCCGCCGAGTTTGACTCGGGTCGGGCTGGAGTAGGGCCAAGTGAGGTTGCGCCGCGGTCGTCTCGGAAGTTCCCGTGGATATGCGCTGTCGAACACCGTTGGGAGGCGCCGGTTCAAGGGAGGACCACCCTGGGGCAGGGATGCCCGTTCTGTGCCGGAAGACGCGCCATCCCTGGGGAGACGTCTCTCGCCGCGATTCGTCCAGACCTGTTGGAACAGTGGGATTGGGAGCGGAACCGTGATGACCCGGACAGCGTCTTGCCCGGTGCGACCACGAAGTTCTACTGGATCTGCCCAGCAGGCCCAGACCACCAATGGGCAGCGTCCGGCAAGAACCGGCACCGTAAAGGTACCGGCTGCCCCGCATGCTCGGGCAACCAAGTCTGGCGCTGCCCGGCTGGGAACCTGCACCGTCTCGACGGCCCGGCCCTGCACTACCCGAACGGCGCAGCAGTGGTGGATCGACGGCCGTCTCCACCGGGTCGACGGGCCCGCTAGCCACGGCGCAGACTGGGAGGAGTGAGGACTCGACGGCGCACGGGATCCGCATAGACCTTGGCTGCGGCGGAACCGTAACCGAACGCCTTCTTCATCCACCGGCAGCCGAAAGCACCGACCGGACGGGCTCCGCGCCGCGTACCCGACCGATTCCCTGCCGGTCACCAGGCCAAGACCGGCCAGAACAACGCGAGCAGGTATCCCCCCGCAGAGGAGTAGTAGTGAGTGACCCCCGCGAACCACACGCCTACGAATCCTCCGAGGAGCTCGACGCCCTCTGGGACACCGACCTCACCGACGAGCAACTCGCCTGGTCGCCCGCAGGCGGGACCGACCTGTGGGAGCAGGCACTGCCCTGGAAGTGCGAACGGTGGCCCAAGGCCCTCGACGGACATCCCGTCGACGTCATCGCCCTCACCAACGGCGCCGGGCCCGACTGGGACTGGCGCGCACTCGCCTACTGGATTCGTGCCCTCGGCCCAGCCTGGCGGGTCCATCTGCGGCACGGCGGCCGGATCGACCTCATCGCCCCAGCAGCGCCGCCCACAGAAACACACACGGACCCGACGTAGGCCGCGATTGCTGCGCGAACGGGTGACGTCCACCGCGTCCCTGGTGCCGGACACCGCCAGCCGTCGTGGGGGACGTCGCGTGAGCGATGGCCTTCGCACGACGGTGCTCTAGCTGCTATACGGTGCTATAAGCCCGGGTCGCCTTGGCGAAACGGCACTGGTCTGGCGCTGGTTGGCGCTGACTCCGGGCTGACTCCGGGCTGGCTCCAGGACTGGTGCTAGTGGAGCATGAGGAACTGCTGGCGGGTGCGGACGACCCTGCGGAACTTTGTGGCTCGCCGGCGGTCGAAGGGCAGTTGGTCGACCGCGGTCAGCCAGTGGTCGGCGGTAGCGGCTACCCGGTCGATGGTTTGTCGGGCCCTCGTGGCGCAGAGCCCGAGATGCTGTTCGGCGAGGGCGATGAATCTGCGGCCGGTGATGTTGGGGCCGCGTATTCCCGCGACACCGAGCGCGGCGGTGTGTTGGCCGTAGAAGAAGGTGGAGGGCAGGTCGTAGGCCGGGGAGGGTCGCCAGCGGCCATCGTGGTCGCCGAGGATGGAGAAGTTCTTGGCGTGCGCGTCGCCGTTCACGCTCAGATAGGCGAACACGACCTGGGCAAGGAGTTGCTCGGCTGCGGCCGCGGGGTCTTCGCACACCGCTGCCAGTGCAGCCAGTACCTGCCCGGTGCCGACAGTGTACTTCGCTTCCGGCCGCAGACCGAGGACCTGGCAGCCGTCCTCGACCGGCAACGCCTGCACCCCTTCGGACGTGAGGACACGGTCGAACCTGGACACCGCCAGCGCAGCAGCACCGTCGCTGTCGTGCACGATCCGTGTGGTGGGCGCGGGGATGCCGTGACCACGGGCGGCGGTGAGGAAGAAGTGCTCGTTCTCGACGAGGTAGCGGTACCGCGGCGCCACCAGCTTGAGCAGCAGGTGCTGCTCGCCGCCATCTTTGGCGACTCTGCACGCATCGTGGGTGAGGCCGGCGGAGACCTTGTCCTGCACGCCAGGCAGGGCGACCGGGTCCACCTGCGTCCCGAGAGCAGTGACCAGATCTGTGAAGGACATCTGGGAGAAGTGGGCGAAGTCAGGCCCACGTAGGCACGGCCTCGCCCATGCTGGTGGGTGATCGGCGGGCACGACTTGGACGTCGCCGACGGTGTTGCTGCCCACGGCCAGGAGGAGGCGGAACTCCTCGCCCGGGGTAGGTGGTTGCTCGGGCCGAAGGTCGAGCGGGGCACGCGGGCCTGGCGTGCCGGCGCGACCGCCCGGCCCGGTGCCGTGCCCGGCCCTTCGGACGGCACCGAGAAGCGTCTGAAAGCGTCGGCCCTCGGGCAGCAAGCCGGCGAAGAACACCGGCACCCGGTCCCCACGAACCGGTGCGGGTCGTAGGGGCAGAGTCGTGGCGATCGCGGCGCCCCGGTTGCGCAGCCACTCCCGGGTGTATCCGAACTCCACGCCCCCGTCCGGGGTGAGGCTCAGGTGAGCCGCGAGACGACCGGCCTTGTACACATCGGCACGATCGATCGCCATCAGCGCGCGGATGGTGTCCTGCTCCAGCCACCACGCTCCGCGTGCCGGGTCGCTCGGCTCCGGTCCGGTCAACACGCCTCCGATTCCGATCGAGCCCCGCTCCGCCGCCTCGACGCCGAACTCTGGGCCACCCCGAGGGCCGCGCTGGGGCCCGCTCTCGGTCAGTGTGCTCGCCGCACTTGTGATCGCCGAGCCTGCAGCCGAGCTGGCGCGGACTGTCCAGTGAACGAGCGGGCTGAGTGGACGTTCCGTCCCGCCGGTTCACGGCCCGACACGGCTGTGCTGACCTTTGGATCACTCGGCCGGTCGGCCGGTCGGCCGGTCGGTACCGCCTCCGACCCAGCAGGACCGCCGGCACCGATCCGATCGGGCAGCGATCAACACCACACCGCACCACACCACCGGAGCGCGACCGCACCGCACCGGAGCGCCACCGGAGCGCGACCGGAGCGCGGAGTCGTCACCGGCCAGCCGCCGAGCCATCCGTCCAAGCCTCCCGTCGACCCGTCTGTCATTCCATCCGCCGAGCCATTGCACGCACCGTTCACGGAGTCACGGTCCGCCCCATGCCTGCACGACGCCGACGCCTCGACACCCGCCTTCTCTATCCGAGGGCGTACTTCACCAATCCTCACGAGTTCGGGCAGCGGCCGGATCTCGCTTCCCATCTGCCGGCAGAAGGAGACGAGCGGTCCCGGCAGGTCGCCCAGGCACAACACACCATCGCCTGCCTGATCAGAACCCACGCCCGCCCCCACGACGCCGCGAGACTGACCGAACGCTTCGGCTTCTCCAAGCAACTGTGGTCCTCCTGCCTCAACGGTCACGCCTGGATGCCGCAACCGGTCTGGGCCGCGGCGGCGACACTCGTCGTGGGCCGAGCTCTCCAATGGCCACCTCCCAACCGGGACTGAGATCGGGACCGGAGACCAGCATCGTGACGCACACACGGAGCCATCGCTACGGCGTAGCAGGAGCCGGCTGGGTCGAGCCGTCAGCCGGCCTCTGGGGCCCACGCCCAGTGCTCCATCCCCACGGTCAGCACGGTCAACAAGCTGGTCACAAGGGCTGCCTCTCGATCGACATCACCTCCGAGGAGATGCGCCACAACTCCGTCGTGCGTGCCAGCTCTTCATCGGGCGGGTCGACGAACAGCAGGAAGGAACCACCCACCCGCGGCCACCGCTCGATGCGCAGCAGTCGGAGCCACTCTCGATCCCCTTCCATCGCGCTCCTGCCCTCGCCAGGAACACGCATGTACAACCAACGATCGAGATCCACGTAGTGGATCGAACCGACCGTGCACACCACCCAACAGCCGGTCTCGCCGGACCGCAGCTCGTTCACGTCCATCCCCGATCGTCACCCTCCGCCGCATTAGGTCGACAGAACCGCACCCGAACGTCCACTCTCACGGCGGACCCGATGGACCGAACGCCCTCGCAGGGTCTGTCCAGCCTGTCTCGGCTTGAGTTCGGCGGCCATGCACTTCGGTCGCGCGATGGTCGGGCGATGGTCGGGCGATGGTCGGGCGATGGTCGCGAGCATTGGAAGGGAAGCTCGGCCGCGAGATGCGGCATCTGGCGGGAGTGTCCAATCCTCCCGGTCACGCCCGTCTCGGTCGGAAACTAGGGTTCTACTCGGAAGACTCCGGCTTGAGGTCCGTTCCGGCCTGAACACCGACCTGTTGGTCGGTGTCGTCGTAGGACGCCCTCGTGGTGTGGCTCTGCTTCGCCCCGCTCTTCCAGGCCCCATGTTGAGCCACAGGAGGCCGGCGGCGGACTTCTTGACGTAGCGGGGCCCGCGCAGGTCGATCCAGATACGCATCAGCTCGTGACTCTGTGAGCGCGGGATGGCGTACTCGGCGGGGTGGAAGCGGTGCCCGCGTTCGTGGGCTTCGGCCATCGTCATGCCTTCGGCTTCGCCGAGCAAGAGATCCCAGGTGGCGCGAAATGCGCCGTCGAGGCCGCCGTGCTTGCCGCGTCGACGTGCTGCGTCGCGGATGGTGTTGAGTTCGCCGTCGGTCAGGGGGCGACGGACGCGGTGACCGATGCCGCGGTGGGGCGGTTGGAAGTCGTCGGTCGGGCCGCTCTGGGTCGTACCGTCGGAGGGAGCACCAACCGCACCCCACCGCTACCGGGTCGGAATCTGGGCGACAACGGGTCATGCCCGGGAGTCCTCGCGACCGGCGGCGATGTCGATGTCGATGTCAGCGTCGACCTCGGCCTCAGCCTCAAGCTCGACCTCGGCCTCGGTCTCGCGCTCGGTCTCGAGGTCGGTCTCGAGTTCGGTCTCGAGGTCGGCGCGGTCGAACCCGAAGGCCACGATGGCGTCGTCGAGGTCGGTTCGGCGTCCGGTGTCGGTGAGCTCGCGGGCTAGGACCAGACCGGCGGCGGTCAGATCCACGCGAAGGTTGTTGAGTTCGGCGAAGTGCTGGAACGAGATGACAGCGGCGACGGCACGGCCGTGCCGCTCGATGATGGTGTCCTCGCCGCGCTCCGCGTCCGCGACCAGTCCAGCGACGCCCCGGGCGCCGGCCGCGGTCACCGACATGCTGCGTACCGGGTGGCGGCCAAGGATGCTCATACCCGAAAAGCACGCAGACTCTGTGTAGGAAGAACCGATCGGCTAGGAAGAAGCGATCGGCGGTGCCGCACATCTTCTCGAGGCCGGTCCACAAGGATTCACCACGTTCCTCCTTCTCCAAGCTCGATGTCGCACGTCGGGTCCCGAATGGTGCCGGCAGGCGGCGAACACAGCCATTGGGGGCGTGCGGGAGTAGGTGCGTCTGACGATCCTGGGACTTGCAACGGTTGGGAGGTAGTCGCCGAAAGGCTCGTCCCGCGAACCTGACGGTTCGGTGGACGATGTGCCCCATGGTTGAGGTGGGCTCCGCGTTGGTGGTCGGCTGGTGACGTGGTGTCCTCACTGCCGACCTGCCGCGTCGCCGCCCAGCGTCGCGGCCTGCGCGGTGCTCGCGACCGTCTACCGGCCTTCCCAGAACCTCGCCGGTTCGGCGTAGGGCGTCCGGCCACAGTTGCGCCTCCCGGTCGGTTCGGCGGATGCACCGCGCCAGCTTCCAGACCTCCCTGCGTCGGGGGCTGGTTCGAGGACCACCGTGTTGGTACGGATCGGGTCTTCGCCTGAGCCGAGCCACGTCCGTCCGCGCCAACTGACGCGGGGGCGCGTTCCACGGTCTGGCCCGCCCCGAGCGCGCCAGCACGGTCGCCAGCCGACTGGTCGGCCTCATCTCCGGTCCCGTCTCCAGTCCCGTCTCCAGTCCCGTCCCCGGTCCAGTCGTCCGGCACGTTCGGCACCTTGAGCCCTGCCGGTCCGAGCCGGTTCCCGGGGGCCGGCCCGAGCACGCCCGGGGTGCACGCGTTCGAGGCGCCGCGGCCGAAAGCGCCCGTCGGGGTGGGGACGTGCCGGTATTGCACGCTCGGGCGTCGTGGCGACGGTCGCCGAGCATGTTCCCCAACTACGACACCACCATCCCCCCACACGACGAGGGCCTCTCCCGCGCGGCCGACGTGGGTTCGCGCGCCCATCACGCCATCGCCGCGCTCGCCGCCCGCGGCATCCCTCCGACCTGGCCCGACATCACGCGGGCGGTGTCCTCGGTGCTGAGCGGGTTCCGGCCGGTCGAGGCGCGGGCACACCGGCAAAACCTGCTCGCCGCCGTCAGCTCGTACTTCACCCACCTCGCACTGCCCCCGAGTGGAAGTACATCGGCTCCGAGAACCGACTCGGCACCGGGCGGGTCGATCTGCTCTGGCGCGACCCCACGGGCCGCGTGCTGCTCGACGAGATCAAGACCGGCAGCCCCCGCGTGCTCGACCTGACCCGGACCCGCCTGCAGGTCGCCGGCTACGTCCTCGCCGCGGCCGAGATCTGGCCCGAGAAGTTCCTCGGTGCGCGATTGCTCTCCACGTTCGACTCCGCATCGTCGATGTTCATCGACCCCGCCCTCGAGGCAGTCGCCCTCGAGACCACCCCCTACCGGAAGTGACCACCATGTCCAACAAGCCCAAGCACCTGCGCCCGCTCCTCAACGAAGTGATCGATGCCCTCTGCCTGATCCAGGCCGAGGGTGGCACCGTGACCCCCGCCCTGGTCCGTCAGCACGCCCAGACCTCGGGCTACTCCACGCGCCACATCCGCCGCACCCTCGCCGCCACGCACCCGACCGACCCCGCCCACACACCCCTTCCGGCCCGCCCGAACCGCCCGAACCGAGTGGTTCGGACCGCCTACGCCGCCCACGCGGCCCACTGCGCCCTGGGCGAGCGCGGCAACGCCGTCTGCGACCGGGACGACCGGGACGCGTGGGATGGACGAGCCACGACGACCGTGTTGGACGAGGCGGTCGTGAGCACCGCGGTGTTCCTCTGCGCGGGGAACATGGCCGCCGCCCTGAGGCTGCTCGCGAAGGACTGCCCGGACCTCCAGCTCCCCAGCATCCGCACGTTCCGGCGGGTGGTCCACCGCGTCATGGGAAGCGGCCAGCTCGCCTACGCACGCGAAGGAACCCAGGGCTATCGCAATGCGCAGGTCTATCTCAGCAACTCCTATCCCCACCGGCTCAGCGACCTGCTCATGGACCACTCCGAGCTCCCCCTCTACGTCGTGCCCAACGGTCACACCCAGGCGGTCAAGCCGTGGCTGACCGTGGTTCTCGACGGACGCACCCGGTTCCTGCTCTCCTGGGTCGTGACCTTCGGCCGGCCCACCGCTGAAGAGGTCCGCGTCGCACTGATGCAGGCCATCACCCTGCGCACCGCCCCCGACGGCACCACCGTGGTCGGGGGACTCCCCGTACGGGTTGTGTGGGACCGAGGGCTGGAGTTCCTCTCCGACCTGATGAACGAGTCGTGCAACCGGCTCGGGATCAATCCGGTCGCGCTGCCTGCCTACGCACCCCACCTCAAGGGCCGCGTCGAACGCTTCTTCCGCACCCTCAAGCCCGCCCTGGCCGAGCTCCCCGGCTACACCGACGGGCCCCACGACCTGCGCGGCAACAGCGCCTTGGCAACCCACGCGACCAGCGAGGACGAGCTCCTGGTCTGGCTGGCCGATTGGGCCGACACCTACGCCATCAACCACGTCATCAGCACCACCCAGCAGACACCGCTGCAAATGTGGCAGTCCGACCCGTACCCAACCACCGAGGTTCCCCCCGAACAGCTGTGGCAGGACTTCCTGACCGCCAAGCACGCCTGCAAGGTCAGCAAGAACGGCATCCGGTTCGACACCATCGACTGGGTCATCCCCGACCGCGACATGAACGCCTTCGCGGGTCGCAAGGTCGAGATCCGCCACCTGCCCCACGACCGCAGCTACATCGAGGTCTTCCTCGACGGCGAACACCTCGGCACCGCCTACCCCAAGAATGCGTTGAACGCCGACCAGACCGAGGAGTTCCTGGCCCGCCGCAAGCAGGCACGACAGGCCGCCCAGCAGCGGTTCACCGTCGCCAACCGCGTCCGACACAATCACGACGGCGCGATCCGCATCGCCAAGAACAAGAAGGGCAAGTACCACACCGTCCCCACCCCCTCCACCAGCGAGGCCGCCGTGCCCGGCGACTACTCCGACTTGTTCACCAGCAACGACGAGGCCCTGGCCAGCTACATCGGCGAGGACCCCGGCCAACCGACCCTCCCGCTGTGAACACCCCCGCCACAGTCCCCGTGGCAGTCCCCGTGGCAGTCCCCGTGGCCGCCCCCGTGGCCGCCCCGGTGGCGGCACTGAGCGCGACCGTTGCCGGACCCGAACATGGGTCCGGCGACGGCCGTCGCCTGGTTGCCACGCCCGCCGTGAAGGACGTCCGACAAACCGCCGGCTACGTGATCCCCCGCGCGGAAGGAATGCTCGTCCACGGCCCTATCGGCACTGGCAGATCGACCGCCGTGAAGGCCTACCTCCAGGAGCAGGCACTGCCGTGGCACTGGCTCGACCTCTCTCCGGGCCTGAGCGCCAAACAGCTCGACACCCGCCTCCTGCGCCAGGTCGCCACCGACGACGTCGACCTCCCGCAGCGCGACGTACAAGACGACCTCGTCGACGCTCTCGCCGCACAACCCCGGATCCTTGTCATCCGACATGCCGAACGCCTCACCACCGAGGCCGCAGGCGAACTTCAGTGGCTCCACGACAGACCCGACGCAGCCTGGTCCCTGATCCTGATCGGCAACGAGACCGTCGGCACCGCAATCCACCGCGACCCGCTACTCGCCAACGCCATCACCGGCACCGTACGCGTCGGCCCACTCAAGGACCGCAACCTACTCAGCACCCTGCAAAGCCTGCATCCGCTGTTCCTCACCGCCGACCCCCAACTCCTGATCCGGATCGACGACAAGGTCTGCCACGGCAACCTGGGCCACTGGACCCGGTTCCTGGACCGCGCACTCGCACTCCACCACCAGCACCAGGCCCAACACACGGCTCTGCCTGACTCACTGGACAACGACCACCCCCGCCTCGACGTACCCCTCGCCAAAGCCACCCTCCAAGCGCTTCGCCAACTGCCCCAGCCCCGCAGGTAACCCCACCCCAGGCGCTCCAATGCACCTGAGCCGCCAAAAAACCGACCACCAAGCCGACCAAGAAGCCGACCAAGAAGCCGACCAGGACCCCCGGACATGGACACCATCACCATCGACACCACGCACACCCCGGTCCCCGCGCCACCACCCGCGCAAGACCCGACCGGGCCGCTGGCGATCGAGATCCGCCCCAACCTGCGCCGCCTGCACGTCATCGCCGGCGACGTCCTCGCCGCGATCGGCAAGCGCCGTGACATCGCGGGCAAGGGCCACAACGAGCAAGAGGACATCGACCACGCCCAAGCGTGGCTGCACGCCCACCAGACCCCCGACCTGACCATCCACCACACCCAACGACTCCGGCCCAACACCCTGCGCAGACTGCGCGAACTCGCCCACGAAGGCGGCGTCGAACGGCTGTGGCTCCTGCACGCCCCACCACGCAGCGACTCCATCGCCCACGCCCTCGACCGGCAGGCCACACGCACCGGCACCACCGGCGAGATCCCCCAAACCGCCAGCCCCAACACCACCCACGACAACCACGACAACCACGACACCACCACCGACCCCAGCGCTCATGGCGCCCGCAGCATCACCGGCACGCACAGCTCCCACAGCGCGCACAGAGACGCGGTGAAGACCCGACCGACCCGTCCGACTGGGTCACTCGGGCCGTCCCACAGGTCGAGTTCACCCACTTCTGGGCCGCCTGCCAGAACCAGCTCGACCCCGCCCAACTTCAGAAAGTCGGTCAACGACTCGCGACTGCGGTCGGCCACGCCAGCACGGCGCTCGCCCGTACCGGCGCCACCGAGGCCACCATCGCCGACCTCGTCTTCGCGATCCTCAACCACGCACCCAGCGACCCCGAGCTCGCCATCGACATCCGCGGCCTGCAGATCGCCGCCTGGAACCACGACCTCTACCTCAAGGTCGACCACACCCGGCTCCACCACCACGAAGAACGACCCATCCACACCCAGGACCACGTCGACGCCGCCATGCTCGCCTACCGCCAGCCCTACCGGGCCCTGACCACCGCCCTGACCCGCCACGGATACGGCGTCGCCGACCTGACCACCATCACCCTCGGCGACACCGACCCCACCAACGGCACCATCCACTGCCCCAGCACAGAGATCGAGCTCAGCCCCGCCGCCGCAACCGCACTGCGCGCCCAGCACCACCTACGCAGCAAGCACGGCGCCACCCCCGGCGACCCGCTGCTGCCACACAACACCAAAGCACTGGCCAAAGCGCTCACCGACGCCCAGACCGACCTCGGCATCCACGTCCACGGCCGCCGAGCCGAACGAACCCGCAACCACACCACCAGAGCCCTGCGCCAGCTCGGCATCACGCTCCACCAGCTCCCATGATCGACACCACCCACCTCCGCGTCCTCAGAACCGACCGCGGCTACTCCCAACGAAACCTCGCCAAAGCCGCCGGCGTCGACCCCGCCACCATCCGCCGCGTCGAAGACGGCGCCGACCCCGGCGACCTCCCCTTACGCGTCCTCGACCGCATCGCCACAGCGCTCGGCGTCCCGCCCGCAACGCTCCTGCGCCCACCCGACCAAACCGGACCAGACGACCACCCCGTCCCCGGCACCGGAAGACCTACTGACACCTCCGCGGAGCGGTCGCGCCGCCTGCGCCAACGCATCGGCAGCACCCTGGCCACCACAGGGACCACCCTCAGCGCCCTCGCCGCCACCCTCGACACCCCCATCGAGACCGTCGAAGCAGAACTGGAGGCGCTCACCGACCACCTCCACGCCCTCGGGATCAGCCTCGCCCGCCACGGCGAAACCCTGCGACTCAACCCGCTCAACGTCCACCCACCGGCAACCGCCACGCCAGCCGCGTCGGCGCACCCCACGGGCCCTATGAACGTCAACCAAGCCCGACTCCTACGACGCATCCAAAGAGGCGAAGACGTCCGCCGCAGCCTGAGCAAGACCGACCGCGAAATCACCCTCCCCAACCTCGCCCGCACCGGCCTCGTCGACACCAGCCAAACCATCCCCGCCACGCCCGACACCCTCTGCGACTACCCAGGGGGCTAGAGCGGTCATAGCGCCCACTATGGGGCAGGTCGTGCTGTCGCCATCGCCGTTTTGCATGTAGAAGACCACGGGCACTCCGTCTCCCAACCCGACAAGTACAAGGATCGCGCCGTCGTCGTCGGTTTCGTCGCTAGCTTTCAGCCGGTCGGCGCCGTCCCGCTGGGGAGAGGTCTGGTGAGGTTCTACCGGTACCGCGCCGGCGAGATCTTGTCGACAAGGAGCCACTTCTCGTCGCGCGCCGTGATGGCAAGGGCCGGCGGCGGTTCGCTCGATGGCAAGCTCACCCCACCACCACCGCGGCGGCCGCCCCGCGCCAATACGAGTCTCTCGGTCGTTCCACCGCTAGTGGCGGTATGGATCGGCCGGGAACGCAGTACACCGCTGGCGTTCAGCAATGTGACGCTTTGGTCCAGCGCCGTCCGTCGGTTGGATGGAAGAGCGCCAGCTACGAGCGCCCAAGTCGGCAACAGCACATCCAGAACCTTGGTGGTCGCGACGGCCCATAGTGCCAACGCCCACTCCGCCCGGGCGAGGTCCTCTTGAGCGGCGTCCAGCTGAGCCTTCCACCAACCCTCATCGTCGGCGTGTGCCCGAGTCTCGCGGAGCAGCGTTGCGGGGTGGTGCTTGGGGCCGAAGGCCGTTGTGCCGTTGAAGACCGCGGCACCGGTATTGTGCGGATGCGCAGCGCCAATCACCGCGATCGTCGACGCGAGCCAGCAGTGTCCGACCTCATCGAACAGAGCGGTCGCCGTTCTGCTCCAGGGAAAGGTCGAACCCTTCTCGCCCTTCTTGAACACCCTTTCCTTGGCGATGGTCTGGAACGGTGAGTGGACCCGGCCCAGTCCCCGGATTGCGTCGTTGCGCCGCCGCGTGGCGGCCTCGCCGCTGTCCGTGAAGCCGCTCGGAGAGTCGGTAAACATCTCAGCGGGAGACAGGGCGACGGCGACCCTGGC
The DNA here is from genome assembly GCF_006494815.1 of Nocardioides sambongensis. Taxonomy (NCBI): domain Bacteria; kingdom Bacillati; phylum Actinomycetota; class Actinomycetes; order Propionibacteriales; family Nocardioidaceae; genus Nocardioides; species Nocardioides sambongensis. The sequence goes on from NZ_CP041091.1 coordinate 2,729,681, forward strand.
TGGATGTGAGTTCGTTGAGCTGGGGGCTTGGACCTGGCCGTCCAGAACCTCGCTGACGAGCTGCGCTTCCAGGCTGCTTCCCGGTGACGGTGACAGCCCGGCGTTCAGGAACATCTCTGCTCCGCCGTTCGCCAACGCGATACGTGCGAGGACCGAGTCGTCGACGTGCCCAGTGCCGGACTCGAACGCAGCACCGGTCCGCATCCAATCGTGCTCTCGCTCGGTGCCGATGAAAGACGGCAGCTGTGCGCGCCACCACTCGCCGAACTCACGTCCGCAGCCCAGGAGGTCATGGATGGCGCGGACAGCTCGAACACCTTGCGGGCTCCACCGCTCGAGGGTCCGTTGGGTGAGGTCGTCCCACACCGGGCTATTGCTCGATGGAGTAGGCAAACCCGGCAGCGAGACGATCTGACGTCGACTGAGCGCTTCGCGGAGCACCGGGATGTAGTCGTCCCGCAGAAGCGCCTTCAACACCTGGTTGGCTTGTCTGGGTCGGGCGTTGAACACGCCGTCCGTCAGGAGCGTCCAGGCCACGATCAAGGTCTGCCGGTCAGACTCGCCTTCCACCGCATCCTCGATGCCTCCAGCGAGGACGTATAGGTCGGTCGTGTCAGCGTTGCCACCGTAGAACCGCGCGGTGTTGAACCAGTAAGGCCGGCACAAGAGCGCCCGCAGAACGTCGGTCTTGTCGAACTCCCGGTTCTCCTCGCCGGCGAACCTGTATAGAAACTTGGCGGCGAAGTACTCGCGCAGCGACTGGATGTCGAACTCGTAGGTGCCCTGCTCCTTGCTCGTCAACGCCCAGAGCCGGTCACTGGCGGCGTCGAGAAGCTCTCCGACTACGGCGGTCGGCTTCGAGTACGTGATCTGAAAGTGCTCCATCGCAGCTTCGATCTCCGCCTTCGACATGCGACCGGAAAGGTTGTGCTCTTCGCTGCGGGACTGGATGTACCACCCGAGGAACGGGACGATGTCCTTCAGATCGCCCTGATGGTTCTTCACGCTCTTCGGGTGCCGGTTCGCCTCCCGGATGAGGAGAAGTTCCACGTAGCTGTCGTACAGGTCGGTTCGCTGCGTGGGTGCCGCTTCGCCATCCCGGTTCAGAAGGTCGAGCAGGATGGTCAGCTGCATCGGGTTGCTCGCAAGTTCCCCGATGTAGGCCTCCTGGGCGCGTGCCCGGAATGCCTTTCTTACCTTGCGGCCGTCGGCAGCCTTGATCTCGTTCGCGAGGCACCAACGCTGCATGTACGTCGAGATCTGCTTGTCGGTGAAGGGCTCCAGCGCCACCATCTCGAACATGTCCTCCGACGGCTCCGGCAGGTCGCTCGCGTTCGGTCGTGACGTCACCAGCACGCGTGGCCGGGTCTTGTACGCCGCGCCGGCCGCGCAGAAGCGCTCGATCTCCTCCACGACCCGCTTGCGTGCGTTGAAGTTGCCGACCTCGTCGAGCCCGTCGAAGACGACCAACGCCGGCACCAAGTTCAACAGGTCGTCCACGGCGCGGGAGTCGATGCTCGCGTCGCCGGTCGCGTGAGCGAAGACGTCCGCGAGGAACAGCTCGATGGAGCCGTCCTTCAACGACTTCCGCTTGCCCTTGGGCGCCTCCTCCTCGAAAACGTCCTCGCCCTCGAACCAGGCCGCGTACATGCCGAGCTCGACCCGGACAGGGAACCGCACCTGGTCGTCCTTCAGCTCGAAAAGGCCGTCCTTGCGAACGTCGTCTGACACGAACCTCGCTCGGTGTGACTGGCAGAGGTACTGGGTCAGCGTCGACTTGCCCTGCCCGGGAGCACCCAGGACGAGGGTGTACGGCAGCACGCTGGTGACAACGTGGTCCGAGGCGCTTGGCAACACCCGGGTGCTCGAGATCGGGATGGTCTTCGCATCGCTGAAGCGCTGACCGGCGGCGGCAACGGGAGCGTGGAGCTGGCGGGCGCCCACGTCGACGTACAGGTCGGCAACTCGGTGCTTGCCGATGGCCAACTGCGAAAACTTGAGCTTCTCGTCATCCTTCCAAGCGACCGCGGCGATCTTGCGAACGAGGTGTCGAGTTCTGGTGTCTTGGTTCGACCCGACGAACTCGCTGATCAGGTATCGAACTAGGTCCCAGCCGGCAAGCATGTCGGCAAACGCCCACACGATCTCGGTGGGTGCGCCGTTCACCCAGGCGTTCAGCGTCGGGCGCCAGACGCACTCCATCTGGGGCATCTCGTACTTCTTCTCGAACTTGCGCAACTCGACGTCGAACTTGTCCATCTGGCCTTGGTCACGCATCGACGTGCCTTCGAGGTTCGTTACTAGGATGTACCGACGCACGCCCTTGCCGGCCAACGCCCGAATGTTCTTCTCTTCGCCTTCGATGGCGTCAGTCAGCCACTTGACCGGGTCCTTCTCGCGGCCCCGCTTCGACCATTTGTCCTGAAACACGATGGCCGCCCCAGGGTCGTCGATAGAACCGTCGCGTCCACCGTCCGCCTGTCCGATGGGGAACGCTCGGAAGTCGGCGTATTTGTACGACAGCAAGGCCGAGACGAGCTGCTGGAACTCGCCTGGGCTCAGCCGCTCGTACAGGTACCGATACTCGTCTTCAGCCACGTCTCTCCTCCTACGACGGGTCAACAGATATCGCGAAGGGCCGACTCGCGTCGACCGACAAGCCGCCGGCGAGACGAGACAACGGAGCCACGAAGCGACGAAGCCGCCCTGACGCTGAGCAGGCACGACCCAGAGCAGGCACGATCCAGCGCGGCGGTGCGGGCCGATGTGAAGACTTGGTAGCGGCTGCGTTTTACCGCCGCACAATGGGATCGACTTCAAATTTGGCGCATAGGGTGGACCACATGGATCCCTCCGGATGGATCGCGGCAATCTCGGCGCTTCTAGCGCTGGCGGCGTTGTACTTCACCAGTCAGCAGACGGCCTCGGCGAGGCAGCAGACCGCGTTGCAGCAGCAGATGCGAGAAGACCAGGCCCAACCGTACGTTTGGGCCGACATTCGACCCAATGACGAGTCAATGCACCTCATGATGCTCGTGGTGCACAACGAAGGTCCCACGACAGCCACGGACGTTTCAGTCGCGTTCGATCCGCCGCTTCCTCGCGAGATCGGCGGGTCCGGCAGCTCATCGGAATATCGGATCGTCGGCATGCCACCCGGTCGCACGATGAGATGGCACCTCAACCTGGCGCCTGACTGGCTCAACGGGGCGTCGGCGAAGCGGTTCAAGGTCACCGTCAGATCCAGCGGTCCCTTCGGCGCCGTGCTGCCAATTGCCTACGAGCTCGACGTCGATGAATACCGAAGGGCTTCGGCCACTCCGCCAGGAACGATCAACGGGATCACGAAGCAACTCAAGAAGCTAAACGAGTCGGTCAGGTCGCTGAAATAGACTTCACTACGGCTGCACGGATCGGCGTCACTCAAGACCAGTGCCAAAGCGCCACCTCGCGGGGTCGATTCTTGACCTACGGACTGCGCGCCTCGCGATACTTCAACCGTGTCCGTCATCGCCACTCTGGGAACCACGCTGGCTTCTGGTGTCATCGCCGCAGCCATCGCTATCACTGCTGACAACTGGCGAGGTGATCGCACACGTCGCCGCGAGGGCGAAATCGCGCTGAGGGAGTTCCAACGAGTCCTGGGGACATGTCCGGATACCTCCTGATGGCCGACTCGGTTATCGACGAGACACCTCTTGAGAAGCTGGATTGGCCGGACCTCGCTCAGGCCAGGCGAGCGGCATACCCGTACAGAAATCTCCTTCACCACGACGACAGACGTCTGGTCACGCGCAGCAGCGTCCCGTTCGACGCACATGGAAACCGGCACTACGACTCCCGGCAGCCTGAGGTGAACACATGGGCTGCGGAACTCGATGCAGCGATCGATCGCGCCTTCGCTCCACGCCTCGGACGGATATGGAACCGGCTAGCCCGGCGATCAGATGGCGAGGGACGTTGAGACCAGGCGCCATCGCTGCTGTCTCCGTCTCGCCGCGTCGTTCCGCCGCGTAGAGGCCAGTCGATCCGCCGCGTTTCACGCATCGACCGCGGATACCCACGTACTGCCCCCATCCCCCGCTCACCACGCCGGCGCCACTCTCAATGCTCCTGCGGGCCTTCGCAGGCGCCCTGAGCTGCGCGGGCGCAGGGACCGCTGACGCGGGACACTCCGCGACCGCGCAGACCGCTCCAACGACGACGGCCCGGCCACCGCATCGCGGTGACCGGGCCGTCTCACGCCCTACTGGAATGTCCGCATGACCGATTCCCGGACATTGCTGGCCGAGGTCAGGACATTAGCGACCGATCCAGCGTGGACATTGTTTGGCCGTTGACATCAGCTGCAGCCGCTGGTGCTTCCGCAGCCCTCGCAGACGTAGCAGGAACCGGCGGGACGCATCTTGGTGCCGCAGGTCATGCAGAGCGGGGAGTCCACGGCGTGGCCGCTGATCTTCTCGAGCAGCTCGGCGGTCGTGCGGGCCACCTGGGGAGCGCCGGCGAGGAGGTCCTCACCGTCGTCGGACTCGTCGACCACCTCGGCTGGGGCAGCGGGCTGAGCGGACTCCGCCGGGGCGGGGGTGCCCTTCGCCGTCGGGGCGGCCTCGAGCAGCTCGGAGGCGGCTCCGGTCTCCTCGACGGGCTCGTAGGAGCCGGTCTCCAGGTGGCGCTGACGCTCCTCGGCCGAGTAGATGCCGAGGGCAGCACGCTCGTCGAACGGCAGGTAGTCAAGCGCGAGGCGGCGGAACACGTAGTCCATGATCGACTGGCTCATCCGGACGTCCGGGTCGTCGGTGAGACCGGCAGGCTCGAACCGCAGGTTGGTGAACTTCGAGACGTAGGTCTCCAGCGGCACGCCATACTGCAGGCCGATGCTCACCGCGATCGAGAACGCGTCCATCACGCCGGCCAGGGTCGAGCCCTGCTTGCCCAGCTTGAGGAAGATCTCGCCGAGGCTGCCGTCGTCGTGTGCGCCGGAGGTCATGTAGCCCTCGGCGCCGGCAACGGTGAACGACGTGGTCCGGGCGGTCCGCGACTTGGGGAGACGCTTGCGGGTCGGGGCGTAGACGACCTTCTCCACGACCTTCTCCACGACCTCGGCCGCGGCGGCTCCGGCCGCTGCCTTGTCGGCCGCGTCCTTCTTCGCCTTGCCGCCGCCGTCGGCCAGCGGCTGACCCACCTTGCAGTTGTCGCGGTAGATCGCGGTGGCCTTCAGGCCGAGCTTCCACGACTCCAGGTAGATGGACTCGATGTCCTCGACCGTCGCGGACTCGGGAAGGTTGACGGTCTTGGAGATCGCACCGGAGAGGAACGGCTGGGTCGCCGCCATCATCTTCACGTGCCCCATCGGCTTCAGCGCACGCTCACCCATCGCGGTGTCGAAGACCTCGTAGTGCTCGGTCCTCAGGCCGGGGGCGTCGACGACGTGGCCGTGCTCGGCGATGTAGTCCACGATCGCCTCGACCTGCTCGGGCTGGTAGCCGAGCTTCTTCAGAGCGCGCGGGATGGTGCGGTTGACGATCTGCATCGAGCCGCCGCCGACGAGCTTCTTGAACTTCACCAGCGAGAAGTCGGGCTCGATGCCGGTGGTGTCGCAGTCCATCATGAAGCCGATGGTGCCGGTCGGGGCGAGCACCGAGGCCTGCGCGTTGCGGAAGCCGTTGACCTTGCCCAGCTCGATCACCTTGGCCCACTCCTCGGTGGCCAGCTTGTGCACGGTCGAGTCCGCGACGTGCATGGTGCGCACCTGGTCGTTGGCAGCCTGGTGCTTGCGCATCACCCGCTGGTGGGCCTCGGCGTTGCGGCTGTAGCCGTTGTACGGGCCGACCACCGCGGCGAGCTCGGCCGACCGGCGGTACGACGTACCGGTCATCAGCGACGTGATGGTGGCCGCCATCGAGCGACCGCCCTCGGAGTCGTAGCCGAGGCCCATCGCCATCAGCAGCGCACCCAGGTTGGCGTAGCCGATGCCGAGCTGGCGGTAGTCGACGGTGGTCTGGCCGATCGACTCGGTCGGGAAGTCGGCGAACGAGATCGAGATCTCCATCGCGGTGATGACGAACTCGACGGCCTTGCGGAAGGTGTCCGCGTCGAAGGTGTCGTCGTCGCGCAAGAACTTCAGCAGGTTGAGCGAGGCCAGGTTGCAGGAGGAGTTGTCCAGCGACATGTACTCCGAGCACGGGTTGGACGCGGTGATCCGACCGGTCTCCGGGTTGGTGTGCCAGTCGTTGATGGTGTCGTCGTACTGCAGACCCGGGTCGGCGCACTCCCAGGCGGCCTGGGAGATCTTCTTGAACAGGTCGCGAGCGTCGACGGTCTCGATCACCTCGCCGGTGCTGCGCGAGCGCAGGCCGAACTCGGCACCGTCCTCGACCGCCCGCATGAACTCGTCGCTGACCCGCACCGAGTTGTTGGCGTTCTGGTACTGCACGGAGGTGATGTCCTCGCCGCCGAGGTCCATGTCGAACCCGGCGTCGCGCAGCGCGCGGATCTTGTCCTCCTCACGCGCCTTCGTCATCACGAACTGCTCGATGTCGGGGTGGTCGACGTCCAGCACGACCATCTTCGCCGCGCGGCGGGTGGCGCCGCCGGACTTGATGGTGCCGGCCGAGGCGTCGGCGCCACGCATGAAGGAGACCGGGCCCGAGGCGGTGCCGCCGGAGGAGAGCAGCTCCTTGGACGAACGGATCCGGGAGAGGTTGAGGCCGGCGCCGGAGCCGCCCTTGAAGATGAACCCCTCCTCCTTGTACCAGTTCAGGATCGAGTCCATGGAGTCGTCGACCGAGAGGATGAAGCAGGCGGAGACCTGCTGCGGCGACCTGGTGCCGACGTTGAACCAGACCGGGGAGTTGAACGAGAAGTACTGGTGGACCAGCAGCCAGGTGAGCTCGTGCTCGAACACCTCGGCGTCCGCCGCGGAGCCGAAGTAACCGTTGTCCACACCTGCCTTGGTGTAGGTCTTCACCACACGGTCGATCAGGTCCTTGAGGCTGCTCTCACGCTGCGGCGTGCCGACCGCACCGCGGAAGTACTTCGTGGTGACGATGGTCGAGGCGTTCAGCGACCAGAAGTCGGGGAACTCCACACCGGTCTGCTCGAAGACGGTCTCGCCGGTCTTCCAGTTCTTCTGGACGACGTCGCGCCGCTCCCAGGTGATCTCGTCGTAGGGGTGCACGCCCTCGGTGCTGAAGACACGCTCGATCTTCAGGCCGCTGGACGCGCCGGTGTCGGCGGAGGTGTTCACCGTCTCGGTCATGGTCTGTTCGTACTCCCCTGGTTGGTGCGGCTGGTTGGGCGACTTGCGGGACGAATTGCGGTGGGTCGAATGGTGCGACGGGGCGGTCACCGGTGGCGGACCCGATGACTCCGAGTCTCCCCGGGTGCACCGACACTTTCGACCCGAGCGAGGGTGCCGGTGAGATGTTTTGGTGCCCGGCAGGCAGCTTCCCCACTACCTGCCGGGCAGCTTGTGGTCAGCCCGACCGCGACGCCAGTACGGCGGGATCGGGCTGGGCCGACTGCAGCGCATGATCGGCGCGCAGCACGGCGATCTCGGCCTCGAAGTCCTCGGCGGACTCGAAGCCACGGTAGACACTGGCGAACCGCAGGTAGGCGACCTCGTCCAGCGCTCTCAGCGGAGGCAGAATCGCCAGGCCCACTTCGTGAGCGGCGATCTCAGGACTCCCGGCCAGGCGCAGCTGGTGCTCGACCTCTTGACCCAGGCGAGCGAGAGCGTCCTCCGAGACGGGTCGCCCCTTGCACGCCTTGCGCACGCCGGAGACGGCCTTGTTGCGATCGAAGGGCTCCGTGGTGCCCGATCGCTTCAGCACGGTCAACTGCATCGCCTCGACGGTGGTGAACCGCTTCTCACACGCCTGGCACATCCGGCGCCGGCGGATCGACCCGCCGTCGTCGGCGACCCTGGAGTCGAGGACCTTGGTGTCGCAGTGCTTGCAGTACGGGCAGTGCACAGGGTCCTCCTCCCGGGGGCACGTCCAGCACGTCGATGACGGCCGGACACGGTGGTGGCGTGTGGAAAAACGAGGTGATGCTGTGGAGATCCAGTCGAGAACTGTGAGTACTCAGCACCCGTTCTGTGAACTAGATGTGGAGAACTACACCGCTGTAACTACTAGATGTAGTGGTAACCGTACGCCTGTGCCCCAAGCCATGCAACACCCGGGGGTAAAGACTTCTCGACCGACTCCCTCGCGCACTCGTTTGCGCAGGTCACCGCGGCGCCGGACGTTCCGGCGCGGGCCGGCGGAGGCGTGTCGCGAGCCGATCCGGTCGCCCCGGCTGGCGGGTTGCGGCAGACGCGCACCCACCGATCAGGGAGAATGAACCCGTGAGTGGGAAGCGCGCCGGCGATCGACAGCAGCGGAGGTTCCGCCCCACCTATCTCCTGCTCGCCGGGGGCATCACGCTCAGCCTGGTCGCGTGGGGCTACCTGGTGTACGCCGCGATCGACTTCGGCGCCACCGCCCGCCAGGACGGCGACGCCGCCGCCTGGGGATTCCTCGTGCTGGCCGCCATCGGCGCCGTGGCGTGCCTGTTCCTCTCCTTCATGCTCATCGTGCGCCTCTCCCGCGCGCTCGGACTGACTCACGCACCGGAGCCACGACCGAAGCGCGACCCCTCGACACCCAAGGGCGGGCGGCGCGCGTCGCGCTGAACGCCGCGGCGATCACCGAGGGTGCGACCTCGGACCCAGCGAACAGCGCGAGGGCGGGATCTCGGCGATCCCGCCCCTCGTCTTCCCCTGTGGGCCTTGGCAGGGCCCCTGCGTCCACCGGGGTCGAAGCGATGGACACGAGTCTTGGTGGCGAGGGCCCGTGGCGCCTCAGCCGTCAACCGTCACTCGGTCGGGACGCGCAGGTCCTGACCGGCGTAGACCACGCTCGAGTCCAGGGCGTTGAGCTCCTGGATGCGGTCCATCACCGAGCGGACGTCGCCGTCGCCGGTGCTCGCCGCGGCGTCGCTCGCGATCTCCCACAGCGTGTCGCCGTGCCCGACGGTGACCACCTCGACCGGCGCCTCTCCCTGCTCGGAGGTGGCGATCGAGCCGGAGGCCAGCCAGATGCCGAGGCCGAAGGCGACCATCAGCCCGAGCGCGAAGACCACGGCACGCCCGCGGCGGGTGAGCCGGACACCCGGTCGGCGTGAGCTCGTCGCACGGCGGACGTCGCGGGCCGGCGTCGTACGGGAAACGGGGGAAAGGGTGATCGTGCTCATGGTGACCTCCGGGGGAAGTGGCTCCGCGAGCGGAACCTCGGGTCGGTTGGCGTGCGATCGAGACTCTGGCGAAGGCCCCCGACAGATCCCGCGGACTGCGTCCGACGGGAAGTCCGGCGGGCCTCTCGACCATCAGTTCGAATCGAACACCTGTACGACGTTAGATCATCTGTTCGAACGAGGTCAAGAGGTTGTTCGAATCGATGTTCGAACCCTACGGCGGCGACCGGCGACCGCTCGGGGCGGCGACGAGCGACCGCGGCGCCGACACGCCCGCTTCGAACAGGTGTTTGATCCGAGTCGCGGATGGGCGCTACCGTCGACACACGAGCCGGCCCGCAGCTCGCTCCGCCCCACGGCTGTCCCGACGCTGCGCCAGCACGGCACCCAGCACTCCCAGGAGGATCCGATGACGGGCAAGAAGACTCCCGGCAAGGCAGCCGTGCGCGAGTTCCCCGACGGCCCGCCGGACGCCACCGGCCTCACCCCGCGTCAGCAGCGGATCCTGGCCACCATCAAGGACTCCATCGAGGTCCGCGGCTATCCGCCCAGCATGCGCGAGATCGGCGCGGCGGTGGGCCTCACCAGCACCTCGAGCGTGGCCCACCAGCTGCGGATGCTGGAGGAGAAGGGCTTCCTCAAGCGCGACCCGAACCGCCCCCGCGCGATCGAGGTGTTCCTGCCCGAGGTGATGGCGGCACGCCGTTCCATCTCCGGGGCCGAGGAGAGCAGCGTCGACGAGACCGGCGTCGGCGATGCCAACCCGCAGGCCACCAACGTCCCGGTCGTCGGGCGGATCGCCGCCGGCGGACCGATCCTCGCCGAGGAGCGCGTCGAAGACGTCTTCCCGCTCCCGCGCCAGCTCGTCGGCGACGGTCAACTCTTCCTGCTCGAGGTCAGTGGCGAGTCGATGATCGACGCTGCCATCTGCAACGGCGACTACGTGGTGATCCGCCAGCAGAACACCGCGGAGAACGGCGAGATCGTGGCCGCGATGATCGACGGCGAGGCGACGGTCAAGACGTTCCAGCGCAAGGAGGGGAAGGTCTGGCTGCTGCCGCACAACGCGTCGTTCGACCCGATCGACGGCACCCACGCCACCATCCTCGGCAAGGTCACCGCGGTGCTGCGTCGGGTCTGACGCGACACCCCGGTCGCCCGTCCGGGTGGCCCCGGGTGTCGCGTCAGATGGAGTTGGAGGGACCGGCTGCGTAGGCTCAGGCGGTCCCTCCTCCGTCTGCTCCCCCAGCGAAAGCAGTCCCACGTTGCGCTCTCGTCGTACGGCGTCCATCGGTGCCGCCTTCGCCACCACCGCCGCCCTCGTCCTGATCGGCATGCCTGCAGGCGTGGCTGCACCGACCCCGATGGACAACCCCGGGCTGAGCAGCTCGCCGACGGACCCGGCCGATCCTGCGGCACCGGGTGAGCCGACCGCCCTGGCCGAGGACGCGCTGGCAACGGTGGAGGACCTGCTCGAGGACGGCACTGCCACGCCCGAGACGTTGGCCGATCCCGGCACCACCACCGCCGACGGCGCGACCAGCACGGTGACCGAGTCCGACCTGACCCTGGCGCTGCGCGACCTGGCGGTGCGCGCCAGCTCGCTGACCGGCGAGGAGCGGGCGGAGGCGGAGCGGCTGCTGGCCCGACCTGCCGGCGACGGCAGCACCGGCAAGTGCTCGCTGCACGGCACCTATGGCGACGTCACCTGCTACCGCGAGGCCGCGACCCCGAAGAGCACCTGCTCCGACGTGGTCTGCGTGCACTGGGTGAACAAGGGATCGGCCCTCGGCGCCGGCGAGAAGGGCGACAGCTACAACGCGGTCCCCACCGAGGACGACGGCCCGGGCGGCGCGTGGGACGGCACCGCCGGCGACGGCATCCCCGACTACGTCGAGGTCGTGCTCGCCGAGATGAGCCACGTGGTGGGCACCTACGCCGACGCGGGCTATCGCAGCGTGGTCTCCGACGACGGGCTCGGCGGCAACGACCTGCCCGACATCTACCTCGGCGAGATCGGCCAGCAGGGCCTCTACGGCTACTGCACCACCGACGACCCGGCTGTCCTCGAGGACGACCAGGACGGCACCGCGCACGTCGCGAGCTGGGCCTACTGCGTCCTCGACAACGACTACGCCGCCAGCGAGTTCCCCGCGCACACGCCGCTGGGGAACATGCAGGTGACGGCGGCCCACGAGTACTTCCACGCCGTGCAGTACGCCTACGACGTGGACGAGGACTCCTGGATCCTCGAAGCGACCGCGACGTGGGCCGAGGACTACCTCTACGACGACGTCAACGACAACGTGAACTACCTGCGCTACGGGCCGCTCGGGCGTCCGGCGCAGTCGCTCGACACCTTCGGCGGGTCCGCCCACTACGGCACCTGGATCTTCTTCCGCTACCTGACCGACCGCTACCCTGCCGCCACCGCCGGGCTGCCCGACCTGATCCGCGAGCTGTGGGAGTCCCTCGCGCACGACGGCGCGGGCGCGAAGGGCTACTACAGCGTGCAGGGCGTCGAGAAGGCGCTCGCGGCCCGCGGCACGACACTCAACCGGGTCTTCCCGCGGTTCGCGGCCGACAACCGGCGACCGAACCGGACGTACGACGAGGCCGCGGCGAACAAGTACCCGACCGCCCCGCTGAGCAAGCGGGTCAAGCTGACCAAGAAGCGGGTCCGCACCGTGCAGACCTCCCGCCTGGACCACCTGGCCGCGCGGCACTACCGATTCGTCCCGGGCGCCCGCGGCAACTGGGCGCTGCGGGTCGGCGTCGACCTCAACGACGTGGCCCAGGGCGGAGCGGTGCTCGCCACCGTCAAGAAGCGCGGCCAACCCGCCACGACCCACCGGATCTGGCTGAAGAAGGACGGCGACCGGTTCAAGCGGTTCGACTTCCGGCGCAGCCAGGTGAAGTGGATCGAGATCAGCATCGTCAATGCCAGCACCCGCTACCGCTGCGACCTGGGCTACCCGTGGAGCCGGACCTGCCAGGGCGTGCCACGCGACGACGCCCGCAAGCAGGTGGTCCGCGCCGCACTCGTGCGCTGATCCCTTGCGCTGAACCCCGTGCGCTGAATCAGGCTGCTCAGGCGCTGGTCGAGCCGGCCAGCCTGGCCAGCGCTTTGCGCACCACCTGGGGGTCGGTGGTCGGCCACATCGCCGGCAGGCTCGCCTTGAGGAAGCCGCCGTAGCGCGCGGTGGCCAGACGGGGGTCGAGCACCGCGACCACTCCGCGGTCCGCGTGCGTGCGGATCAGCCGGCCGGCCCCCTGGGCCAGCAGCAGGGCCGCATGGGTCGCCGCCACCTGCATGAACCCGTTGCCGCCCGCCTTGTCGGCGGCCCGCTGACGGGCGCTCATCAACGGATCGTCGGGACGCGGGAACGGGATCCGGTCGATGATCACCAGCTGGCAGGTGTCGCCGGGGACGTCGAGGCCCTGCCAGAGGCCGAGCGTGCCGAACAGGATGGTGTACGGGTCGGCCACGAACTGCCGAGCGAGCTCCGGCAACTGAGCGTCTCCCTGGGCCAGCGTGGTCAGGTGCGGCAGGCGGCGGCGTACCTCCTCGGCGGCGGTCTCCGCGGCGCGGCGGCTGGAGAAGAGCCCCAGCGCACGGCCGTCGGCGGCGTCGACCAGCTCGACGATCTCGTCCAGCTGGGCGGAGCCGAGCCCGTCCCGCCCGGGCGGGGGCAGGTGGCGCGCGACGTACAGGATGCCCTGGCGGGGGTAGTCGAACGGACTGCCCGCGTCGATGCCGATCCACGGCTCGACGCCCTCACGGACCTCCCCGACCGGCGATCCCGGCTCGGCGCGCTCGGTCGGCTTCAGTCCGACGCCGGTGGCCACCGAGTTGAAGTCCCCACCCAGCATCAACGTCGCGGAGGTCATCACCGCGGTCTTGTCGGTCAGCAGCTTGTCCCGCATCTGGCCCCACACCTGGAGCGGTGCGATGCAGAGCCGCGGCGGCAGCCGGTCGGTGCCCTCGGTGAGCCACAGGACGTCGGCGTCGGAGCCCGCGGCCATCCGCTCGGTCGTCGCGAAGAGCTCCTGGACCGCGCCCTTGGCCTGGGTGAAGGCCGCGTCGGCCTCGTCGGCCTTCTGCTTCGGGAACGCCGAGACGCAGGCCCGCGCGGCATCCCGGACCAGCGTCAGCGCGTCCGCCAGCTCCTCCGGTACGACGTCGAAGCGTCCCGGCCGCGCCTCGGCGATGGCATCGCGGAGGGCGTCGGCGGCATCGGCCAGGTCGTTCGGGGCCTCACCGTCGGCGTGCCGCATCGCTCGGCGCGCGGTCCGCTCCACCTCGGCGACCCACAGCTCGTCGGTGGCCGCCTGGGTGACCCGGGCGACCAGCTCGTGGGCCTCGTCGATCACCACGGTGTCGTAGTCGGGGATCATCGGGACGCCCTCGACGGCGTCGATCGCGAGCAGGGAGTGGTTGGTGACGATCAGGTGCGAGCGCTGCGCCTTCTCCTTGGCCCGCTCGGCGAAGCACTCCTCCCCGAAGGGGCACTTCGCCGCTCCCAGGCACTCCCGGTGGCTGACGCTGACCTGGCGCCACTCCTTCTCGGTGTGTCGTGGTGCGGCGTCCTTCTCCCCCGAGCCGCTCGCGGACGCCTGCTCCTCGGCCCACTCACGCAGCTCGAGGACCTTCTTGCCCATCGCTCCGAGCGCATCCTCGGAGCGGATCAGCTCGCCCTGGTCGTCCGGCGCGCCCTCACGGACCCGGTGCAGGCAGGCGTAGTTGGAGCGGCCCTTGAGGACCGCGAAGGAGCTGTCGACGCCGGGGCGGGTGCCCACGGCCTCGATCAGCCGCGGCAGGTCCCGCTCGACCAGCTGGTGCTGGAGGGCGAGGGTCGCGGTGGCCACCACCACCCGGTCGTCGTGCAGCAGCGCGGGCACCAGGTAGCCCAGCGACTTGCCGGTGCCGGTGCCGGCCTGGACCAGCAGGTGCCGTCGGTCCGTCATCGCGGCAGCGACGGCCTCGGCCATCGTCACCTGGCCGTCGCGCTGCTGGCCGCCCAGTGCGCTGACCGCGGCCGCCAGAGTGTCGCGGACCGGGCTGCTCGGGGTTGACTCGGAGGGCTCGGCGGACACCAGAGAACCCTAGCCGTGGGCACTCCCCGTCGACCGAGGCCCTCCACAGGTCCGCGGCCACGGGACGGCTGAGACCGGGGACACGGATCGACCCGACGGTCCCCAGAGGCCGACTCGTGGGGGCGAACGGGCGACTCGACGGGGCGAAAGCCCAAGTCAACGGGCCCGAAAGCCCAAGTCAACGGGCCCGAAAGCCCAAGTCAACGGGGCGAAAGGCCAAGTCAACGGGTCAGGCGTGGGCGGCGAGTGGTGCGCCGGGGGCACCGCCCTCGACCGCGCCGTCGATCGACTCGGGCGCCAGCACGTGCCCGATCGCGAGCGCCGCCGCACCGATCACACCCGCGCGCTCGCCGGCGCGGGACGTGGTGATCTGCAGGTGCTCGGTGGCCAGCGGCAGCGAGCGACGGTAGACGACCTCGCGGATGCCGGCGAGGAGCCCCTCACCGGCGCTCGCCAACGACCCTCCGATCACGATCGAGGAGGGGTTGACCAGGTTCACCAGGGTCGCCAGCACCTCGCCGAGGTCGCGGCCGGCCTGCCGCACCGCCTGCACGGCGGACTGGTCCCCGGCGCGCACCAGCGCCACCACGTCGTGGTCGCCGGGCACCTCGACACCGGCGGCCCGCACCGCGGCCGCCACCGCGGGCACCGCGGCGATCGCCTCCAGGCAGCCCTGGTTCCCGCACCGGCAGGTCACCTCGCCGGCCCGGGCGACCTGGACGTGGCCGAGGTCGCCGGCGGTGCCCTGGGCACCGCGCTGCAGGGCGCCGCCGGAGATGATCCCGGCGCCGATGCCGGTGCCGACCTTGATGAAGACCAGGTCGGTGGTGTCGCGCAGGTGGGCGTGCTGCTCGCCCAGCGCCATCACGTTCACGTCGTTGTCCACCAGCACCGGGACGGCGAAGGCGCGCTGCACGGCCGCCGGCACGTCGTACCGGTCCCAGCCCGGCATGATCGGCGGGTTGATGGCGCGGCCGGTGGAGTGCTCCACCGGACCGGGCAGGCCGATCCCGACCGCGGCCAGGTCGGCCAGCGGTCGCCGCTGCTCGGCGAGCAGCGCGCGGATGGCCTGCTCCACCCAGGCCAGCACCGGGTCCGGACCCTCGGCGATGTCGAGCGCGGTGCCGCGCTCGGCCAGCACCCGCCCGTCCAGGTCCGCGATCGCGGCCCGGGCGTGGGTGGCGCCGAGGTCGACGCCGACGACGACCCGGGCGCCGGGGTTGAAGGTGAGCAGGGCGGGCGGGCGACCACCGGTGGACACGCCCTCGACCGGCACCACCAGCCCCAGTGCCATCAGTGCCTCGAGGCGCGCCGACACGGTGGACCGGGCGAGGCCGGTGACCTCGGCGAGCTGGGCCCGGGTGCGCGGCCGACCGTCCCTGAGCAGGTCGAAGACGTCACTGGCGCGCACGCTGCGGAGTCAACCACGCGCCACTTCGACACGTCTACCTCACGACTTTTGCCGGACTCTCGACAGAAGTGCGTGACGCGTGTCACAGTGTCGCCGTGACCCGCTCACCGTCGAGCCCCGACGCCACGATCGACCCGACCGCGACCGGCGCGCAGGCGCCGGTGCTGCTCCGCGCCCGCGGCCTGACCAAGTCGTTCGTCGGCCACACCGTGCTCGCCGACGTGGACCTCGACCTGCGGGCCGGCCAGGTGCACGGACTGGTCGGTGAGAACGGGGCGGGCAAGTCGACCCTGATGAAGATCCTCGCCGGCGTGCACGTGGCCGACCGCGGCTCCGTCGAGCTGGACGGGCAGCCGGTGACGTTCCACCACCCGCTGCAGGCCCAGCACGCCGGCATCTCCACGGTCTTCCAGGAGTTCAACCTGCTGCCCGAGCGCTCCGTCGCCCAGAACCTCTGGCTCGGCCGCGAGCCGCGCCGGCGCGGCCTGGTCGACGTGGCCCGGATGCACCGCGACACCCAGGACCTGCTCGACCAGCTCGGCGTCGACGGTCTCCGGCCGCAGCAGTCGGTGCGCAGCCTCTCGGTCGCCGAGCAGCAGGTCGTCGAGATCGCCAAGGCCGTCTCCTACGACGCACGCATCATATCCATGGACGAGCCGACCGCCGCGCTGGCCGATCACGAGGTGCAGCTGCTCTACCGGATCATCGGGGAGCTCACCGGGCGCGGGGTGGCCATCCTCTACGTCTCGCACCGACTCAAGGAGATCTTCGACCTCTGCGACACCATCACGGTGCTCAAGGACGGCCGGCAGGTGACCACCCGGGCCGCGGACGACCTCGACGGCAGCGAGCTGATCCGGCTGATGGTGGGCCGGGAGATGAGCGCGTTCTTCCCCGACCCCGCCCCCGGCACCGAGGTCGGCGAGCCGCGCCTCGAGCTGCGCGCCGCCGGCAACGGGTACGTCGACGGGGTCGACCTCACCCTGCGCGCCGGGGAGATCGTGGGGATCGCCGGCCTCCAGGGCTCGGGCCGCACGGAGCTGATGGAGGCGGTCTTCGGCGTCCAGCCCTTCACCCGCGGTGAGATGCGGGTCGGCGGGCGTCCGGTGCGTCCGGGGTCACCGCGCGCCGCGGTCCGCGCCGGGCTGGCGCTGATCACCGAGGACCGCAAGGCCACCGGCCTCGCGCTGAACCAGTCGATCCTGGACAACGCGCTGGGTCCGGTGCGCGCGGTCTTCCCGTTCCGGACCCCGCGGGCGCGGCGCGAGGTGCCCGGGCTGCTCTCCAACATGGCCGTCGCCGCTCGCGCGCTGGACCAGGAGGTGCAGTTCCTCTCCGGGGGCAACCAGCAGAAGGTGGTGCTGGGCCGGTGGCTGGTGACCGAGCCGCGGGTGATGCTGATGGACGAGCCCACCCGCGGCATCGACGTCGGCGCCAAGCACGCCATCTACGAGCTGATGCGGGTGCTGGCCGCCGAGGGCGTCGCGGTGCTGATGGTCTCCTCCGAGCTGCCCGAGGTGATCGGGATGTCGGACCGGATCCTGGTGATGCGCGACGGCCGGGTGGCCGGGGAGCTGCCCGCCGGGTCCAGCGAGGAGACGGTGCTGCAGCTGGCCACCGGGGCGAGCGCGGCGGCCGGCGAGGAGGTGGGCCCGTGAGCAGCAGCACCAGCGGTCGCCTGCACGGCCTGACCTCGACCGGCATCGTCGGCCTGGTCCTGGTCGGCGCGGTCGTCCTCGGCACGATCCTGACCGCGCTGGAGGGCCGGAACTTCTTCTCCACCGGCAACCTGCGCGACATCCTCACCGCGATGAGCATCCTGGGCCTCATCGCGATCGGACAGACGCTCGTCGTGCTCGGCGGCAGCCTGGACCTCTCCGTGCCGTTCGTGGCCAGCCTGACCGGGGTGGTCGCCGGCGGCGTCATGGCCGGCGAGAGCGGCAACATGGTCCCCGGCGTGGTGGTCGGCCTCGGCGTCGCCGCGGTCGTCGGACTGGTCAACGGGTTCGTGGTCAGCGTGCTCAAGGTGCACGGCTTCATCGCCAGCCTCGGCACCGGCCTGATCATCAGCGGCTACCTGGCGACCAACTACCAGGGCAACCACGGCTCGGCGCCGCAGTCGTTCCGGATGATCGGGATCTCCTTCGTCGGTCCGCTGCCGGTCTCGACGCTGCTGATGCTGGCCTGCGCCGCCGGGGCGGTGCTGCTGCTGCGTCGTACCCGGCTGGGCCACCACCTCTACGCCGTGGGCGGGGACGCCGAGGTCGCCCGCCTCTCCGGGATCCGTACGACGATCCCGCTGCTGGCCGCCCACGTGCTCTGCTCGGTCCTCGCCGGGTGCGCCGGGCTGCTGCTGCTCGCCCGGCTCTCGGTGGGCAACCCGAACGTGGGGAGCCAGGGCCAGTACGACCTGATGTCGATCGCCGCGGTGGTGCTCGGCGGCACCCTGCTCGCCGGCGGCAAGGGCAACGTCACCGGCACCATCGCCGGCGTCGCGATCTTCGCGGTGATGGACAACGTGATGGCCGTGATGCAGGTCGACCCGTTCCTGCGCAACGTGGTGCGCGGCGTGGTGATCGTGGCTGCGGTGGCCGTCTACGCCCGCCGCGAGATCGACCGGCGGCCGGCCCGCTTCGACCGACCCGGGGTCCTCGACTCCGCCCTCGAGGAGGCCCGATGAGCACCGACGTCGCGCCACGGACCCGCCCGCTGCCCGCACACGCCCGCTCCCCGCTGGGCCGCTTCCTCACCGCGGCGACCACGCCGGGTGGCGCGATCTACGTGCTGGCGCTGGTGCTGCTGGTCGCCACCGTCATCGCCAACCCCAACTTCGGCGACCCGGGGGTGCTGATCCGCTTCCTGGGTCGCACCGCGCCGATCGCGATCGCCGCGATCGGTCAGTACTACGTGATCGTGGCCGGCGAGTTCGACCTCTCGATGGGCGCGGTGATCGCGGCGCAGGTGGTGATCGCCGGCAACTTCATCGGCGACGACACCGGCCGCAACGTCACCGGCCTGCTGCTGATGTTCGCGCTGGGCGCCGGGATCGGGCTGCTCAACGGCCTGCTGACCACCCTGCTGCGGGTGCCGAGCTTCATCGTCACCCTTGCGATGATGCTGGCCCTGCTCGGCCTGGTCCGCTACCTCTCCGGCGGCGCCGCCGACGCGCCACCCAACGACGACTTCCGCCAGATCGGACGCGGCGTGATCGAGGACGTCCCGGTGGTCGAGGTGGTCCCCTACCCGCTGATCGTGCTGGTGGTGCTCGCCGCCGCGGCGGTGTGGCTGATGCGCCGCCCCTATGGACGCACCCTGCTGGCCGTCGGCGACAACCCGGCCGCAGCCAGGATCTCGGGGGCCCGCACCTGGTGGGTCACCACCCGCGCGTTCGTGCTCTCCTCCCTGGCCGCCACCGTCTCTGGCATCCTGCTGGTCGGCTACGCCGGGGTGCACCCCACCGTCGGCGAGGGCTACGAGTTCGCGGCGATCACCGCGGTCGTGCTCGGCGGCGTGGTGCTCGGCGGCGGACGCGGCTGGGTGCTCTCCGCGGTCGCCGGCGCCTTCGCCCTCGAGCTCCTCTTCACCCTGCTCACCGTGCTCGAGGTCGCCTCGACCTGGCGCGACACCGTGCAGGGCCTGATCATCATCGTCGCCGTCGCCTTCGCCGCCCGGGCCTGGACCGTGGGCCGGCGCCCTGCGACGTCGCCACCAGGTTCCCCGGGACGCACCAGCGGACCCAGTACCACCGACGAGCCCACCGTGGGCCCGACAACAGGAGGCATTTGATGCGTAGAACCCCACTCAAGGGACTGCTCGCCGGAGCAGCCGTCCTGGCGGTGCTGACCGCGTGCTCGACCGACGAGTCCGGCACCGACGCCACCGACGAGTCGACCTCCGGAGAGGAGAGCGACACCAGCAGCGAGGAATGGTTCGTCCAGGCGGACTACGACGAGCAGATGGAGCAGATGGATGCCACCTTCTCCGGGCCGGAGGACCAGCCGTGGCTGCAGTACATCGACGGGCCGATGACCGACACCGCCGACTGGAAGACGAACAAGCCGATGAAGGTCTGCTTCGCCAACGCGTCGATCTCCAACCCGTGGCGACAGACCGGCTGGATCACCATGAACCAGCAGCTCGAGGTGCTGAAGAAGAACGGCGTCGTCTCCGACATGGAGACCCGCGACGCCGGTGACGACGACAACCAGCAGATCGCCGACATCGACTACTTCATCTCCGAGGGCAACTGCGACGCCTTCGTCATCTCCCCCAACTCCACCGCCGCGATGACCCCGGCGGTCGAGCGGGCCTGCGAGACCGGCAAGCCGGTGGTGGTCTTCGACCGCGGCGTGCAGACCGACTGCCCGACGACCTTCATCCACCCGATCGGCGGCTACGCCTGGGGCATCGCGACCGCGAACTTCCTGGTCGACAACCTCGAGGAGGGGGACAAGGTCATCGCGCTGCGCATCCTGCCCGGGGTCGACGTGCTGGAGACCCGCTGGGCAGCCGCGGAGAAGATCTTCGACGAGGCCGGCATCGAGGCCGTGGACCACTTCACCGAGGCCAACCCGGAGACGATCAAGTCGATCATCACCGACGAGCTCACCAAGGGTGACGTGGCCGGGGTCTGGATGGATGCCGGAGACGGTGCCGTGGCCGCGATCGAGGCCTTCGAGGACGCCGGGATGGACTACCCGGTGATGACCGGCGAGGACGAGATGAGCTTCCTGCGCAAGTGGGAGGAGACCGGGCTCAACGGCCTGGCTCCGGTCTACTCCAACTTCCAGTGGCGCACCCCGCTGCTCGCGCTGGAGATGATCGCCGCCGGAGAGCAGGTGCCGACGGAGTGGGTGCTGCCGCAGACCCCGATCACGGAGGAGGAGCGGGCCGCCTACCTCGACGCCAACGACGGGATGCCCGACGGCCACTACGCGAAGTTCGGTGGCGAGGACCTGCCCGGCTACCCGCAGGTCTGGCAGGACCGCCAGATCCCGTAGTCGGCGCCGCGTCGCGCCACGGTTGCGAGGCTCCGCCGCCGGCCTCGCACCCGACCACCGTCGCCGGTGGTCGGGTGCGGGCGCCGGTGCGGCTCGCAGCCGCCCCTCCCTCCCCCGAAAGGCCAACATCGTGAGAGAGATCGGCGTCAACACCTGGGTGTGGACCTCGCCGTTGACCGACCCCGACCTGCCCGGCCTGCTCCGCCACATCGCCGGGCTCGGCTTCGACGCCGTGGAGCTGCCGTTGGAGAACGCCGGTGACCTCACCGTCGACGCGGTCGGTGCGGCGTTGCAGGAGACCGGGCTGGCGGCGTACCTGGTCGGAGCGATGGCGCCGGGACGTGACCTGGTGGCCGCCGCCCCGGAGGTGGTGGCGGCCACCCAGGACTACCTGCGGGCCTGCATCGACCTGGCCGCGGGCGTCGGCGCCGGCGCGGTCTGCGGCCCGTTCACGGCGAGCACCGGGCGGACCTGGCGGATGGATCCTGGCGAGCGGCGGGCCGCCTACGCCGAGCTGCGCGACAACTTGGCGCCGGTCGTCGAGCACGCGGCGCGGCGGGGGGTCCGGATCGGCATCGAGCCGCTCAACCGCTACGAGACCTCGCTGGTCAACACCGTCGACCAGGGCCTCGAAGCCCTCGACGACCTGCTCGGGGAGCACCTCGGCCTGGCCCTGGACACCTACCACCTCAACATCGAGGAGCGCTCCAGCGCCGATGCGGTACGACGCGCCGCCGGCCACCTGGTCCACGTCCAGGTGTGCGGCAGCGACCGTGGCGCCCCGGGCGGGGACCAGACCGACTGGCCGGGGCTGGTCGGCGCGCTCGACGAGGTCGGCTACGCCGGTCCACTGGTGATCGAGAGCTTCACCCCCGACAACGCCGCGATCGCGGTCGCGGCCTCGATCTGGCGACCGCTGGCCCCCTCCCCCGACGACCTGGCCGGCGACGGGCTGGCCTTCCTCCGCTCCCTCCCCGAGCGCGGGTCCGCGACCGCCGTCGGCGCGACCCGAGGAGCCCACCGATGAGCGCGCTCGGCATCGCGGTGATCGGCTACTCCTTCATGGGCCGGGCGCACTCGAACGCGTGGCGCAACGTGGGCGCCTTCTTCCCCGACGTGCCCGCGGTCCGGCAGGCCGTGCTGGTCGGTCGCGACCGGAGAGCGGTCGACGCCGCCGCGGCGCGCCACGGCTGGGCGGAGGCGGCCACCGACTGGCGCGCGGTGCTCGACCGCGACGACGTCGACCTGGTCGACATCTGCACCCCCGGCGACTCCCACGCCGAGATCGCGCTCGCCGCGCTGGCCGCCGGCAAGCACGTGCTGGTGGAGAAGCCGCTGGCGAACACCGTCGCCGAGGCGGAGCAGATGGTCGCGGCGGCACGGACCGCGGCGCAGCGCGGGGCGCGTTCGATGGTCGGCTTCAACTACCGCCGGGTGCCGGCCCTCGCACTGGCCCGGGAGCTGGTCGCCGACGGGCGGATCGGGACGGTGCGGCAGGTGCGGGCGGCGTACCTGCAGGACTGGCTGGCCGACGCCTCGGCGCCGATGACCTGGCGGCTGCGGAGGGAGACGGCCGGCTCCGGTGTGCTGGGCGACCTCGGCTCCCACGTGGTCGACCTGGTCCACTTCCTGCTCGGCGACCCGGTGGTGAGCGCGCGGGGGCACCTGCGCACCTTCGTCGACACCCGGAACGGGCCGTCGGGTCCCGAGCCGGTCACCGTCGACGACGCCGCCTGGGCGACCCTGGAGACCGCCGGCGGCGTCACCGCCGGCGTCGAGGTCTCGCGGGTGGCGACCGGCCGCAAGAACGGCCTCACCCTGGAGCTGTACGGCGACCGCGGCGCGCTCCGCTTCGACCTGGAGCGCCTCAACGAGCTCGGCTTCACCGACGGGCTGGCCGGCCGCGACAACGGGGAGCGGCGGATCCTGGTGACCGAGCCGGACCACCCCGGCCCCGGCGCGTGGTGGCCGCCGGGCCACGTGCTCGGCTGGGAGCACACGTTCACGCTGCAGGCCGCCGGCCTGCTGACCGCACTGGAGGCGGGCACCGACCCGTCCCCCGGATTCGCGGACGGCCTCGCGGTGCAGCGGGTCCTCGCCGCGATCGAGGAGTCCGCGGAGCGCGACGGTGCCAAGGTGGGGGTGGCCGACATGGACGCGGTCACCTCGTCGACGACGCGGAAGGGACTCTGATGGGCAAGCGCTTCACGCTCTTCACCGGACAGTGGGTCGACCTGACCCTGGAGGAGGTGGCCGAGCACGCCGCACGCTGGGGCTACGACGGCCTGGAGATCGCGGTCTCCGGCGAGCACCTGGACGCCTGGCGGGTGGACGAGGACGGCTACGTCGAGGAGCGCCTGGACATCCTGCGCCGCCACGGCCTGCGGTGCTGGGCGATCTCCAACCACCTCACCGGGCAGGCGATCTGCGACGACCCGATCGACTTCCGGCACCGCGCCATCGTCCGCGACCGGGTCTGGGGCGACGGCGATCCCGAGGGGGTGCGGACCCGGGCGGCAGAGGAGATGAAGCGGACCGCCAGACTGGCGCGCGCGATGGGCGTCGACACCGTGGTCGGCTTCACCGGCTCCTCGATCTGGCAGTACGTCGCGATGTTCCCGCCGGTGCCGGCCGACCGGATCGACGCCGGCTACCAGGACTTCGCCGACCGGTGGAACCCGATCCTCGACGTCTTCGACGAGCACGGGGTGCGCTTCGCCCACGAGGTGCATCCCTCGGAGATCGCCTACGACCACTGGTCGACCCAGCGCACCCTGGAGGCGGTCGGTCACCGCCCCGCGTTCGGGATCAACTGGGACCCCAGCCACATGCTGTGGCAGGGCCTGGACGTGGTCGGGTTCATCACCGACTTCGCGGACCGGATCTATCACGTGGACTGCAAGGACACCCGGATGCGGATGGGCGGCGGCCGCAACGGCATCCTCTCCTCCCACCTCCCCTGGGGCGACCAGCACCGGGGGTGGGACTTCGTCTCCACCGGTCGCGGCGACGTGCCCTGGGAGGACGCCTTCCGCGCGCTGGCCGCGATCGGGTACGACGGCCCGATCTCGGTGGAGTGGGAGGACGCCGGGATGGACCGCCTGCACGGCGCACCCGAGGCGCTGGAGTTCCTCCGTCGGTTCGACTACGCCCCGCCGGCGGCGTCGTTCGACGCGGCGTTCAGCAAGCAGTCCGAGTAGGCCGGCGGGCCGCGTTCAGCCGCGCGGCACGGTGGCCAGGTCGGCCACCGCGTCGGCGACCAGGTCGCCGAACTCCGCGTGCCCCTCCGGCGTCAGGTGCAGCAGGTCGGGGAGGTAGGGCAGGTCGGCCTCGGCCATCGAGAGGTAGGACGCCCCGTGCGCGGCGCTCAGCTCGGCGAGCACCGCGTCCACCCCGGGGACCTGCGCGGCGCGGGCCGGAGCGGGGACCGGGCCGACCACGAGGACGGGCCGGTCGCCCAGCTCCTCGAGCAGGCGTCGTACGCCGTTGCGGAGGTCGGCCTCGGGCTGGTCGAAGTCGTTGAGCCCACCCTCGACGACCACCAGGTCGACGTCGCCGGCACGGGCCAGGGCCCGCGGGGCACGCGTGGCGTAGGAGAGCTCGCCGCAGCCGCTCGCCTCCCGGCTGAACCCCGACCCGGAGAAGCCGTCCACGAGGACCGCGCCGTCCAGCCGCGTCGGCCAGCTCTGGCCCGGCTCCACGCCCAGACCGACGGAGTAGGAGTCACCGATCACCAGCGTCCGCAGCGCACCCTCGCCGGCCCGCGCGGCGTCGTCGGCGGCGAGCGTCCACCGGTCGCGTGCGCCCTGGCTGAAGGCCACGCACCGGTCCTCGTCCGCGCCGGCACGGTCGACCAGGACCGCACTGAGCCCGGCGACCACCAGCGCCGCGGCGAGCGCCGCGAGGACGCGCGGCCGCCGTCGGAGCATCGTGGTCGTCACGACCACCATCCTCCGTCCTCACCCGCGGCGGCGCATCCCGATCCGGGGCTCGCGGGGCAGGCTTTGCGCAACCGTTACCTGACCGGGCCGGACGACCGGGTGGCCGGCCGGGTGGCGACCCGGCCGACGGGGGTGACGTCAGACGGCGTACGCCGCCAGGTCACCGGCGAGCGCCTCGGTGGCCAGCCCGGCGACCCGGGTGCCGTCCGCGGTGTGCTCGAGGGTGCGGATCTCGCCGTCCTTGTGGATCCGGTCGATCAGGTCGCCGCGGGCGTAGGGCACCAGGGCATCGAACGGCACCGCCGGGCGCGGCAGGTCCGCCTCGACCGCGGCGATCGCCGCGTCGATGCCGTCGCCGGTGTGGGCGGAGACCGCGACCGCGTGCGGCTCGGCGCGCAGCAGGCGGGCGACCGTCATCGGGTCGGCGATGTCGGTCTTGTTGACGACGACCAGCTCGGGGATGTCGGCGGCACCGATGTCGGCGAGCACCTCACGGACCGCGGAGAGCTGGCTCTCCGGGTCGGGGTGGGAGCCGTCGACCACGTGCACGATCAGGTCGGAGTCGGCGACCTCCTCCAGGGTGGAGCGGAACGCCTCCACCAGCTGGTGCGGCAGGTGCCGGACGAAGCCGACGGTGTCGCTCATCGTGTAGACGCGGCCGTCGCCGGTCTGGGTGCGCCGGGTGGTCGGGTCCAGGGTGGCGAAGAGCGCGTCCTCGACCAACACACCGGCGCCGGTGAGCCGGTTGAGCAGCGAGGACTTGCCGGCGTTGGTGTAGCCGGCGATCGCCACCGACGGCACCTCGTTGCGACGGCGCTCCTGCCGCATGGTGGCCCGGGTGCCCTCCATCGCACGCAGCTCGCGGCGGAGCTTGGCGATCCGGTCGTTGATCCGGCGGCGGTCGGTCTCGATCTTGGTCTCACCGGGGCCACGGCCACCGATGCCGTCACCGCCCGCGGCGCGACCACCGGCCTGCCGGGAGAGGTTGCCACCCCAGCCGCGCAGCCGCTGCTTCATGTAGTTGAGCTGGGCGAGCTCGACCTGCGCCTTGCCCTCCTTGGACTTCGCGTGCTGCGCGAAGATGTCCAGGATCAGCGCGGTCCGGTCGACCACCTTGACCTTGACCCGGTCCTCGAGGTTCCTCAGCTGCGAGGGGGCCAGCTCACCGTCGCAGATCACGGTGTCGGCGCCGGTGGCGCGGACGATCTCGCCGACCGCCTCCACCTTGCCGCGGCCGATGTAGGTGGCCGGGTCGGGCGACTGGCGGCGCTGGTAGATCGCCTCCAGCACCTCCGAGCCGGCCGTCTCGGCGAGCAGGGCGAGCTCGGCCATCGAATTCTCGGCGTCGGTCACGGTGCCCTCGGTCCACACACCGACCAGCACCACCCGCTCCAGGCGGAGCTGGCGGTACTCGACCTCGGTGATGTCCTCGAGCTCGGTGCGCAGGCCGGCCACGCGGCGCAGCTCGTGCCGCTCGGCGAGGTCCATCGCCCCGGTGCTCGGGTCGACGGAGCGGGCCTCGGGGTCGATGCCCGACTCCCACCCGTCGTCGGCCGCGTCGGCGCGTGGCTCGTCGGTCAGGTCGTCGGTGTCGTCCCAGGCCTCGGTCGCGGCGAGCTCGGCGTCGAGGGAGAAGTTCTGTGCAGGATTCGTCATAAGCGTTCACCACCCTAACCGCGCGGCGCGCCGAAGGCTTCCCGTTTTCTCGTCCCGACCTGCGCGGACCACAATCGGGGTGTGTCCGACGTCGCCCGCTCCCGCCGTACTTGGGGCGCCGGGACCGTCGTGCTGCTCGCCGCGCTGATCCTGCTGGCGCTGTCGCTGCGCTCGGGGATCAGCAGCCTGAGCGTGCTGCTGCCGACGGTCCGCGACGAGCTCGCCATCTCCCCGGCCGGGGTCAGCCTGCTCACCACCCTGCCGCCACTCTGCTTCGCGGTGGTCGGGCTGGGCACCGGCCGCCTCGTCCTCCGGTACGGCGTGCACCGGATCACCGTCGCCCTGCTGGCCGCGCTCGTGGTCGGCCTGGTCGGACGCGCGCTCGCCGACACCTGGTGGATCTTCGGGATCGGCACCATGGTGGCGATGGCCGGCGCCGCGGTCGGCAACGTGGTGCTGCCGCCGCTGACCAAGCTGCACTTCGCTCGGCACGAGGCCGGCGTGAGTGCGGTCTACGGCGCGGCGCTGGTCGGCGGCGCCACCCTCGCCTCCGCGCTCACCGTGCCGATCGCGGACGCGACCGACGGCTGGCGGGTGGCCCTGGCCACCTGGGCGGTGCTGCCGGCCCTGGCGCTGCTGGGGTGGCTGCCGACGCTGCGCACCCCGGAGACCGGCTCGGTGCCGGCCGACGCCCCGACCGGCGCCTCCACCCCGGAGGGCACCTCGGGCAGCGCCTCGGCCGGTGCCGCCGCTCCACCGACCCTGGGCCGGATCGTGCGCACCCCGCTCGGGTGGGCGTTCATCATCTGCTTCGGTGCGCAGTCCGCGCAGGCCTACGTGCAGTTCGGCTGGTGGGGCCTGATGCTGACCGACCTCGGCGCGGACGCTGCCCACGCCGGCGTGCTGCTCGGGATCATCACGGCGGTCGGCATCCCGGTGACGCTGTCGCTGCCGCTGCTGATCCGGGTGACCCGGGACTCCGCCGCGCTCCCCCTGGCCTTCTCGGTGAGCACCGTGATCGGCTGGCTGGGCGTGCTGCTGGCGCCGCTGGCACTGGGCGGTGTGCTCTGGGCGGTGCTGCTCGGCTTCGGGGCCGGCGCGTTCACCTGGGTGCTGGCGATGCTGGCACGGCGCAGCCGCTCGCCCGAGGGCTCCTCCCAGCTCTCGGCGCTGACCCAGGGCGTCGGCTACTTCATCGCCGCGGCCGCCACCTTCGCCACCGGCTTGCTGCACGACGCGACCGGCGACTGGCAGGTCGGGATCGTGATGATGCTGGCCCTGGCCGTGGTGATCGGCGTGGCCGGTGCGGCGATCGCCCGCGGCGGCACCGTCGAGGACGCGGTCGCCGCGCACCTCGACGCGCGCCCCTGACCACGCGCCCCTGACCAGGCGCCCGGCAGCCCGTCACGAAACACCTGTCACGACAGCACCCGTCACGACAGCACCGGGTCCGGCTCGAGCCCACGGCGCCACAGCGCCGTCCCGGCGCCGTCGCGCAGGGTGACGGTGAGCAGGCCGTCCGCGGCGATCTCGAGCTGCCCGAAGTACTGGTTCTCCGGTCGCGGTGCGGTGTCCAGCTTGCCGACCTCGGACTCGCCCTGGGAGAAGACGACCTCCGGGCCGAAGGTGCGGTCGAGGTCGGCGTCCTTGGTCCAGAACGGGGAGGCGGCGACCGGTCCGGAGACGAACTCCCAGAACGGGTCGAAGTCGGTGAAGGCGGCACGCTCCGGGGAGTAGTGGTGGGCGGCGGTGTAGTGCACGTCCGCGGTCAGCCAGACCACGTTGCGCACCCGGTGCCGCCTGATCGCGGCGAGGATCCGGCCGATCTCGGGCTCGCGTCCCATCGGCGCGCCGTGGTCGGTGTTGGCCACCGTGTCCAGGTCGGTGGTGCGGCTGGTCGGGGTGGACAGCGGCATGTCGGCACAGACCACCTTCCAGGTGGCGGTGGAGTCGCGCAGCGACCGGATCAGCCACTCCTCCTGCCGGCGTCCCAGGATGCCGGCCGGGGTCCGGTCGGCCGCGATCGCCGGGTCGGTGTCGGGGTTGGGTCCGCGCCAGGAACGCATGTCCAGGCAGAACAGGTCGAGGTGCTGACCGCGCGGGACGCGACGGTGGATCCGGGTGGGCGCGAAGCCGTCGCCGTCCGCGGGGACCAGCTGACGCACCGGGACCGGCTGGTACTCCTGCCAGGCGCGCCGTCCACGCACCGCGAGCACGTCGGCACGCCGCTCGGTGTAGCGGTCGTCGGTGATCGTCTCCCCGGGCCACCAGTTGTTGCAGGTCTCGTGGTCGTCCCACATGGCCATGGTCGGGACGTCGGCGTAGAACGCGCGGACGTTGTCGTCGGCCAAGGGGTAGCGGTGCCGGCCGCGGAAGTCGTCGAGGCTCTGGGCGACCCGGCTGACCTCGGCGGTGACGTGGTTGTGCCAGGTGCTGCCGTCGTCGAGGCGCACCGACTCCTCGATCGGCTCGTCGGCGTAGATCGTGTCGCCCAGGTGGACGAACAGGTCCGGCCGGAGCCGGTGCATCGCCGCGTAGGTGGTGAGTCCGCCGCGAGCACGGTCGATCCCCCAGCCCTGGCCGCAGGTGTCGCCGGACCAGACCAGGCTCTGTCCCGCGGTGTGGATCGGCGCGGTGCGGAAGGAGGCGGGCATCGGCACCGACCGCTCACCGTCGGGCTGGGCGAACCAGACCTCGATCCGGTGGTCACGTCCGGGCCGGAGCCCCTGCAGGTGCACCCGGGCGGTCAGGTCGGTCTCGGTGCGGGCGATCGGTCCCCGGACCAGCCCGCGGCGGCATCCGCTCACCACCCGGACCATCATCCGGCCGGGACGGGCGGCGCGCGCCCAGACCACCGCGCTGCTGGTGGTGACCTCCCCGGTGCGCACGCCCTCGGTCGGCTCGCTGCGCTGCGGCAGCAGTGCCGGGCCGAGGCGTGCGGCGAGCGGGATCGCACCGGTCGCCAGACCGCCGACGATGGTGGCCCGCCGCCGCAGGTGGAGGTCGAGGACGGTCTGCCGTGTCGCACCGAGAAGCACCACGTCCCCGCACGCAACCGGTGCCGGGAGACCGGCGGCGGATGCGCGGGGACGTGGTGGTGAACAGCGGCCGAGCAATCGGGACGACCGCGCCGGCGGCGCTCCCGGGTGCTGGCAGGTGCTGCCGGGTGGCGCTACTTCGGAGGCATCCGGATGCCACCGTCGACGCGGATGACCTCACCGTTCATGTAGGAGTTGGTGAGGCACTCGACGACCATGCTGGCCAGCTCGTCGGGGGTGCCGAGTCGCTTGGGGAAGTTCACGCTCTCGCCGAGCTTGGCCTTGAACGCCTCGGCCTGCTCGCCCTCGCCGTAGATCGGGGTGTCGATCAGGCCGGGGGCAACGGTGTTGAGGCGGATGCCGGCGGCGGCCAGGTCGCGGGCGACCGGAAGGGTCATCCCGACCACGCCGCCCTTCGAGGCCGAGTAGGACGCCTGCCCGATCTGGCCGTCGAAGGCGGCCACGCTGGCCAGGTTGACGATGGCGCCCCGGCAGCCGTCGGCGTCGCCCTCGTTGGTGCTCATCGCGGTCGCGGCCTGACGGACCATGTCGAAGGTGCCGATCAGGTTGATCGCGACCACCTTGGTGAACGCCTCGAGCGAGTGCGCGGACTCGAGCTGGCCGTCGCGGCCGATGGTGCGCTGGGCCCAGCCGATGCCGGCGGAGTTGACCACGGCGCGCAGCGGCGCGATCTCGGCCGCGGCCTTGACCGCGGCGGCGATCTGCTCGGTGTCGGTGACGTCGACCTGGGCGAAGACGCCGTTGATCTCGGCGGCCAGGGCTTCGCCCTTGTCGGCCTGGAGGTCGGCGACGACGACGGTCGCGCCCTTCGCGGCGAGCTGGCGGGCGGCGGCGGCGCCGATGCCCGAGGCGCCGCCGGTGACGATGGCGGAGGATCCGGTGAGTTCCATGGCGGCGAGCATAGGGGCCACCCCCGATCGTGACACCATCGGTGTCACTGTCCGGAACCGACCGCTGCGCTCCGGTCGCTACAGCGCGGTGGTCCCCGCGGCGACCACCACCGCCGGGCCGGTCATCAGGATCCGGTCCTCGCCGGTCCAGGTGATGGAGAGGGAGCCGCCGGGCAGATCCACCCGGTACGGCGTGTCCCGCACCCCGTCCGGACCCCCGTCCGCGCCGTCGGCGACGGCGGTCGCCACCATCACCGCGCAGGCACCGGTGCCGCAGGAGCGGGTCTCCCCCGAGCCGCGCTCGTGGACCCGCATCGCGACGTGGTGCTCCCCGCGTCGTACGACGAACTCCACGTTGACGCCGTGCGGGTAGAGCTCGGCGTCGTGCTCGGGCGGCGTGAGCAGCGGACCGACCGTGGCCAGGTCCTGGTCGGGGCCGAGGAAGGCGACCGCGTGCGGGTTGCCCAGGTCGACCCCGACCGCCGACCAGCGCAGGTCGTCGATCGAGACCGCCGTGTCGCCGAGCAGCCGGGGCGTGCCCATGTCGACGGTGATCTCGCCGTCGACGGCGCCGTCGGCGAAGGTGAGCACCTTGACGCCGTCGCGGGTGCCCACCGGCACCGGGCCGGCGGGGTCGGCGAGGCCGGCCTCGGCGAGGTGGCGGCCGAAGACCCGGATCCCGTTGCCGCACATCTCCGAGAGGGAGCCGTCGGCGTTGCGGTAGTCCATGAACCACTCGGCGTGCTGGTCGGCCAGCTCCGGCTCACCGACCACCCGGGCCAGCGCCTCGGTGCGGATCACCCGCAGCACACCGTCGCCTCCGATCCCGGCCCGCCGGTGGCACAGGGCGCGGACCCGGACGTCGTCGAGGCGGCCATGCAGCCCGCCGTCGTGGTCGGGCAGGAGCACGAAGTCGTTCTGGGTGCCGTGTCCCTTCAGGTACGGGTAGCCGTGGGCCACGACCGGCTCAGCGCTGCTCATAGAGACCCGCCTCGTAGCCCGATCCGTAGTACTCGTCCAGCTCGGCGACGGTCTTGCCGGACGGCTCGAGCCGCTCGGCGATCACCGCACGGCGCGGCACCTCACCCTCGGGGTCCCAGGTGGCGGGGTCCCACAGCCGGGAGCGGAGGAACGCCTTGGAGCAGTGGAAGAAGACCGTCTCGATCCGCACCAGGACCGCGAGCTGCGGGCGGTGCCCCTTGACCACCAGGTCGTCGAAGAACGGCGCGTCGGAGACCAGCCGGGCGCGGCCGTTGATCCGCAGCGTGTCGCCGCGACCGGGGATCAGGAAGATCATCCCGACCTGCGGGTTCTCCAGGATGTTGCGGTAGCCGTCGGCCCGCCGGTTGCCGGGGCGCTCGGCGATGGCGATCGTGGAGTCGTCCAGGACGTGAACCAGGC
Organism: Nocardioides sambongensis; assembly: GCF_006494815.1. Lineage (NCBI taxonomy): Bacteria > Bacillati > Actinomycetota > Actinomycetes > Propionibacteriales > Nocardioidaceae > Nocardioides > Nocardioides sambongensis. The sequence goes on from NZ_CP041091.1 coordinate 2,761,373, forward strand.
TGCCGGCCGGGTCGCCCTTGGGCGAGACGTCGCCGCCGGCCGCGCCGCTGGTGGCGAGCAGGCAGAACGGGGAGGCGTCCAGCCAGGCCCGGTCGATGTCGGTGAGGGTGGCCCGCTCCTTGGCCAGCGCCCGTTCGTTGGGCTCCCCGAGCAGGTCGACCAGGGTCGTCTCGTCGGTGATCTCGGTCCACTGGCTCATCCCTGGAGCCTACGGCGTCGGCGTCCGCCGGCCCGCATCGTTTCCACCGCGCGAGCGGGTGCGATCACCGATCGTTCACGCGCGCACCACTGGCGCCGCGCCGCGGGACGTGGTTGCGTCGGAGGCGTCCCGCCCTCGTCGTACCGACGGGTGGGGCTTCTCGGAATCTCGGAACCCCAGGAGTGAAGCCATGCACCCTGCCCCTCGTCCGTCCCGCTCGCGGCGCTCGCCGCGACATGTTCTCGGCCTGGTCCTCGCGGCGTTGCTGTTGCCGCTGCTGCCCGCGGCGGTGGTCTCCACGACCGCGGCGCCGGCACAGGCCGACGGCTGCTACACGTGGAGCCGCACCCTGCAGCAGGGCGCCACCGGCAGCGACGTCACCCAGCTGCAGATCCGGGTCGCCGGCTGGGCCGGCTACGACCGTGGCTTCGCCATCGACGGCTCCTTCGGACCGGCCACCAGGACCGCGGTGATCAACTTCCAGAAGGCCTACGGGCTGAGCGCCGACGGCGTGGCCGGCTCCCAGACCTTCAGCAAGATCTATGCCCTCCAGGACAACGACTGCACCCCGATCCACTTCGCGTGGAGCGAGGTCGACGACGTCTGCTACGGCGGCTTCCCGACCCCCGTCTCCGGGACCTCGGTGGCGACCGTGAAGAGCAACCTGATGCAGATGATGTGGCGGGCCGAGGCGCTGCGGCACCGCCTCGGCGACCAGCCGCTGCGGGTCACCTCCGCCTACCGCAGCCGGGCCTGCAACGACCGGGTCGGCGGCGCGTCGAACAGCAACCACCTCTACGGCCGCGGGTTGGACCTGGTGCCGGCGGGCGGCGGGGTGACCATGTGCAAGATCGCCCAGCAGGCCCGCTACGTCGGTGTCCGCCAGATCCTCGGCCCCGGCTACCCGGACCACAGCGACCACATCCACCTGGGCATCCAGTCCTCGAAGTACTGGAGCGCCTCGCAGTGCGGGATCTGACGCGGTGACGTCGCGCCTCAGCGGTCCTCGGCCAGGGTGCCGAGGACCCGGTATCGCGCGGCGATGAACGCCTTGTTCCGCGCCGTCTCGACCAGTTCCAGGTCGAGACGGCGCGGGAGCAGCGGTCGGCCGGCGCCGAGGGTGACGCCGGCCAGGTAGACGATCAGCTCGTCGAGCAGGCCCGCGTCGGCGAACTGGCCGGCCAGGTCCCCGCCACCGACCACCCAGACGTCCTTGTCCCCGGCAGCCGCGGCCAGCGCGTCGTACAGCTCCCGGACATCGCCGCGCGCGAACCGCACGTCGGCGCCCTCGGTGGACGGCGGCGCGAGGTCACGGGTGGTCAGCACCCAGCAGGGCAGGCGGTAGGGCCACCGGCCCTCCTCGTGGCGCATCACCCACTCGTACGTCGTCGAGCCCATCACCAGTGCGCCGACGCCGGCGATGAACTCCTGATAGCTCAGTGGACCCTGCTCGTCCTGGTCCTGGCGCATCAGCCAGTCCAGCGAGTCGTCCGGGTCGGCGATGAAGCCGTCCAGCGTGGTGGCGGTGTAGAAGACGGTGCGGGTCACGACGGTTCCTTCCTCCGGGTGCGCCGCGACCCTAAGCCCGGGCGCCGACACTCCGGACGAGCTCGACGGCCCGGTCGGCCCGCCCCGGGTCGTCGTGGTCGACCCACACGATGCGCGGGTCGTCGCGCCACCACGCCATCTGCCGCCGGGCGAAGCGGCGAGTGGCGATCACGGTGCGCTCAGCGGCCTCCTCCAGGGTCGTCTCGCCGGCCAGATGGGCCATCACCTGGCGATAGCCGATCGCCGCCGCGGCGGTGCGTCCCTCGGCCAGCCCGTCGGCCAGCAACCGCTCGACCTCGGCGACGAGGCCGTCACGGAACATCTGCTCGACCCGCAGCCGGATCCGCTGCTCGAGCACGTCCCGCTCGATCGCCACCCCGATCTGGACGGTCGCGGGGTCGACGTACTCCAGCACCGGCAGCGACGCGCTGAACCGGCGTCCGGTGATCTCGATGACCTCCAGCGCACGCACCACCCGGCGCCCGTTGCCGACCTCGATCCGGGCGGCCGCCTCCGGGTCCTGCTCGGTCAGCCGGGCGTGCAGCACCGCGCTGCCCACCCGGTCGAGCTCGTCCTCCAGGCGGGCCCGGACGACCGGGTCGGTGCCGGGGAACTCGAACCGGTCGAGCACGGCCCGGGTGTAGAGGGCCGATCCGCCGACCAGCACCGGCGTCGTCGCGCGCTCGCGCAGGCCCTCGATCGCGTCGCGCGCCCATCCCTGGAACTCCGCGACCGTCGCCGGCTCGCGGACGTCGAGCAGGTCCAGCAGGTGGTGCGGGATGCCGCGGCGCTCGGCGACCGGCAGCTTCGCCGTGCCGACGTCCATCCCGCGGTAGACCTGCATCGCGTCGGTGTTGACGATCTCCCCACCGAGCCGTTCGGCGAGGTCCAGGGAGAGCGCCGTCTTGCCGCTCGCGGTCGGGCCGACGATCGCGACGATCGGCGGCTTCGGGGTACCCACGGAGGCCAGTCTGGCAAGGGTCCCGTGCGGCGCGCTGGGTAGGGTGGAACGAGCCGTACCGGGCGGACCCGGTGATTCGAAAGGGAGGAACTCGTGGGCTTTCTCGACGACGCGAAGAAGAAGCTGACCGAGGCGGTCGACAAGCACGGCTCGAAGATCGACGCCGGCATCGACAAGGCGGCCGGCCTGGCCGACCAGAAGACCGGTGGCAAGTACCGCGACAAGATCCAGGGCGGGGCCTCCAAGGCCAAGGAGACCCTGGACAGGTTCGAGAGCGATCAGGGCGGCCCGGGCGCTCCGGGAGACCCGCGCGACTCCGACGGCCCGACGCCTCCCCCGCCGCCGCCCCCGCCTGCCCGGTGAGCATCACCGACCCGACCACCGGCAAGACCCGCTTCGCGATCGTGCCGGCCGCCTACGTCTTCCTGGTGCGCGACGGACTGCACGGCACCGAGGTGCTGCTCCAGCTGCGCCGCAACACCGGCTACATGGACGGTCGGTGGGCGGCCGCCGCGGCCGGGCACGTCGAGGCCGGGGAGACCGCCCCCGAGGCCGCCGCGCGGGAGGCGGCCGAGGAGATCGGGGTCAGCGACCTCGTCCTGGAGTTCGCCACCGCGATGCAGCGCACCGCCCACGACCTGCCGATCGACGAGCGGATCGACTTCTTCTTCGTGGCGCGCTCCTGGCTGGGCGATCCGCGGATCGTGGAGCCGGCCAAGTGCGCCGACCTGGGCTGGTGGCCACTGGCCGCCCTGCCGGAGCCGCTGGTCCCGCACGAGGCGCAGGTGCTGCGCGGCATCCGCGACGGCGACCTCGCCCCGCTGACGGCGTTCGGCTTCTGAGCGTTCGGCTTCTGAGGGTTCGGCCTCTGAGCGCGGTCGGGCCGCTCAGCCGGTGAGGTAGCCGGCCGGGTCGGCCACCGCCGCCCGCAGTCGCACTGCTGCCGCCTCGGCCACCGGGTTCTCCTCGGCACGGGCGGCGAGCTCGACCAGCGCCACCAGGTCCGCCGCCCGTGCGCCGGACAGCAGGGTGGATCGATCGCCGCCGTGCCGCTCGCGCCACTGGCACAGCACCGCCTCGTTGAAGGCGGTGTCACCCTCGACCCTGACCAGGTTGCCGACGTCGGTCCAGGGGTGGCCGCTGTGGCTGTACTCCCAGTCGACGACGCCGGTCACCCGCAGCGTCGACGGGTCGAACAGCAGGTTCTTCGGATTGAGGTCGGAATGGACCACGCAGGTCCGGCCCACCGCGAGGAGCAGGGGGTCGGCCTCGGCGGCCAGCGACCCCAGAGCTCCGAGGTCCGCAGCGCTCCAGCCGTGCCGGGCCAGCGCGGCGGCATGGTCCTCGACCCAACCCGGCAAGGAGATCTCGTACGGCGCGATCCGCAGGTCGGCGTCGGCCCAGGTGCCCGAGCGCAGGGTCGCCATGCCGGCCAGCGTCGCCGCGACCTCCCCGGCCACCGCCCCGACCCGGGCACGGTCCCCGGCGTCGAGATCGGCGAGGAGCAGGTCGCCGCGGACCCCGGGCAGGTGCTCGGTCACCAGGAGTCCGGGCGCGTCGGCGTCGCGGCGGCGTCGTACCTCCTTGACGGCGGGGACCGGGACGAGTCCGCGCACCAGCTGGTGCAGCGCCGCCTGGATCTCGGGTGCCTCCGACCGGTGGTGGGGTGCGGCGAAGATCCGCACCACCGACCGCTCCGACGCGGTCTCGGCCAGGAACGTCTCTCCCGACCAGCCACCGGGGAGCGGCTCGAAGCCGACCAGACCGTCCTCGAACCCCATCAGCGGGCGCGTCCGCTCACCGCAGCCGGCGGACCGGGAGCGCGGTCTCCACGGCGCGGTCGCCGTCGCGCTCGACCAGGTAGGCACCGGCGCCGTCTCGTTCGGTCAACGCCTCGACGAACGTGGTGCCGCGGTAGAGCACCCCGACCCCGTCGTCGGTGGCGTAGCCGGTGGGCAGGGTGCCGTCGGCGACGAGCTGCTGGAACAGCGGCCGGCGCTGCTCCTCGGAGTCGTAGTGGACGCCGTTGGCGTAGGGCACCAGCCCGAGACCGTTGGTGATCGGCCGCAGGTCGGGCCCGAAGGAGTCGGTGGTGCCTCCGGTGTGCCAGCAGATCGACCCGGCCGAGACCCCGGTGAGCACCACGCCGGACTCCCAGGCCTCGCGCAGCGCGGTGTCGACGCCGTGCAGCCGCCACATCGCCAGCAGCCCGGCGACGCTGCCACCCCACACCCACACGACGTCCTGCGCGCGCAGGTGGGCGGCCACGTCGGGGACGTTCGGCATCGGGAACAGGCTCAGGTGGCTGGGGCTCCACCCGGCCGCGGTGGCCATGTCGTAGAAGTCGCGGACGAGCTCGGGGGCGTCGCCGCAGGCGGTGGCCAGGAAGCAGACCCTCGGGGGCGGCCCTGCACGCCGGCCAGGTCGACGGCGTACGTCGTCAGCGGGCCGACCCGCCAGCGGGTCCGGTCCCCGGGCAGCACGCCTCCGGAGGTCGCCAGGATGGTCGGTGCGTCGGCGGGCATCCTCCGATCCTGCCAAACGCACCTGATCCCGCACGCACGGCGGTGGATGCGGGGCGAGCGGAGGGGCTCGCCGAGGTCAGCCGCAGGCGGGGGCGGGCGGCAGCGGTGCCGGCACCCCGATCTGCGGCATGCCCAGGCCGACCTGACCGGCGCCGGCCGGGGCCGCTCCGTTGACCCGGGCGTCCCAGGCGTCGCCGGAACGGGTGCGGCGCAGGCCGAGCACCGGCCCGTCCGCGACCAGGTGGTGCGGGGCGGCGTAGGTGATCCGGGTGGTGACCAGGTCGCCGGGCCGCGGCGCCTCGCCGCCGACCGCCGAGAAGTCGGCCTCGAAGTGGACCAGCCGATTGTCCGGTCCGCGGCCCGACAGCCGGTGCGTCTCGGTGTCCTTGCGGCCCTCTCCCTCGGCGACCAGCAGCTCGACCTCGTTGCCGACCAGCCGCTGGTTCTCCTCCCAGGCGATCTGGTTGACCAGCTCGACGAGGCGGCCGTAGCGGTCCTTGACCACCTCGGGGGCGATCTGGTCGGGCAGCGTCGCCGCCGGGGTGCCGGGCCGCTTGGAGTACTGGAAGGTGAAGGCGCCGGAGAACCGGGCGGCGCGGACCACGTCCATCGTCGCCTGGTGGTCCTCCTCGGTCTCGCCCGGGAAGCCGACGATGATGTCGGTGGTGATCGCCGCGTCGGGCATCGCCGCGCGGACCCGCTCGATGATGCCGAGGTACTTGGACTGGCGGTAGGAGCGGCGCATCGCCTTGAGCATCCGGTCCGAGCCGGACTGCAGCGGCATGTGCAGCTGCGGCATCACGTTCGGGGTCTCGGCCATCGCCTCGATGACGTCGTCGGTGAACTCGGCCGGGTGCGGGCTGGTGAACCGGACGCGCTCCAGGCCGTCGATGTCGCCGCAGGCCCGGAGCAGCTTGGAGAAGGCCTGCCGGTCGCCGAACTCGACGCCGTAGGAGTTGACGTTCTGGCCGAGCAGGGTGACCTCGGAGACGCCCTCGGCGACGAGCGCCTCGATCTCGGCGAGGATCTCGCCGGGACGGCGGTCCTTCTCCTTGCCGCGCAGGCTGGGCACGATGCAGAAGGTGCAGGTGTTGTTGCACCCGACGCTGACGCTCACCCAGGCGGCGTAGGCGGACTCCCGCTTGGTGGGCAGGGTGGAGGGGAAGACCTCGAGCGACTCGAGGATCTCGACCTGCGCCTCCTCCTGCACCCGGGCGCGCTCGAGCAGCGCAGGCAGCGAGCCGATGTTGTGGGTGCCGAAGACGACGTCGACCCAGGGCGCCTTCCGGGTGATCGTGGTCCGGTCCTTCTGGGCCAGGCAGCCGCCGACGGCGATCTGCATGCCGGGGTTGGCCTCCTTGGCCGGGGCGAGGTGGCCGAGGTTGCCGTAGAGCCGGTTGTCCGCGTTCTCCCGGACCGCGCAGGTGTTGAAGACGACGACGTCGGCCTGGGCCGCGTCCGAGGCCTCCCGGTCGAACGGGGCGTAACCGGCGTCCTCGAGGAGTCCACCGATCCGCTCGGAGTCGTGGACGTTCATCTGGCAGCCGTAGGTGCGGACCTCGTAGGTGCGCGGACGGGCGGACGCGGCGGTGCTCATAACCGTCCCAGGGTACGGCGCCGCCCGGCCCATCCGTGAACTCGCAGACACCCTCCGCACGGGTGTCCGGGACCTGCGTCCGGCACCTGGTCCCACGCCGGCAATCGGCTGGCGCCGCGGGAGCGACGCCGGGGATCATGGGGGCGTGGACCTGCGCACCCGCTACCTCGCCGCCTACGACGAGCAGCTGCGCACCGACGCAGAGACGCCGAGCGCGGTCGCGGTGCGTGCGCACGGTCCGCTGCGACTGGTGACCTTCGCCGGCGGACGCGGCTTCGTCACCTACCAGGACCTCGGCGGCGCGGACGCCGAAGGGATCGAGCGCCTGGTGGTCGACGCCCTCGACCACTTCCGGACCGACCCGGGGATCACCCGGGTGGAGTGGAAGACCCGCGCCCACGACGACGCGCCCGGCCTGCACGAGAGCCTGCTGCGGCACGGGTTCGTGGCCGAGGAGACCGAGTCGATCATGATCGGGGAGGCCGCGCGGCTGACGGTCGACGTACCGCTGCCGGAGGGGGTGGTGCTGCGGCAGGTGCGCGCGGAACAGGACGTCAAGGCGATGAGCGCGATGTGTGCCGAGGCGTTCGGCGACCCGCCCGCCGAGGGCGCGGAGCTGGCCGATGCGTTGCTGCGTCGCCTGGCCCTGGAGGACGGCACGGACGACGCCATGGAACTGTGGGTCGCCGAGGCCGGGGGCGCGATGGTCTCGGCCGGACGCCTCGAGCCGGTGCCCGGCACCGAGGTCGCCGGCATCTGGGGTGGCTGCACCCTGCCCGCGTGGCGAGGACGCGGGATCTACCGCGCGCTGACCGCGGCCCGGGCCCGCTCGGCCCTGCGCCGCGGCAGGACCCTGATCCACAGCGACTCCACCGAGGACTCGCGCCCGATCCTGGAGCGCTACGGGTTCCTCCGGGTCTCCGCGACGACGCCGTACGAGTGGCGGCGCTGAGGCGGAAGGCTCTCAGGGGCGGTCTGCGGGCGCCGGCAGGCTCGTCACCAGGTAGCGGTCGTCGCTGATCGTCCGCCCCCAGTACGTCGGGTCCGCCAACCGCGTCAGGTGTGCGCTCCGGCCCGTCTCGCGGACCAGTCGGACGGTCTCCTCTGCCCGGAGGCCGGCACCGTTGGACCAGAGGCCCTCGACGAGAAGGAGCCTTCCGGACGGCCTCAGCAGCCGGAGCCACCGTTGCAGCGCCATGCCGGGATCGGGCAGCGCCCAGAGCACGTGGCGGCACAGCACCACGTCGTACGACGCCGCCGGGACCGGTGGATCGTCGACGTCGGCCTGCACGAACCGCACCCCGTCGACGCCCTCCGCCTTGCGTTCGGCCAGCTCGATCATCCGCGGCGAGAAGTCCAGACCGGTCACCGAGTAGCCGACCTCGGCCAGCAGCACCGAGAGCGTTCCGGTGCCGCAGCCCAGGTCCGCGACGTTTGCCGGCGGCTCCGGGAGCCTGCTCAGCAACAACTCCCGCCACGCGTCGCGCACGACCGGATCACGGAGGCCATGATCCGCGGGCTCGTCGAACGCGGCCGCCTCGGCGTCCCACTGTGCGATGTCGTCGTCGACCACCCGCCGACCGTAGCGCCCGCACGACGGGGCTTCACCAGCACTTCTGTCGGACCCGGTTGATGAAATCGGGTCATGGCCCTCGGCACCGTCCTCGACCCCACGGGAGCCGAGGACGCCTGCACCGAGGCCGGTCGGCTCGCCGACATCGCCGCGACCGAGGCGGGGCTCACCCGCTTGCGCATCGCACAGGTGGTCGCCATCGCGGCCTGGGCCGAGCATCACGTGGTGCGGTCCGGGGAGGACGCCTGCACGCTCACCGAGCGCGGGCTGGACACCGGGCTTCCCGTCGCGGGCGAGGGTGCACCGCTGATCTCGGACTTCGCGGTCACCGAGCTCGCCGCCACCCTGGGACGCTCCCTGGACTCCGGACGCCACTACGTGGGTCAGGTCGTCGAGCTGGCGCACCGGCTGCCGCGGACCTGGCGCCGGGTCACCGCCGGCGAGGTGGCCACCTGGAAGGGTCTGCGGATCGCCGACCTCACCCGGCCGCTCCCTGCCGTCGCCGCGGCGTACGTCGACCGCCACCTGGCGCCCGTCGCCCATGGCTGCTCCTGGGCGCAGATCGATCGGCTGCTCGACGCGGCACTCACCCGGTTCGACCCGGACGCGGCCCAGCAGCGTCGCCGGGATGCTGCTGAGCGACGCCGCCTGGACATCCACCTCGACCAGGCCGGGACAGCTGGCACGGTCGGCATCGACGGCGTGCTGGACACCGCGGACGCCCTCGACCTCGAAGCGGTGATCGGGACGCGGGCGCGCGAGCTCGCCGACCTCGGTTGCGCCGACGCCCTCGACGTGCGGCGGTCCCGGGCCCTCGGCGACCTCGCCCGTGCCGACCAGCCCCTCGACCTGGGCGCACCGGACACCCGCGAACGCCCGAGGACCGGTCGTCGGGCACGACGGTCCCGCACGGTGGTGCTCCACGTGCATCTCACCGAGGCCGCACTCACCGGCGGTGGCGCCGTGGCGCGGCTCGAGGAGACCCGGGCACCGGTCACCGTCGACCAGGTCCGCGCCTGGTGCGGCTCCGCCGGCACGATCCTGGTCCGTCCGGTGCTCGACCTCGCGGCCTGCGCACCGGTCGACGCCTACGAGATCCCGCAACGCCTCCACGACCAGGTGCGGATGCGCAACACCCGCTGCGTCTTCCCGCACTGCACCCGGCACGCCACGCGCTGCGACAGCGACCACGTCATCCCTCACGCCGGTGGGGGCTCCACCTGTCCGTGCAACCTCGCGCCACTGTGCCGTGGGCACCACCGTGCCAAGACGCATGGCGGCTGGACCTACGCCACGCAGTCCCCCGGCACCTTCATCTGGCGCGATCCGCACGGGCAGGCGTGGCTCACCGACCCCATCGGCACCCGACCACCCTGACCCTGATCGCCCGACCCGGATCGCCCGACCCGGCTCCGTCGCCCCGAGCCGCCCTCATCAAGGCGCCAGCGCGTCCGCCAGCTCGGCCGCGCTGCCCACGACCAGGTCGAAGCGATCCGTGCTCAGCGGCGGGTCCGCGACCGGGCGCGGCACGTACGCCGTCCGCATGCCCGCCCGCGCCGCGCCACGCAGGTCCCACGCGTGGGCCGCCACCATCAGGACCCGCTCCGGCGCCACCCCGGCCGCGTCCACCGCGAGCCGGTACGCCGCGGGATCGGGCTTGAACGTCCCGGCGGCCTCGGCCGAGAGGGCGAGGTGCCAGCGGAGTCCCGCGTGCGCGCTCAGCCGCGCGAGCTGGCCGAGCCCGGCGTTGGAGAGCCCGATTACCAGACGGTCGCGCGCGATCCGGTCGAGGAGGTCCGCGGAGTCCGGCCACGGGTCGGGCAACCGCGCGGCACGCACCAGCCCGGCGACGGTGGCGCGGTCCACGGCGGCGTCCCCCTCCGCGAGGACGGTCGCCGCCGCTTCGTGGTCGAGAGCCGCGGCCCGGGCGAAGCCACGGCGTCCGTCCACGACCGCGGTCTGCGCCGTCCCGGCGACCTCCTGCCAGCGGGCGGTGAGTCGACCGATCTCGTCCTCGTCCGCGCCGGGCAGGTGTCGACGCAGGGCCCGGCGGATCCCGGAGGCCTCATCGACCATGGTGCCGAGGACGTCGAGCACCACCGCATCGACCGCCCGGAACGGGTCCATCGCGCTGCCGTCAGCCATGCACGTCCAACCCGCCTCCCGACCCGCCTGTTCCGCGACACCGTTCCGCGACACGACTCCGCGACACGACTCCGCGACTCTGCACCGGCGGCCCGGTCAGGCCGGTGGCCCGGTGGAGTCGCGCACCACCAGTTCGTAGCCGGCTGTGCGTCACCGTGCCCGCGCGGCCGGCTCCTTCAGCGCGAGCTCCAGCGCGTGCTCCCCCATGGTCACCATCGGCAGCCGGATCGTGGTCAGCGACGGCGCCAGGTCGCCGGCGACCGCCACGTCGTCGAATCCGGTCACCGAGATCCGCCCGGGGACGTCGACACCGCGCGACCGCAGCACGGAGAGGATCCCGATCGCCATGTCGTCGTTCATGGCCAGGATCGCGGTCACCTCGGGGTGGTCGGCGAGGATCCGCTCCGCGGCGCTCTTGCCGCCCGCCCGGGTGAACTCGACCTCGATCACCGGCACGTCCGCGAAGTCCATGCCCGCCTGCGCGAAGGACTCCGCGACCCCGGCCAGCGGATCGTGGGTCGGTGGCCCGGCCGCTTCCACGCGGGTCACGGATTGGTCTCGGGGCCCGTGTCGCACTAGCCGCGGCCCTTCCGGCGCGGCTAGCGTCACTGCGCATGACGGTGCGCGAAGAGAGCGGCAACGACGCGCTGGTGCGCATGGCCGGTGTCCAGAAGTGGTTCGGCGACCTGCACGTCCTGCAGGACATCGATCTCGAGGTCGCCCGCGGCGAGGTGGTCGTGGTGATCGGGCCCTCCGGGTCCGGAAAGTCCACGTTGTGCCGCACCATCAACCGTCTGGAGACCATCGACGAAGGTGCGATCTCGATCGACGGCGCCCCGCTGCCCGCGGAGGGCAAGGCGCTCGCCGCCCACCGTGCCGATGTGGGCATGGTCTTCCAGTCGTTCAACCTCTTCGCCCACAAGACGATCCTGGAGAACGTCACCCTCGGCCCGATCAAGGTGCGCAAGAAGCCCAAGGCCGAGGCCGAGAAGCGCGCCAAGGAGCTCCTCGACCGGGTCGGCGTCGGAGCGCAGGCCAACAAGTACCCCGCCCAGCTCTCCGGCGGCCAGCAGCAGCGCGTGGCGATCGCCCGTGCGCTGGCGATGGACCCGAAGGTGATGCTCTTCGACGAGCCGACCTCGGCGCTGGACCCGGAGATGATCAAGGAGGTCCTCGACGTGATGGTCGACCTCGCGGAGCGGGGCATGACCATGATCGTGGTGACCCACGAGATGGGGTTCGCCCGCACCGCGGCCAACCGGGTGATCTTCATGGCCGACGGCCAGATCGTCGAGACGTCGGACCCCGAGTCCTTCTTCACCAACCCCCAGAGCGATCGTGCCCAGGATTTCCTCGGCAAGATCCTCAAACACTGAGGAGACAGAGAAGATGCGCAGGTTGAAATTCGGAATGGCCGCGGCGGCCCTGCTCGTCGCGGGAAGCACGCTCGCTGGGTGCGGAGACGCGGGCGAGGACGGCGACGGCGGTGTCGATGTCTCCGCCGAGGACGACTGCGACGGCAAGTTCGACGACGGCACCCCGATGGCTGAGCTGGCCGACGCCGGCTCCATCAACGTCGGCGTCAAGTACGACCAGCCCGGTCTCGGCTTCATGGACGCCGGGTCGGACATCCCGACGGGCTTCGACGTGGAGATCGCCAAGCTGCTGGTCGCCGACCTCTGCATCGACCCCGAGGACACCGACGCGGTGAACTACGAGGAGACGATCTCCGACAACCGGGAGCCGTACCTGGAGTCGGGTCGCGTCGACCTCGTGCTGGCGTCGTACTCGATCACCGACGAGCGCCGCCAGATCGTCGGCCAGACCGGTCCCTACATGGTCACCGGCCAGCAGATCCTGGTGCCGGCCGACTCCGACGTGGAGTCGATCGCCGACCTGAAGGGTGAGGAGGTCTGCTCCGCGGCCGGCTCGACATCGCTGGAGAACGTCAACAAGGAGGGTGCGGTCGGCGTCCCGGCCGAGACCTACGGCCAGTGCGCCGAGGACGTCGCCAACGGCACCGTTCCCGCGATGTCCACCGACGGCTCCATCCTGCTCGGCCTCGCCGCCCAGTACGACGGCGAGCTCAAGGTCGTCGGCGACGAGTTCTCCGAGGAGCGGATCGGCGTCGGCTACTCCAAGGACGAGCCCGAGATGTGCGAGTGGATCAACGGCGTGCTCGAGGAGTCCTTCGAGAACGGCGACTGGGAGGACGCGTTCAACGCCACGCTCGGCGGCGACGACGTCGAGGTCCCGGAGCCGCCGGCGCTGGACGAGTGCCAGGCCTGAGCGGCACCCGCCACTGAACACCAGGGTGGTGCGGGGCCCGTCGGGCCCCGCACCACCCCGCGGTCCTGATGGACCAGCAGAGAGGAAGTCCCCACGTGGACGTGGTCTGGGAGAACCGTGAAGCCATCCTGATCGGCTTCACGCACACCGTGCTCCTGTTCCTGATCGCCGGCATCGGTTCGTTGCTGCTCGGCACCGTGATCGCGGCGATGCGGGTCGGCCCGATCGGCGTGCTGCGCGTCGCAGCCGTGATCTACGTCAGCCTGGTGCGGAACACCCCGCTGCTGATGGTCCTGCTGCTGTTCCGCTACGGACTGCCGAAGCTGAACATCAAGTTCGACTTCGTCGACATCGTGGTGCCCACCACTGCCGGCGACATCCGGCTCAACAACATCTTCACCGCCTGTGTGATCGGCCTCAGCATCTACACCGCGGCGTTCGTGGCCGAAGCGATCCGGTCGGGCATCAACGCGGTTCCGCTCGGCCAGGCCGAGGCTGCCCGCGCCATCGGACTCCCCTTCGGCGGCGTGATGCGCGAGGTGATCCTGCCGCAGGCGTTCCGCGCCACCGTCCCGCCGCTGGCCAGCGTCCAGATCGCGCTGATCAAGAACACGACCGTCGCCGGTGCGGTCGGCGTGGTCGAAGCCTTCAACGTGATGCGTTCGATGACCAACAACTACGCGGGCTCGCGGATCGAGATCTTCATCGCGTTCGCCCTGATCTTCGTGGTGCTGGTCGAGGTGTACTCGTTCGCGGCCCACCGACTCGAGCGGAGGTGGAGGATCGCATGAGCAACAACAGCGTCCTCTTCGACACACCCGGCCCGAAGGCGGCTGCGCGCCACCGGATCTACACGGTTCTCGCCGTCGTCGTCCTGCTCGGTCTGCTCGCGGTCGCCGTGATGCGCCTGGCCGACAACAACCAGTTCGAGGGCCGCAAGTGGGAGCCCTTCGTCAGTCCGGTCTACATCGAGCGGTTCCTGGTGGACGGCGTCCTCGAGACCCTGAAGATGGCGGTCGCGGCGATCATCCTCGCCGTCATCTTCGGCGCACTCTTCGGCATCGGAAAGCTCTCCGAGCACCGCCCGCTTCGGTGGTTCAGCTGGCTGGTCGTCGAGTTCTGGCGAGCAGTGCCGGTGCTGCTGGCAATGGTGCTGGTCTTCTACGTCTGGGGCATCGACCGCGGCGACACCGGTGCCTTCTGGAGCGTGGTCGTCGCGCTCATGCTCTACAACGGAGCCGTGCTGGCCGAGGTGTTCCGCGCGGGCATCAACGCAGTGCCGAAGGGTCAGGTCGAGGCCGCGTACGCCCTCGGCATGCGCAAGACCGCGGTGATGATGCAGATCCAGCTGCCCCAGGCGGTCAAGATCATGCTGCCGGCGCTGATCAGCCAGATGGTGGTCGCGCTCAAGGACACGAGCCTCGGCTACGCGGTGGCCGCGCCGGGACTCACGAACGTGGCGAAGTTGACCTACAACAGTCCGTCCAACGGTCAGAACATCATTCCCACCGTGTTGGTCACCGCCGGTCTCTACATCGTGATGAACCTGATCCTCACCTGGATCGCGACCTGGGTGCAGAAGAAGTTCGTCGGCGAGAAGCGGATCGACGTCGCAGCCGCGGCTGCCGGCCAGGACTAGGGCGCCCCGCGCGCACCCGCGACCTCACCGGCTGCCCGGCCCCGCCCCTCGGCGGTGCCGGGCAGTCGCCGTTCCGGGGGCCGGCGGCGGTCTCGTTCGAATGTCGCTCCCGTTCACCGAGCGGCCCCTCTCGACATACTTTTGAAACGGTTCAAGTCGAGGCGCGAAACCTGGCGCTGCGAACGTTCGGGGCCGCATCCGTCTCGGGTGTCCCTGCGGCGATCCCTTCTCCCCCGCGAGGTCACCACCCTTGTTCCCTGCGAAACGCGCCCACGGCCGGATGCGCGCCAGGATCGCTGCGGCGACCCTGGCCGTGCCGCTCTCCCTGGCCGCCCTCAGCCCCCTCTCCCCGCTGACCGGAGCGGCGAGCGCCGCACCCGACCCGGTCGCCGACGGCGACGGGTGGACCGTCGCCACCGCACCCGGCGGCTACGAGATCACCCTCGAGCTCGACAAGCCGCTGCCCGTCGTCTCCGACGCCCCGACCCTGGTCGTGGACGGGGAGACCGTCGGCATCGCCACCGAGTCGGCGGACGGAGGGTCACTGACCGTGTTCACCGCCGACCCCTCGGTCGCCCGGGCGAGCTCGGTCGAGGCCGGCTGGACCAGCGAGGCCGTCGGCCCGTCCACCGCGGCCGTGACGGAGGAGGTGCTGCCCGCGGCGAGCGCCGCCGAGCCGCTACCGGCCGACCCGACCGCGCCCGGCGACTACGACTGGACGGAGTCGATCTACAAGTTCGGCGACCAGTCGGTCGACCTGGCCGCGATCGGCGGGATCCGGGGCGAGCTCGAGGGCAAGCTCTACCTGCCCACCACCGGCGGGGAGCGCCCGGTCGTCCTGCTGCTGCACGGACGGCACAGCTACTGCTACGGCACCGGCGCCAGCAACCCCAACCGCTGGCCCTGCTCGTCGACCCAGCTCTCCATCCCCAGCTATCTCGGCTACGACGGCACCGCTCGCGCCCTGGCCAGCCACGGCTACTCCGTGGTCTCGATCTCGGCCAACGCGATCAACGCCAACGACAACCAGCTCGCCGCCGACCAGGGCGCTCAGGCCCGCGGTCAGCTCATCCTCGACACCCTCGACATGCTCGGCGACGCCAACGCCGGACGCACCGTCGGCTATCACGACGACGCGACCGACGCCGACGTCAGCCTGGCGCAGGCGCTGAGCAGCGGCACCGCCGCACTCGCCGAGCGAGCGGCCGGCTTCGTCGAGGCACCCGCGGCACTGGACACCGTCGTCCCGGCGGACCTGGTCGGCCGGTTCGACCTCGACCACGTCGGCATGATGGGCCACTCCCGTGGCGGCGAGGGCGTCACCTCCGCCGCCGTGCTCAACACGATGCGCGAGAAGCCCTTCGGGCTGGAGACGATCCTGCCGCTGGCTCCGGTCGACTTCGGCCGGATGACCGTGCCGGACGTGGCGATGAACGTGATCCTCCCCTACTGCGACGGTGACGTGTCCAACCAGCAGGGCCAGCACATGCTGGACGACAGCCGCTACGCGTTCGGTGACGACGTGCTGCGCACCGGCACCTGGGCGATGGGCGCCAACCACAACTTCTACAACACGGTGTGGACCCCCGGCGTCTACCAGTACAGCGTCAGCGACGACTGGAGCGGCTCGACCGCGCGTCGTACCGAGCCGATCTGCGGGACCGACGCCAGCGTCGCCGCGACCTCGATCCGGATGACGCCCCAGGAGCAGTACGACCAGGGCTCGGCGTACATGACCGCCTGGTTCCGCCTGACCCTGGGCGGCGAGGAGCGGTTCCTGCCGATGTTCGACGGCACCGGCGCGGTGCCCGAGAGCCTCGGCGACGAGGACATCCGGACCCAGGCCACCGCGCCGTCCTCCGCGCGCACCACGATCGCCGACTTCGAGCGCACCAGCTCGCTGATCCGGCCCTTCGGCGGCGCCACCTCCACGCTCTGCGCGAGCCTCGCCGGTCGCGCGGTGCCGCAGGTGCTGCCGGCGTGCGCCTCCGGTGCGATGGCGTCCTCGACTGTCCCGCACTGGACCCCGGCCAGCAACGGCGGCAACGTCCCGGCGACCCCGGTCACCCAGCTCTCCTGGACCACGTCCTCGGGCGAGCTGCGGGTGGCCGTCCCCGCCGCCAAGCGCGACGTCGCCGACGCCGACCACCTCTCGGTGAAGATGGCCGCGGCGGAGTCGGTCAGCACGGCGACCGACCTGACCCTGAGCGTCATCGACGGCGCGGGTGTCAGCTGGAGCGGGCTGGTCTCCGAGACCAACCCGCAGGCACTGGTCCGGTTGCCCACCTCGGAGACCTCGACGGGCACGACGTACCTGAAGAAGCTCGTGCTGCAGCAGGTCATGGTGCCGACCTCGACCATCGCCGAGGCCGGCGTGGACCTCTCCGACGTGCGCGAGGTCCGGTTCACCGGGGTCGACACCGGCGCCGCGTACCTCTCCGACCTCGCGTTCGAGAGCTCCGCGGTCGGCACCGCGACCGTCGGCGCCGAGCCCGTGCTCGACGTCTACGCGCCGTACGTCGACGAGGGCGACGCCGCCGGCACCTACGACCTCGCCGTCCACCTCGACGGTCCGGCCACCGCGCCGGTCACCGGCTACGTCTCGCTGCTCGGCTCGTCCTCGACCGGCAGCCGGGCCGGCGCCGCGATGGAGAAGGTCACCTTCGCACCCGGCGAGACCTGCAAGGTGGTCACCGCCGCCCTGCAGGGCGACACCACGGCGAGCAGCTCGTCCGGCACCTCGCTCAAGGCCAGCGTCACCAACACCCGCGGCGCGGTGATGGGGCGGTCCGCGATCGTCTTCACCACCATCCGTGAGGACGACGGCGTCACCGTCGGCACCGAGCTCCCGCCGTACGGCGTGCCCGGCGACGTGTGCGCCGAGCTGGCCTCGCTCGACGAGACCGGCGTGGTCACCGCCAGCGACGAGACCCCGCTGCCCGGCGACACGATCACCCTCTCCGCCGCCGGCTTCCGGGCCGGGGAGGGCGTGACCTTCACCGCCGCCGGCATCGACCCGGTCACCGCCGTCGCCGACGGCACCGGCCTGGCCGCTGCGGAGCTGACCGTGCCCACCGATGTCACCCGGGGAACGGTCGAGGTGACCGCGACCGCGGCAGCGACGGGTCGGTCCGCCGAGGGCCGGTTCGCGGCGCTGGACGCCACCAGCACCGCACTGACCTGGGCGCCCGAGGCGATCGAGATCGGGCAGCCGATCGAGCTCACCGCCACGGTCTCCGGCGCCGAAGGGGTCGAGGTCGACGGGCCCGTCGAGTTCTTCGACGGCACCGAGTCGCTGGGCACCGCGGAGGCGGTGGACGGGGTCGCCACCCTGACCGTGCCGTCGTTCAGGGCGGGCACCCACGAGGTCAGCGCGGTCTTCGCGGCGACCGCGACGTCGCAGTCGTCCACCTCCAACGCGGTCACCTTCGTGCTCAGCCGGCGCCAGACCACGCTGTCGCTCTCGCTGTCGGCGAGCGCGACGACGTACGGCACCGGGGCGGAGGGCACCGTGACCGTCCCCGACGGCAGCGGCGCCGAGGTCACCGTGAGCGTGGACGGGACCGAGGAGACGCTGGTCCTGGACGACGAGGACAGCGCCACCTTCACCCTGCCCGCCACCCTGGCGGTGGGCGAGCACACCGTGACGGCGGAGTTCGCGGGCACCGACGAGCTGGCACCCAGCGGGCGGCTGACCGCCGCCTACGCGGTCACCAAGGCGCCGACGGCGCTCACGGTGGCCACGAAGGACGCGGTCAAGCGCGGCAAGAAGGCGCTGGTCCGGACCAAGGTGACCGGGGCCGTCGCCGGCACCCCGGTGACCGGCACCGTGAAGATCCAGGTCGCGAAGGGCAACGGCGCGTTCCGGACGGTCGCCACGCGGTCGCTGAACGGCACCGCGGTCTCGGCACGGATCACCGCGCCCACGGCGAAGAAGGTCCCCTACCTGCGGGTCCGCGCCGTCCTCGGGGCCGGTGACACCTACACCGGTGCCACCTCGACCGTGGTGGTGGTCGCTCTGCGCTGACCCTCCCCTACCACCACGAGACGGCCCGGGCCGAGCACTGCTCGCCCGGGCCGTCGGCCGTCCGCAGCGCGGATCACCTGCGGGCGGTCACCCAGAGCTTGATGACGCCCTCGATCACCACGGTGCCGTCCTCCCGGACCCCGCGCACCCGCACCGGCAGGTCACCGTCGGCGGCGTCCCACTGCGCCTGGTCGGTCTCGGCGATGCAGGTGATGTCGGTGGTCGCCTTGGCGGTGTAGGCCACCTCCATCCCCTTGGGGATCCAGCGCTGGTCCGCGGCGATGGTCACCTCGGCCAGCGCGCCCATCGCGGACTCCAGGCCGTTGCAGAGGGCGATCGCGTGCACGGTGCCGATGTGGTTCTGCACCCCGCGCCGCTTGGGGATGACCAGCTCGACGTGGTTCGGCTCGACCACCGTGAACCGCGGGCGGATCGTGGCGAAGTAGGGCGCCTTCTGGCTGAACGCGATCGAGAAGACCCGCTTGCCCAGGCTGCTGCCGATCAGCGGCAGGCCGGTGGCGGTCTTCCAGAGGGAGTGGACCTGGCTCATGGCGCCGATGTTACCGCTCGGTAATAGTGGTCGGGTGGTCGGCGTCTTCGCGCGCCCCATTCCGATTGGTCGTGATCTGGGCGAATTCTCGACCAATCCGCATGGGGCGCGGTCGCTCACACCCCAGCCAGCACCTCCACCCGGTTGCCGGCACCGTCGAAGGTGTGGAAGCGCAGGTAGCCGGCCAAGGTCGTGCGCTGCGAGGTGTCGACCTCGAAGCCGGCCACGCCGAGGCGCTCGGCCAGCGCGTCGAGGGCCGCCGCATCCGGGACCACGAGCGCGGGGTGCGCCTTGCGTGCCGGCGCGAACGGCTCCTCCACACCGACGTGCAGCTCGGCCACGACGGCACCGCTGTCGTCGTACGAGCGGAACCAGCAGCCGCCCCGGCCGGCGAGGTCGGCGGGCTTGTCCACCTCGGTCAGGCCGAGGCCCTCGCCGTAGAACCGGCGCGCATCGTGCTCGCCGCCGGGCGGGCAGGCGACCTGGACGTGGTGCAGTCTCATCGTGGTCATGCTTCCTCCTCGTGGTCAGGCACCCGGGCCACCGCGAACACCCGGCGGAACGGGAGGACGACACCGGGCTCGTCCCCCACCCGCACCATCGGGTACGACGCCCGCAACCGCGCCTTGTACGCCTCGACGAACCCGGGGCGCAGCTCGTCGGGCAGCGCCTGCAGCACCGGCCGCGCCGCGGTCCCGCTCACCCAGGTGAAGACCGGGTCCTCGCCGCGGAGCACGTGCAGGTAGGTGGTCTCCCAGGCGTCGACGGCGCAGCCGAGCGCGGCGAGAGCATCCAGATAGGTGGCGGCGTCGTGCGCGGCGGGCCGCGCGGCGCCGCGGGTGTGCTCGCGATGGGCCGGGAGGTCCGCGACCTCCTCCAGCAGCGTGTGGCTGGGCTGCTCGAAGTTGCCCGGGACCTGGAGGGCGAGCCACCCGCCCGGTCGCACCGCGGCGACCAGCGCGGGGAGCAGGTCGAGGTGTCCGGGGACCCACTGCAGCGTGGCGTTGGAGACCAGCACGTCGACCGGTCCACGCCCCGGGTCGGCGATCCAGTCGCGCAGGTCGGCGACGCGGAAGTCGAGGCCGGGGACCTCGGACCGGGCGCGGGCGATCATCTCCGGGCTGCTGTCCACCCCGGTCACCCCCGCCCGGGGCCAGCGCCGGGCGAGCAGCGCGGTCAGGTTGCCCGGTCCGCAGCCCAGGTCGACGACCGACGCCACCCCCTCGGCCGGGTCGGCGTCGATCCGGGCGATCAGGTCGACGAAGGGCCGGCCGCGCTCGTCGGCGTAGGTGAGATAGCGCTGGGGGTCCCAGTCAGCGCTCATCGCCGGCCTCCGACGATGCCGAGTCCGACCGGACCGGCTCCGCCGGCGCCGACCGGGAGAGGAACTCGAGCACCCGCGCGTTCACGATCTCCGGCCGCTCTAGCTGCAGGAAGTGACCGGCACCGGCCACCACGGCGACCTGCGCCGATGAGGGCAGCGCGGCCTCCGCGCGGGCCGCCCACCGGACGTCGCAGCAGCCGTCGTCCTCGCCGTGCAGGTAGAGCAGGGGGCCGCGCGGCGCGGCGAGCCAGTGCTCGGCACAGGAGTCGTAGGGGGCCGGGAGGGTGCGACGGCGGAGCGCGTCGCGGTAGTAGCCGAAGGCGGCCGTGCGGTGGGCGCCGGGCGGGAGGCTGGCCCGGAGGTGCTCGAGGTCCTCGCCTGCGTCGTACCCGGGTGACCAGCGGCGCCAGAGGTGGGCGACCAAGCGCTCGGCGCGACGTTCGGGGAGCACGGGGAGCTGGTTGAAGAGTGTGTACCAGCTCATCGCGGCCTGGCGCGGCAGCAGCCCCCACGCGTCACCGGGCCGCGCCCGCAGCGCGGGGATCGGCGGGACCGCCATCGACACGACCCGGCCGAAGGGGTTGCTCGGCAGCGCGGCCACGCCGTTGGCGGTGATCGCGCCCCAGTCGTGGCCGACCACGACCGCGCGGGCGTCCCCGCGCAGACGCTGGTGCAGCGCGAGCGCATCGGACATCAGGGCCGCCGGGTGGTAGACGCCGTCGGTGGCCAGGGTGCTCGGTGCGTAGCCGCGGGTGAAGGGCGCGACCGCGCGATAGCCGGCCTCGGCGAGCGCCGGCCCGAGGTGGCGCCAGGTGTGCGCGGTGTCGGGGAAGCCGTGCAGCAGCAGCGCGAGGGGGCGATCCGCGTCCGTCGGATCACCCCAGGTCAGGCTGGTCAGCCGGACCCGCGTGAGGTCGGTCACGAGCGTATCCATGGGCTCACCGTACGACCGTCGTATCTTGATATCAAGATTCTTTGCAGATCCGCTATCGTTCCTGGGGTGAGGGACGAGGTCGATGAGCTGATCGAGGCCTGGGCGCGCGAGCGTGCAGACCTGGACCTGGCACCCGTGGCCGTCTTCAGCCGGATCTCCCGGCTGGCGCATCACCTCGACAAGGCCCGCCGAGCCTCCTTCACCGCGCACGGCATCGAGTCCTGGGAGTTCGACGTACTCGCCGCACTGCGCCGCGCCGGCGACCCCTACGAGCTCTCCCCCGGCAAGCTGCTCCGCGAGACGCTGGTGACCAGCGGCACGATGACCAA